>JANSYR010000003.1:0-300000 GCA_024742285.1 bacterium | reverse complement strand
CGCCGCACGCCAGAACCCCGATGGCGAGAACCGTCAGGGCGAGGGTCAGGACGAGCCTGTCGGGGCGCCCTCGGAGCGCAGTCTTCGCGAGCATCGAAATCATGGTTCCAGATCCCTCGTTTGGATGACCGCCGTCGGGCGGGTCGACCGGTGGGCCCACGGGCCCGTTCCCGGCGCTTTGTAGCAGTCCCGCTCCCGCCGGGGGAGCCGACGGCGGGCGGTCCGCCTATCCGCTTCGCGGGAGCGAAATCGCCTCCCAACGAGTCGGACGCTGCGCATCGTGGCCTGAGCGTGGTATCCCCTGATTCGCGAAATCCCGGCCGATTCGGCCGGCGCGGGATCGCCGCCCCGACCGGGCGTCGGCGATCCGCCCCCGAAAGACGAAAGGCGGCCCGTGGCAAAGGGCAAAGGCGGCGACGGACTCAAGGCCCCTCGGGGCACGCGGGACTTCTACCCCGAAGACATGCGGCGTCGGAACTGGCTCTTCGACCAGTTCCGACGGTCGGCCCATGCGTTCGGCTTCGAGGAGGTCGACGCGCCCATGGTCGAGCATCTCGACCTCTTCCGACGGAAGGCCGGGGAGGAGATCGTCGACCAGCTCTACCACTTCACGCTCCACGACCGGGAGCTCGCGCTGCGCGCGTAGATGACGCCGTCGATCGCGCGGATGGTGATCGCGCGCCAGGGCGCGATGCGCTTCCCGATCCGCTGGTTCACGGTTACGCAGAACTGGCGCTACGAACGCATGACCCGCGGCCGTCGGCGCGAGCACTTCCAGTGGAACATGGACGTCTGGGGAGAGCCCGGCGTCGAGGCGGAGGCGGAGCTGCTCTCGGCGATGTTCCACGCGCTCGACGGGCTCGGCCTCGCGCGGGGAAAGGTGGGCGTCCGCCTCAACAGTCGCGCCCTCCTCGAGGAATCGCTGCGCGCAGGCGTGCTCGCGGATCGACCCGACGTCTTCGAACCGCTCTGTGTCGTGATCGACAAGATCGACAAGATCGGGGCCGAGGCGGTGACGGAGCAGCTCTGCGATCCCGAAGGCAAGGTCGGGCTCTCCGAGGGCGAGGCCGAGACCGTGATCGAGATGCTGTCGGCCCGCTCCCTCGACGAGGCCGCGAAGTTCACCGTCGACGACTCGCAGGCGATCGCGGACCTGCGCAAGCTCTACGACCTGCTCGACGCCTACGGCATCGCGGACCATGTTCCCTTCGACGCCAGCGTCGTCCGCGGCCTCGCCTACTACACGGGCGTCGTCTTCGAGGCCTTCGATACGGCGGGCGAGCTGCGCGCGATCGCGGGAGGCGGCCGCTACGACCGCCTGGCCGAGACGCTCGGCGGCAAGCCCGTCCCCGCCGTCGGCTTCGGATTCGGCGATGCGGTGATCGCAGAGCTCCTGGCGGACGAAGGCCTCTGGCCGGATCTCGCGCGGGATGTGCAGGACGTCGTCTACGCCTTCGGACCGGCAGAGAAGCCCGCCGCGATCGGCGTCGCCTCCCGGCTCCGAGCGGAGGGACGTCGGGTCGAGCTCTGCCTCGGCCAGAGCAAGCTCAAGCGCGTACTGGGCGATGCGGACAAGGCCGGCGCCGAGCGTGTCTTCCTGATCGGCGACGACGAGCGCGCCCGCGGCGTCGTGAAGGTGCGGAACCTCGCCGCCAAGGAAGAGCACGAAGAGCCGCTCTAGGCGACGGTCTCGACTCCTGTACACGCGAAAAGCGGGCATGTAGAATCCGGCGGCGGCGCCTCCAGCGTGCTCGCCCTCCTCCTCCCTTTCCTCTCTTCCCGTCCCGCGGCCGTCCACCGCCGGAGTCGCCATGTCCGAATGGACCCCGAAACAGAGCGCCGATCTCTATCGGATCGCCGACTGGGGCGACGGCTTCTTCTCCGTCTCTCCCGACGGAGACCTCCGCGTGCATCCGCGTGGAACGGAGACCGGGATGAACGCGTCGAGCAGCGAGCCGTCGCGCTCGATCGACCTGCCTCATCTCGTCGGCGAGCTCGAGCGTCGCGGCCTGCGTCGTCCCATGCTGATCCGCTTCTCGGACATCCTCGCGGCGCGGATCGAGCACCTGGCCGGCTGCTTCTCGGAGGCGATCGCGGAAAACGCCTACGCCGGGCGCTGGCGCGGGGTCTATCCGATCAAGGTCAACCAGCAGGCCCACGTGGTCGAGGAGGTCGTCGAGTTCGGCGCGCCCTTCGGTGTCGGTCTCGAAGCAGGCAGCAAGCCGGAGCTGCTGATCGCCCTGGCGCTGCTCGACACGCAGGACGCGCTGCTCGTCTGCAACGGCTACAAGGACCGCGCCTACGTCGAGACCGCGCTCCTCGCCCAGCGCCTCGGCCGCAACCCGGTGATCGTGGTCGACCGGTACAACGAGATCGACCTGATCGTGAAGGCCGCCGCGAGCCTCGGGATCCGGCCCCAGATCGGACTGCGGGCGCGGCTGTCGACCGTCGGCGCCGGTCGTTGGGTCGAGTCGAGCGGCGAGCGCTCGAAGTTCGGGCTGTCTGCCGACGAGCTGGTGCGGGCGGTGGAGCGCCTGCGCGCCGAGGACATGCTGGACTGCGTCCGGCTGCTCCACTTCCACATCGGGAGCCAGATCACGTCGATCCGCGCCCACAAGGACGCGCTCCGCGAGGCGATGAGGATCTACGTCGGGCTCCACCGACTCGGTGCCGAGTCGCTCCACCTGCTCGACGTGGGCGGTGGCCTCGGCGTCGACTACATCGGCGGCGGGACCGACGACCCGTCGTCCATGAACTACTCGACCCAGGAATACGCGAACGACATCGTCTTCGCCGCCAGCCAGGCCTGCGCCGACGCCGGCATCTCCGAGCCGGACCTCATCACCGAGTCGGGCCGCGCGATGGTCGCCCACCACTCGGTGCTGGTCTTCGACGTGATTGGCGTGAACCGGGACCAGAGCCCGGCGAAGCCACCGACCTGTGAAGAGGACGACCACGCCGTCCTGCACTCGCTCAAAGAGGCCGTCGATACGATCGCGCCGGAGACCCTCTCCGAGTGCTACCACGATCTGCTCCACGGACGCGACGAAGCCGCTTCGCTCTTCTCCCTCGGCTACCTCGACCTGCGCGGCCGCGCGAAGTCCGAGACGCTCTTCCATACGGGCTGCCGCCGGATCGGAGAGATCCTCTCGCAGCTCGGCGAGACGCCCGAGGGGTTCGAGGACCTGAACGAGCTCCTGACCGACACCTATTTCGGAAACTTCTCGATCTTCCAATCCGCTCCGGACGCCTGGGCGGTCAAGCAGGTCTTCCCGGTCATGCCGATCCATCGGCTGGACGAAGAGCCCGCGCGGAACGGGACGATCGTCGACCTGACCTGCGACTCCGACGGTCGACTCGACCGTTTCATCGGCGAGCACGAGGAACAGCCGACGCTGCGGCTCCACGCCTGGAACGGCGCGCCCTACTTCCTCGCCGTCTTCCTGGTCGGCGCCTATCAGGAGATCCTGGGCGATCTGCACAACCTCTTCGGGGACACCGACGCCGTCCACGTCCGCCTCGACGGCGAAGACGGCTACGAAGTCGAGCACTTCGTCGAGGGCGACGCGGTGACCGATGTCCTCTCCTACGTCCAGTACGACAAGCGTGCCCTCTCCGAGCGGGTTCGCCGCACGATCGAGCGGGCGTTGCGCGACGGCCGGATCTCCCTCGAGGATTCGGCCCTCCTCCGGAAGCGCTACGACCAGGGCCTGAACGGCTATACCTATTTGTCCGACGAGAGCTGAACGTGGCCGCCCGAATGAAGACACCCCCGAAGAAGAGCAAGGACGACGTCCGGGTCTATTCCTGGAACGTGAACGGCATTCGCGCCGCGACGAAGAAGGGCCTCGACGTCTGGGTGCGCGACTCCCGGGCGGAGATCATCGGCCTGCAGGAAGTCCGCGCCGACACGACGGCAATCCCCGACGAGATCCTCGCCCTCGACGACTACCAGCACCACTACGTCGCTGCCGAGAAGAAGGGCTACTCCGGGGTCGGCCTCCTCTCCCGGCGCAAGCCCGACCGCCTCGACACGAGCCTCGGCGAAGACCGCTTCGACGCGGAGGGACGGCTCCAGGTCGCGCGCTTCGGCCGCCTCGTGGTCGCGAACGGCTACTTCCCGAACGGATCAGGCAAGGACCGAAGCAACGACCGCGTGCCCTACAAGCTCGACTGGTATCGCGCCCTCTTCGAGAAGGTCGAGAAATGGCGGCGCGGGGGCTACCGAGTCCTCGTCATGGGCGACTACAACACGGCCCACAAGGAAATCGACCTCGCCCGGCCGAAGGACAACCGCAAGACCTCGGGATTCCTCCCGGTGGAATGCGAAGAGCTCGACCGCTGGATCGACGCCGGCTGGATCGACACCTTCCGCGCCTTCGAGGACGGACCCGGCCACTACTCCTGGTGGAGTCAGCGCTTCGGCGTCCGCGCGAAGAACATCGGCTGGCGGATCGACTACGTCCTCGCCTCGCCGTCGGCGATGCCCTTCGTGCGCAACGCCTTCATCGAGCCCGACACCCAGGGCTCCGACCACTGCCCGATCGGCGTCGACCTCGACCCGGCGATCTTCGGCTGAACGGAGCGCATCTCATGGCCGAGCACGACCCGATCGACGGGGATCGCACCTACTACGACCCCGAGGCGGTTCCGAATCCGACGGTCTGGCGGCAGAAGCGGCGCCTGGCCGATGCCCTGCGCCGCGTGATCGAGCACATGGTGCTCTCCGACGCGCCGGAAGACGAGCTCGCCAGCGCCGCCGACGCGCTCGAGCGCTACGCGGATCGTCTCGAGGGTCACCCGAAGCTCGTCCGCACGATGGGCCATCCGGAAGCCGCGACGTCGGGCGATGCGGCCGCCTTCTTCGACCAGAGCCCGATCATCGGTCTCGCCAACCCGCTCGCGCCGCCGCTGGCGATTGCCCGATCCGGCGAGCTCACCGCCCGCGCGACCGCGACCTTCGGCTCCGCCTACGAGGGGCCGCCGGGTCACGTCCACGGCGGCTGGATCGCCGCCGCCTTCGACGAGGTGCTCGGCTACGTGCAGAGCCTCGGCGGCAACCCCGGCATGACCGGCCGCCTGACCGTGCACTACCGCCGTCCCACGCCACTCCACGTCGACCTCCGGTTCGAAGCCCGGCTGCTGCGCGAAGAGGGCCGGAAGATCTTCACCGAGGCGCAGGTCTACGCCGGCGACACGCTCACCGCCGAAGCCGAAGGCCTCTTCCTTTCGATCCCTCCCGAGCGGCTCGCCGCCCTCGCGAGCGAGGCGATCGGATCGGACGGCGCGGCGAGCGGGTAGGCGAAGCGGGGCGCTCCGCGACGCGCGGGCAGGAGAAGACCATGGGCAGCCTCACGCAGGACCAGATCGATCACTACTGGCGCGAGGGGTACGTCGTCCTTCCGCCCGTCCTCGAGTCCCACGAGATCGAACGTTTCCTGGCGCGCGCCCGGGACGTCGTCCACGGCGACGTCCCGCCGGAGGCCGCGAACCGGATCGTCAAGGACATCTCGTTCGTCAAGGGGCATCTCCCGATGCCCGAGGATCCCGAACACGCGGTCTGGAAGATCCTCAACCCGGACCGCTTCGACGCGACCTTCCGCGCGTGTCTCTCGCTCCCGAAGGTCCTCGACGCCGTCGAGTCGCTGATCGGCGAGGATCTGATGGCCTTCCTGCTGATGTTCATCTACAAGCCGCTCGGCGTTCCCCAGTCGGTCCACCCGTTCCACCAGGACGCGGTCTACTTCATGTTCGAGCCACAGGATTCCTGCCTCGGCGTATGGATCCCGCTCGATCCGGTCGACGAGAAGAACGGCACCCTCGAAGTCGTGCCCCGTTCCCATACGGAGGGCGTGAAGGAGCACGGCGCCCGCGAGGGGATCAACTTCGGCGCCTTCGCCGCCGAGGGCGTCGAGGGAGAAGAGGACGTCCATCGTCGATCGATCGCCCTCGAGATGCAGCCCGGTGAGTGCCTGCTCTTCAATACGCGGCTCTACCACCGGAGCGGAGGCAACGAGACCGACCGCCACCGCCGGGTGATCACGCTGCACATGGCCAGCACGAAGTGTCGGATGACCGGGCCGGGGATCGAGGAGTACGCGTTCAGCCACGTCCGCGGCCGGCTCTACGACGGCTGTCTGAAGCCCCTGGCGGAGCCGCGGCTGTCCCTGACCAACGCCTTCGTCGAGGCCGAAGAAGGCAGTTGACCGCGAGCGACTAGGACGCGGACTCCGCGAGCAGGACGTCGCGTTCGTAGCTCGCGAGGTCCTCGAAGCGGCCGAACCGGCCCTCGAGAACGTCCCGGTTCGGAAGGCAGGTCGCCCCCGTTCTCGCCTCGAGGGACGCGATCCAGGTGGTGAGCGCTTCGAAGGGATTCGCGGCCCCCGGAGAGAAGGCGAGCGGGTCGAAGCGATCGCTGCGCGCCCGGATCGACTTGAGCGGGTCGCGGGTGTCGCCGGTCCAGTTGAGCACGAAGTCGATGACGAGGACCGGCCGCGGACCGAGCCCGTCGACCGCACCGAGGGCGATCGCATCGATCCGGTCGAGGGGGAGCTTCGTCTTCCCGCGGCCCTCGGCGTCGACCTCGATCCACACGTCGCTCGCGCCGACCGGAACCGCGTCGACGGCCTTGAGCACGCGGCGAGTGAGCACCGTCGTCGCGGCCTCGGGGCCCGGCGAGGCGAACGCGACGTCGCCGGTCGCGGGGGCGACGGGCGTCGCGTCGCTCTCGGCCTGCGGATCGAAGAAGGCGGTCCGGCCGTCGTCGTCGATCGACACCGCCGGAGTCGCGTCGAGGAACGTCGTCTTCGCGTCGGCATCGGAGGCGGCGGCCGAGGCGTCGTCGCCGAAGACGGCGGTCGACGTGTCTTCGTCCCCGGCGAGCGGACTCGTGAGCTCGTCGGTCGCGTCCATCATCGGCGTGAGATCCGAGTCGGTCTCGTCCTCCAACGGATCCACCTGGTCCGCGCCGACGCTGTGGAGACCGAAATCGAACCCGGACTCCGGTGTCTCGAGATCATCGATCTCGAAGAGCGAGTCCTCGTTCATCGTCGGCTCGAGGACCCCCGAGACGTCGGCGAGCGCGTCGGCATCGATCGCCGACCGGTCGTTCCAATGGGAGAGCACATCGCCGGAGTCGACCGGAGCCGCCTCCGGGTCGGCGGCCGCGTCCGCAGCGAGACGCTCCATCGAGAGTGCGCCCGTATCGAGGGCCTGCGCGGCGAGGGCGTCCTCGTTGGCATCGGAGGTCTGCGCTGGCTCGACGTCGGTATCGAGCTCGAGCGGAAAGGCGGTCGTCTCCACGGTCTGGTGCTCGGCCTGCACCCGACGATCGAGCTGCGAACGGGACGCCGGCGGCGGGGCCGGGCTCGCGGCAGGCGCCCCCGGCGCGTCGGTCGTCGCGACGAGGCGTTCGAGCTCTTCGCGGAGGTGGCCTTCGATCGAGGGATCCTCGAGGGCGAGCTGCGCCGCCGTGCGGGTGAGCTCCGGGTCGAGGTCACGAGCGATGTTCACGATCCGCGCCGCACCGGCGGAGGACACGCCGGCGTCGATCGCGCCCTGCAGCGAGAAGAGCGCCTCCTCGGGATGACTCGCGTCGAGCAGCGCCTCGCCCAACCGCACGAAGGCCGTCGGCTCGAGAGAGACCTCGCAGCGCGTCGCCGCGAGGGGGTACCAGTAGTCGAGCGCGAGGGCGAACTCGCCCTTGCGAAGCGCCGTCCGCAGGCTCGGCAGGATCGCCTCGGCTGCGGCCTCCGGCTGTCCGACCTCGACGGCGATCGAGAAGAAGGCCTCGCGGACGTCGCTGTCCTCGGGATCCTCGCGCCACGCGGCCTGGATCAGATCGAAGGCCTGATAGGGGTCCCCGTCGCTGCGCAGACGCGCGGCGCGAAGGACGACCGGGTTCGGCCCCTTGCCGCGGCGCTCGTTGGAGATCGAGTCGATTCGCGCCTCGACGCTCAGCAGTCGCAGGACGCCTGCCGTCGCAGCCCCGAAGCCCACCGCCGCGCAGAGCGTCGCCCAGGGAACGGCGCCGAGGTCGTCGATCCAGAGGCCACGGACCGCGAACGACTCCGTCGCGATCCAGACCGGGAGCACGACCCAACCCGGAAACGGCAGCTGACCGCCGAGACTCCGAATGAAGTAGGCTCCGACGAGCGCGCCGGCGAGGCCTGCGCTGCCGCTCCACGGCACGCCACTCGCGCCGTCGAGCACGCGGTAGGCCTGTGCGGTCAACGGGATCGACGTGAGCACGAAGAGCGCGAAGATCGGAGAGCCCCAGCTTCGTTCGAGGGGCACGCCGACCAACAGGAGCACGGCGATGCACAGCCCGACCGCCGCCATCGCCCCGTGGACGAACGCATGCGAGATGTAGTTCCGGCTCGGCGTCTGCTGATCGAGCACGCCGAGACGCCAGGCGGGATCGGCGCCCATGCGCGCGACGTAGGCCTCGTCGATCAGGCCGTCGAGCCGAGCCTGGGAGCGGGCGAGCAGCCGAGGCGGAAGACGGACGTCGCTCGCGGACTCGGCTTCGGCGAGGGCGGCCTCCGAGCGAGCCTCCGCGAGCCAGGTGGCGTCGAGGACGAGCTCACCGAGGGCATCTACGTCGAGGACCGGATTCCGGACGAAATAGTCCCGTGCCGCTTCCCGCGCGTTGTCGAAGCGGGCGCCCGAGCCGGGCGACGGATCGCCGAGCAAGAAGGGCACCGCCGCGATCGCGACGGCGAAGAGCAGGCTCACGAGCGGCGTCTTCTGCAGCCAACCCAATCCGGTCGTCTCCCTGGGGACACCAGGTGCCGGACGGACCCGCCCGCCGACGCTCCCGGCTTCTCTGATCAACGGACGGACCGGCGACTGTCCTTAGTGGGAAAACGGAAGGACGAACACCGGCTCGCGATCACGCCCCGACGCCGGGGCTTCGGAATCCGCTCCTGCTGGAAGATTGCGTCCCGACTGCACGGCCTTCTGGGACTCCTGCTGCTGGCGATCGCCGGATGCGAGGCCGGGGAAGAACCCGTCGCGCAGATCCCCGCTTCCCCGGAGCCGGAGGAAGGGGAAGCACCGATCCTCGAGGCGGCCCCGTGGTTCGAGCTGCCCGAAGACTGGTCCAGTCGGCACCCCACCCTCTCGCCGAACGCCCAGCTCGAGACCCACCTCCTGCTGCTCGCCGAGCAGGCCGCCGAGGCCCATCCCGGAGACGGCGGGGGCCGCGTCTGGCTCGAGCGGGTCGACCCGGTCGGCCCGACCTCCCGGGAAGGCGGTCGCCCGTGGCGGCGGACCGAAGCTTCGACAAAGCCCGTGCTCCCCGCGGCGACGACGCATCGTTTCGAGCTCGTCTTCGAGGTCGGCCCCCTCGGTGTCAGCGAGGGCGGCCTCCTCTTCCTGGCCGCCGAGGCCTTCTGGGACTGGAGCCCCGCACAACACGTCGATCGGGAGACCCCGGGCTTCACGGTGGCCGAAGTCGTCCGCGGCGACGCGCGACTGGCCCCCGATGCTTCCGGCGCAGGCTTCGAAGTCGTAGGTGGGCCGTTGGTCGAGGGGGACCGGGTCCGGTTCGTCTACGGGGCCGGCCCCTTCGGTGCGCAGATCGACCGCTATGCGGAGCGGGACGCGGAGATCGGGGTCGCCGTCGACGCGGACGGAGACGGCTATCGCCGCTTCACCGACGAAGGAGCACGCCTCGACGTCGCGGCACGCCGCGCGGCGCGCCTCGTCGCCCATGGACCCTCGGAGCTCGCCCCGGGCGACGCGCTCACGGTCCGCGTGTCACTGGTCGATGCGCAGGGCAACCGGACGGACCGCCTCGCCGATGGCGCCCCTCCGATCGGGCCTGACCCTGGGCGGGTCGGGCTCGAGATCCGACCCCTGCCGGAATCGACGATCGCATTCGGTCCGCCGCGAGAGATCGACGTGCCGGACTGGCAGGACGGGGGCGCGAGCGTCTCGCTCGGCAAGGTCTCCGGCGAGGGCGTGCTCCGTCTCGAAGTCCGCGGCACGGGTCGCCTCGCGGACTTCGCAGCGACCCTGCCCCCGATCGTCGCGCGACGTGGGCCGCGCCGGCTCGTCTGGGGGGACCTCCACGGCCACACCGGCCTCTCCGACGGAACGGGCCGCCCGGAGGACTATTTCCGGTACGCCCGGGAGGTCGCGCGTCTCGACGTGGTCGCCCTGACCGACCACGACCACTGGGGGATGCGTCCGCTGGCGCTCGACCCGGAGGCCGCGCGCGGCGTCTTCGACACGACCGACGCCGCCGAGGAGCTCGATCGCTTCGTCACGATCCCGGGCTACGAGTGGACCAGCTGGCTCCACGGCCACCGCCACGTCCTCTACTTCGATCCGGCGGGCAGCGAGCCGCGCCCGGAGATCTTCTCCGCGGTCGACGACGCCACCGACCGCCCCGACGAGCTCTGGAACGCGCTCCGCGGCCGCAACGCCCTGACCTTCGCCCATCACTCCGCCGGCGACCCCGTCGCGGTCAACTGGCGCTACCGACCGGACCCGGCGCTCGAACCCGTCACCGAGATCGCCTCGGTCCACGGCCAGAGCGAGTCCATGGAGATGCCGGTCCCGGTTCGGGGCGGGATGCCCGGCTGGTTCGTCCTCGACGCCCTCCGCGCAGGCTACCGCTACGGCTTCATCGGCAGCGGCGACTCCCACGACGGCCACCCCGGCTTGCCGCAGATCGCCGGCGGTCACGGCGGTCTCGCGGGACTCTTCGTCGAACGTCTCGATCGCGGCGCCGTGAAGGACGCCCTCCTCCGGCGACACACGTTTGCGACGAACGGCATCCGGCCCTTCCTCGAGGTCTCGATCGACGACGTCCCGATGGGCGGCACGCTCCCGACCGCCGACCGCGAGCACACGCTTCGAATCCGATACGAGGCGACCGACACGATCGACCGGATCGAGCTCGTCCGCAGCGGCCGCATCGCCGCCCTCGAGCCGGAGACGCCCCTCAGCGTGGATCTCGAACGGAAGATCCCGGCGCTGCGGCCCGGCGAGTTCCACTACGTCCGCATCCGTCAGGCCGACGGAGGCAACGCGTGGTCGAGCCCGATCTTCGTAAGCGCGCCGCGCGCGTCGGAGACCGGCGCGGATTGATCGGAACGCCGTCCGGGCCTAGAGCCGGAAGCGATCGATCTCCTGCTCGAGACCTTCCGCGTGGTCCGCGAGATCCTTGACCGTCTCTGCGGTCTCCGCGGCCCGACGCGTCGTCTGGACCGTGACCTCCCGGAAGACCGCGAGGGCCTCCTGGATCTGGTCGGCCCGCTTGCTCTGATCCTTGGTCTCGACCGAGATCTCCTTGATCTTCGAAGCGACGATCTCGACGGACTGGGTGATCAGGCTCGATTCGCGGCGCTGCTCCTGCGCCGAGTTCTTCACCTCGAGACCGAGGTGACGCATCTGCTCGACGCCCCGGGTGATCTCCGCGGTGGCGCTGTCCTGCTCGTGGGTCCCGCGATTGAGCTGCGTCGCGGTCTCCTTGACCTGGGTCATCGCGACCCCGACCTGGTCGATGTCCGCCGCCTGGCTCCGGGTCGCCTCGACGATCTCCTTCGCCCAGCGGTTCGACTGCTGGGTGCTCTCGCCGATCTCGCGCAGGATGCGGCCGGCCGTGTTCGAGAGCTCGACGCCGCGCTCGACGCGCGTGGAGCCCTGCGCCATCGCAGCCACGGCGCTGTGGACACCGCCCTGGACCGAATCGATCAGGTCGGCGATCTCGCGGGTGCTCGAGGCGGTCCGCTCGGCGAGGCTGCGCACCTCTTCGGCGACGACCGAGAAGGCCCGCCCGTGCTCCCCCGCCTGCGACGAGATGATCGCGGCGTTGAGGGCGAGCAGGTTCGTCTGCTCGACGACCGACTCGATGACCTTGACGACGGCACCGATCGACTCGCTCTTCTCGGACAGACTCGAGATGATCGACTCGATGCCCTCGAAGGACTCCTGGATCTCGACCATGCCTTCGACGGTCTGGTGGACCGCGGACATGCCCTGCTCCGCCTTCGACTGGGTCTGGTCCGAGAGCGCATGGCTCTCGTTCGCGTTCGACTCGACGGTGCGGACCGAGCCCGAGAGAAGCTCGAGGGCCTGTGCGGTCGATTCCGTCGACTGGTTCAGGATGTCGGCGCTGCGGGCGATCTCACGAATCCCGCTCGTCATCTCGACGACGCTCGAAGCCGTCGTCTCGATGATCTCCGACAGCTCGTCGATGTGGTTCGCGGTCTCGGCGATCGAGGAGTCCATCTCGATGGCCGCGCTCGACGTCTCGATCGCCGTCTCCGAGAGCGCCTCGACGTTCGCGTTCACCGTGTGCATCGAGGCGATGATCGATCCGATGGATTCAGCGGTCGATTCGACGGCCTCCTCCTGGCGCTGGGCCTCCTCCCGCATGGTGGTGCTCGCGGAGGTGAGCTTGCCCATGGCCGTCGCGACGTAGCGCGTGTTCTCACCGACCTGCGAGACCAGGCCGCGCAGACTGTCGACCATCGCGTTGAATGCCCGAGCCAGAGCCCCGGTCTCGTCGTCCGAGCTCACGGTGACCTGCGTCGAGAGATCGCCCGCCGCCATCGAGGCGGCGCCCTGCACCAGCTGTTCGAGGGGCGTCGCGATCGTCTGCTGGAGTCGAGCCGCGCCCCACCAGCAGAGGACGAGGGAGATCACGACGACGCCGAACACGATGGCGAGCGACGTGAAGAGGAAGGCCTGGACCTGCTTGGTGTCCGAGCGGAGGTAGACCGTGCCGATCTGTTCTTCGCCCATCCGGATCTTCGCAGCGAGGTCGATGTGCTCCCGCGTCCAGGTCGGCTCGTAGGAGAGATCCCGCGGCGGGCGGAACCCCTCGATGTCGGCGCGGACGTACTTCGCGAACACGCGGCCGTCGCCGTCGTAGACGACGGCGGCCTCGATCGACTCCACCGCCTTGAGCGCACGGAGCGTCTCCATCGCGGCCTGGTCGTCGTCGAAGAGGAGCGATGCCTCCGAGTTCGCGCCGGTCACGCGGGCGAGGACCCGGAGGTTCTCGTCCATGTCCTGGCGGAACTGCAGGGAGGCCGTCGTGAAGAGCGCGCCGGCGGTCAGCACGAGCGCGAGGCCCGTCGTGACGAAGAAGCCCCGCTGGATCCGCCGCTGGATCGAATCGCGTCCGACGTCGCTATCCGGCATCGACCCGGCCCTCCGTCGAGCTCGAGGATCGCCCGCTCCGCGTGTCGCATTCGCCCATGCCCGGACTCCTACTTCACGACCGTCGCCAGACGGAGCAGACGGGAGCTGATCTTCAGCCCTGCCTGCTTCGCGGCGCTGGGGTTGATCTCGAAGCGGATCTTGTTGTCCGCGCGGATGAAGTTGGCGATCCCGCCCGCCGCAGCGAAGCCCTCGCGGTCCGCGACGGTGAACACGTGGCCGCCGGAGACGCTCGAGGCGACGGCACCGGCGCCGGCGTCGAGGCCCTCGCCGACGTAGAGGATGTGGCAGCCGCCCGCGGCGTCGAGGCTCATGTCCGAGACGACGTCGACGGCACGCTCGCCGACGCTCTTGCCACCGACGGCCTGCGACACGATGCTCGCGAAGTCGCCCGCGCCGGCCATGCAGATCCGCACCGGCGCGCTCCCGTTCGCGAACGCCTCGTCGGGCCATTCCACGTAGCGGGCGAAGTTGAAGAGGAACGCCGCCTTGATCTGGTCTTCGGATTGCGCACGGGCGGTCGTCGCGGATCCGCCGAGGGCGAACACGCAGACGACGAGGCCGACCAGCGTTCGACGCATGTGGACCCTCGCGGATGTCATGGAAGGCGTTGCTCGAAGCACGCGCAGGACTCCAATCGAGAAGTGGGGAACCGACTCGCTCCTTGTCATCGGCAGGCGTTTCGCGAAACCCAACCCTCGCCGTGGAAATCTCGACTCGGCGTGGTCAGTAACCCCCACTCGATGGCTCGATTCACCTCAGGAGTTCCCTCGATGCCGCGCGTGACGGTGTTGATGCCCGTCTGGAACGCACGCCCCACCCTCGCGACCGCGCTTCGAAGCGTCGCGCGGCAGACCGAACGCGACCTCGAATGCCTCGTCGTCGACGACGGCTCGACCGACGGCTCGGCCTCGCTCGCCGACGACTTCGCCCGTCGCGATCCCCGCTTCCGCGTGCTGCGCCGGCCGCACGCCGGGATCGTGGCCAGCCTGGAGGCCGGCCTCGGCGAAGCGCGCTCGCCCCTCGTCGCGCGCCTCGATGCCGACGACTGGATGCGGCGAGATCGGATCGAGAAGCAGGCAGCGTTGCTCGACGCCCGACCGACCCTCCAGGCGGTCGGTGGCGGTGTCCGGCTCTTCCCGCGCGCGGGGCTCCGCGATGGGCGCCGGGAATACGAACGCTGGCTGAACGCCCTCGATACACCGGCGCGGATCTGGCGCGAGCGCTTCATCGAATGCCCCGTCGCGCACCCGACCCTGATGATCCGCCGGGATCGCCTCACCGCCCTCGGCTATCGCGATCGCGGATGGCCCGAGGACTACGACCTGGTGCTGCGTCTACTCCGCGACGGCCCCGTCGTCGGCACGGTGCCCGAGCGGCTCCTCGGCTGGCGCGATCTCCCGACGCGACTCTCCCGAACGGATCCGCGCTGTCGCCTCGACCGGTTCACGGCGTGTCGCGCGTGGCACCTGTCGCGCGACTTCCTCGACGGCTCGCCGGAATACCTGCTCTGGGGGCACGGTTCGACGGGCAAGGCCCTTCGCCACGCGCTGGAGCCCCTCGGCCATCGCGCCGCAGCGATCGTCGAGGTCCACCCCGGCCGGCTCGGTAACGCGATCGGGGGCGCACCCGTAGTCCCGGTCGATGCCCTCGAAGAACGACCGCCCTACCCGCTCGTGGTCTCCGTCGCAGGATCGACCCCGCGTGGGGAGATCCGGGCACGTCTCGACGAGTACGGCTATCGCGAAGGCTTCGACTACGTCTGCGCGGCCTGAGCGCCGCCACGGGCCCCTAGGCGGCCGCTTCCTTGGGCCCGGTGTCGCGGGCGTGGTCACCCCGCTTCGTTCCTCTCGTCGAAACGAGCGACCTGATGCGTCATCAGCGGAGCTCGCGTTCCCGATCGTTCGACTCGGTGACCCATTCTTCGCGACCCGTATTGATCTCGCGAGGAACCTACCTATCGAGGCACGCGTGTCGATCCGCTCGGACGTCGAGCGAGCGCGCGCCTCGGCAAGGAGTCGATGATGGACGACACGTTGGAACCGAAGGGCGCGCCTTCCGTCGCGCCGGACACGGAGATCGACGCGAAGCCGTCCCGGGTGATCGAGTTCGTTCGACCCTTCGATCCGCTGGGCGCCGACGCCGAGGACCGGTACGACGCCGTCGTACGGCGGGTGAATCGCGTCCGCGCTCGACGCACGCGGCTCGCTCTGGAGCTCGAGCGCCTCGAAGCGCCGTTCCTCGAAGGCCAACCGACCGTCCAGTCCGGCCCGCGTCGCGGCCAGCCGCTGTCGCCGGCGGGTCGCAAGCGCCGCCTCGCGCGCCTCGTCGAGGTCGGCGCGAACCTGCGCGACACCGTCGCGGAGGAGCGCTTCGCCGTTGCGACCCTCGACCGGATGAACCAGGAGCTCGATCGCTGGGCGCGAGAGACCTATGGCGATTGAGAAGAAGGGCGGTCGGGGACGATTGCGGACGGAGGCGACCGAGCGGCGCGACCCGAGGGTCTAGAACTCCGCCGAGCCCGGCGTCCGCGGGAACGGGATCACGTCGCGGATGTTCGCCATGCCCGTGATGAACTGGATGATCCGCTCGAAGCCGAGGCCGAAGCCCGCGTGGGGCACGCTGCCGAAACGACGAAGGTCGAGGTACCACCAGTAGTCGTCGGGCTCGAGGCCCTGCGCCCGGATCGTCGCCTCGAGCACGTCCGCGCGGTGCTCCCGCTGGGAGCCGCCGATGATCTCGCCGACGCCGCCGACGAGCACGTCCATCGCCGCGACGGTCTCGTCGTCCTCGTTCCGGTACATGTAGAAGGCCTTGATCTCCTTCGGCCAGTCCGTGACCACGACGGGGCAGCCCGTGTGCTTCTCGGTCAGGTAGCGCTCGTGCTCGCTCTGCAGGTCGAGGCCGAAGCCGACCGGGAACTCGAACTTCTCGCCGCCGTCCCGGGCCTTCTCGAGGATCGCGATCGCCTGCCGGTAGGGGATCCGCTCGAAGGGCCGCTCGATCACCGTCTTCATGCGCTCGATCGCCTGCTTCTCGATCCGCTTCTCGAAGAAGGCCATGTCGTCCTCACAGCGGTCGAGCACGTCCGTGAAGACGGACTTGAGGAACCGCTCGGAGAGATCCGCCAGATCATCGAGGTCGTAGAATGCGGCTTCGGGCTCGACCATCCAGAACTCCGCGAGATGGCGCGCGGTGTTCGAGTTCTCGGCCCGGAAGGTCGGACCGAAGGTGTAGACCCGCGAGAGCGCCAGCGCGCCGATCTCGCCCTCTAGCTGCCCGGAGACGGTGAGGTAGGCGGGGCGCGAGAAGAAATCCTGCGCATCGTCGACCTTCCCGTCCTCGTCCCGCGGCGGGTCGCCGACCGGCAAGGTCGTCACGCGGAACATCTCTCCCGCACCCTCCGCATCGCTCGCGGTGATGATCGGCGTGTGGAGATAGAAGAATTCCTCGCGCTGGAAGAAATCGTGGATCGCCATCGAGGCCGCGTTCCGCACCCGGAGCACCGCCCCGATCGTATTGGTCCGCGGTCGGAGGTGCGCGATCGTGCGCAGGAACTCGAAGCTGTGCCGCTTCTTCTGGAGCGGATAGTCCTCACCGGCATCGCCCACGAGCTCGACCTCGCTCGCCTTCAGCTCGAAGCGCTGTCCCTTGGCGGGCGAGTCGACGAGCTCGCCGCGCGCAACGACCGAGCAGCCGGTCGAGAGCTGCTTCACGACCTCTTCGTAGCCCTCGGTTTCCGGGCCCGCGACGACCTGGAGACCGTCCATGCAGGAGCCGTCCGAGACGTCGAGAAAGGACACGCCCTTTCCGTGGCGGACGGTGCGGAGCCAGCCGCGGACGAGCGCGTCGCCTCCGGCGGCTTCGCGGGCTAACAGGCTTCGGACCGACTCGCTCGACGACATGGAAGGAACCCCCATGGCCCAGAGTACCGCCGGACGGAGGGGGGCCGCTATCGTGCGGGCATCTGAACGGGAGAGGCGCGAATCGCGCCGGCTATGGCGAAGATCAACTGGTTCCCCGGACACATGAATCGCGCGCGCCGGGAGATCGGCGACGCGATCCGGAAATGCGACGTGGTCGTCGAGCTCGTCGATGCGCGGCTGCCGCACTCGAGTCGGAACCCGATGCTCGGGGAGCTCGCGCGCGACAAGCCGATCCTCACCCTGTTCACGAAGTCCGACCTCGCCGATCCCGAAGTGACCGAAGCGTGGACCCGGGCCTGGGAAGGCCCGCGCCCCCTCGCTCTCGTGATGAGCGAGCGGAGGAGCGTGGCGAAGATCCCGGAGCGCTGTCGTGAGCTCGCGCCGCACCGGGGCGGGCCGGGCAAGACCGTCCGGATCCTCGTCGTCGGGATCCCGAACGTCGGCAAGTCCACGCTGATCAACACCCTGACCGGCAAGAAGGTGGCGAAGGTCGGCGATCGGCCAGCGGTCACGCGACGCGCCCAGCGGGTCGAACTCGACCACGATCTGTCCATCTTCGACTCTCCGGGCGTCCTCTGGCCGAAGCTGGACGACCAGGAGGGCGCGCGCCGGCTCGCGGCGAGCGGCGCCGTCGGCGAGAACGCCTTCGAACCGATCGACGTCGCGGGCTGGGCCGTCTGCTTCGTCGCGACGACCTACCCGGCACTCCTCGAGGAGCGCTTCGACCTCGAAGACGGCGTCGCCGGCATCCTCGCGCGGACGTCACCGGATCCCACGGACGCGACGCGCGCCGTGGAGTTGCTCGAGGCGGTGGGAAGACGGCGGGGGGCGCTCCGTTCCGGCGGACACGTCGATCTCGATCGTGCCGCCGACGTCTTTCTCCGGGACCTTCGGGCCGGCAAGATCGGGCGGATCAGCTTCGAGCGGCCCGGGCCCGACGACGACTAGCGGCGGAGATCGTCCGGAGACTCGAGCTCTTCGATGAGCTGCACGTAGGCGCGGTGGCGGCGCTCGTCGATCTCGCCCGCCTCGAGGGCGGCGAGGACCCCGCAGCCGGGCTCCGTCCGGTGGCGACAGTCCCGGAAACGACAGCCCGCTTCGAGAGCGACCTCGAATCCGGGGAATCCAACAGCGGCTTCCAGGGGCGAGACGTCGACCGCGATGAAGTCCTTGAAGCCCGCGGTATCCACGAGGAAGCCGCCCTCTCCGAGCGCGTGGAGCGTCGCCGTCGTCGTGGTATGCGTCCCCTTCCCGCTCCCGCGATTCAGCGCTCCGACCCGCAGATCGAGATCCGGCACGAGCGCGTTCAGGAGCGAGCTCTTGCCGACGCCGGAGGGACCGACGAACGCGCCGAGCTTCCCGCCCGCCAGGAGCGCGTCGATTGCTTCGAGCCCGACGCGCTGTTCGGCGGACACCCGGAGGACGGGTCCGGATGGCCCGTAGATCTCCTCGAGGCGCGCCCCGAGCACGTCGCCCTCGTCGAGATCGGTCTTGTTCAGCACGAGGAAGGGCTCGATCCCCGCCGCGCGCGCGATCACGAAACCACGATCGATGTAGCCCGGAGGCTCCCGCGGCTCGACGGCGACGACGATCCCGAGCCAGTCGAGATTCGTGGCGATCGTGCGCTCGCGCCCCCGCGGATCTCGACGTCGCAGGACCCCGTGTGCGGGATCGACGGCGAGCCGGTCACCGTCGACGCGGACCCGGTCGCCGACGACGGCCTTCTGCTCCGGTTGGAGCCAGACCTGGCGCTCGCTGCCGTCGTCGAAGCGGACGAGGACGGCGACGCCGTGATGGGCGACGACGAGTCCGGGGCTCCCGCCCTCGAAATCGGGCTGGGACTTGGCTTCCTCCGCGCTGCGTCCGCGCCGTCCCGGCTTCTTTCGGCGTCCGCTCGCCATCAGTCGCTCCAGATCCTCTCCGCGAGCCCCGAGTCGCGCACGATCCGTCGCGCCATCATCTCACGGATCGCCGGGGCGGAGGCGAAGACCCGGATCGCCTCGCGCGCGCGGGTCACACCGGTGTAGAAGAGCTCGCGGGTCATGATCGGCGAAGACCGGTCGCCCAGCACCAGGTCGACCTCGTCGAACTCGGACCCCTGACTCTTGTGCACGCTCATCGCGACCGCGCTCTCGTGACTCGGCAGGCGGCCGGCCGAGAGCGACCGAACGCCACCGTGGCCGTCGGGGAAGAGCGCCCGCAAACCGTTCGTCGTCTCGTCGATCAGGCCGATGTCGCCGTTCCAGAGATCCTGATCCGGCGCGTTGCGTGTCACCAGGAGCATGCGCCCACGCCACCAGCCGGCGCGGGTCGTCGTCGCGTGGACCGCGGCCGCCGCTTCGTCGAGGCGCGCCCCGAGAGCCGTCGCGCCGAGCGGTCCGCGACGATGGGCGCAGAGCACGCGGTGGCGGCCGAGCAGAGCGAGCTTCTCGGCGGGATCGCCGACTTCGGCGACGGCGCGATGCATCGCTTCGGCCTCCGCGACGACGCGGACGATCACTTCGTCCGGCCGGGTGGCGTCGAAGCGCGACACCTCCGGGACCGCCGGATCGTCGAGGAGCGCGAGCACCGCGTCCACGTCCCCGTCCCGAATCGCCGCGGCGAGCCGACCGATCCCGCCCTCCGCGTCGAAGCGATGGCTCCTCGTCAGGCGGACCCGCGAGCGATCGAGACCGCCACCGTGGCCTTCGGGCGTGCTCAGCTCGTGGAGCACGGCCCCCGACTCGACGCTCGCGAGCTGATCCGAGTCGCCCAGGAGGAGGACGCGCGGCACGTCGACGCACGCGTCGAAGAGTCGCTTCATCATGGCGAGGTCGACCATCGACGCTTCGTCGACGACGACCACGTCCGCGTCGAGCCGGACGTCCGGCGCGCGCCCGAAGCGATCGAGGCGCGACTGACCGAGCAGCGCGCGCTGGATCGTGCCGGCCTGCTCCGGCAAGGCTTCGAGCACCGCCGACGGTGCGTCGACGTTCTCGCGGCCGCGCGCGAACGCTCCGGCCATCGCCGCCGCTGCCTTCCCGGTCGGGGCAAGGAGCCGGACCCGCGGCGCGGGCTCGTCACGCTCGAGGGCGCGCTCGACGAGCGCGGCGATCAACCGCACGACGAGGGTCGTCTTGCCCGTTCCCGGCCCTCCGGTCACGATCGCGAGGGGGCGCGTCAAGCCGACCCGGAGAGCGGAGGCCGCCGCGGGATCCCCGTCCCCGGCGAGCCGTGCGATCACGTCTTCGGTCCAGTCGGGATCGAGCTGAAAATCCGGCGCGGCGCCCCGCTCCGCGAGACGGCGCGCGAGCCCGACCTCCGCCTCGAACTCCCGGGCGAGATAGAGCCGCTGCTTCACGTCGAGGACGAGAGGCCGCGGCTCGATCTCTTCCCCCTCCCGTGTCACGAGCGGACTCCGCGCGATCGTCTCGATCCAGGCCTCGACGTCGTCGTGGGTCTGGAGCACGGACTCGACCCGGACCTCGTCCCCGAGCTCCGCGACGAGGCCGTCCCGCGCGAGCTGTCGCAGATCCGCGCAGACGTGTCCGTTCGCCTGTTGGTGACAGACGACCGCCGCCGCCCAACGGACGCCCTCGTCTTCGACCTCGTAGAGCGCCGTGAGCCGCCGGGCGAACTGTGCGTCGAGGGCCGTCAGGACCCCCGCCGCGCGCATGCGGTCGAGCACGTCGCGGCCGCTCGCACTCGGCGACGGCCGCTCGCTCGCTTCGGGAAAGAGAGGAAGCGTCATGCCGCGCGCTCCTCGGGCTCCCGGCCCAGGAGCGCCGAGACGCGCTCGACGATCTGCCGCGGCGGTCGGTCGTGGAACACGCCGCAGAGCGGCGCGTGCTCCGGCGCGAAGCCGCGCAGGAAGAGGTAGTAGATTCCGCCGAAGTCGCGATCGTAGTCGTAGTCCGGAAGGCAGGTCGCGAGGTGACGATCGAGGGCGACCGTGTAGAGGAGGTACTGGAGGACGTAGTCGTGGTCGATCATCGGCGCGACGAGCGCATCCGGCAGATAGTCCGCCTGCCGCGCACCGAGATGGTTCGACTTGTAGTCCGCCAGGCAGTAGCGCTCGCCGTCGAAGAAGACGGCGTCGATGAAGCCGCGCAGGAACCCGCGAAGCGCCGTGAAGCCGAGACGCGAAGCGGCGGGCGCATACCGTCGGAGCGGCGAACCCTCCGGCGCGCGTTCGAGGGCGGCGGCGAGAGCCGACGGCGTGAACCCGCCCCCCGGCGCCCCGAGCGTGAACTCCATCTCCGGGCGCAACGCGCCCACGCCCAGATCCGCCAGCCGGAACGGCGCGGGCTCGAGTCGCAGCGGGGTCGTCGCGACGGCGTCCACCACCCCGAGCGCCGTGTCGACGAGGCCGGGCTCCATCCCGCTCGCGGCGAGCAGGCGGAGCGCCTCCTCGCGGTGGGGCTCGCTGCCCTGCGCCGCGACGGTCGGGAAATCGACGAGTTCGAGCACCGAGTGCAGCAGCGTCCCCGCCTCGGCGCCGCGCGGAAAGAGATGGAGGTCGCGCGCGAGGTCCGGCGCTTCGGGGAGCGCCGAGTCCTCCTCCGCCACATCCACCGCGAAATCGAGATCGCGCCCGAGCACGTCGATTCCCGCCACCGGCGTCCCGGCGGCGTGTCCTTCGCGGGTGAGACCGGTGAAGCTGGTGGTCCGGGTCGCCGCGGGAAGCGATGCCGGCGGATCGGGCGCGACGAGGGCAGCGACCTCCGGTGCCTCGCCCTTCCACGGCGATCGTTCGGAGAGGTCCATCGTCTCGACCGAGACCGACGCGTCGCCCGTCGCCGCGATCGTCTCGAACGCGGCCACCCATTCGTCGTCACTCCACTTCTTGAGCTCGGTCCCGGATTCGTCCGCCCCTGCGAGAAGCGACGCGAGCGGGGTCTTCGGTGCCGTCTTGAACGCCCCCCAGCCGATCACGCACTCGTGACGCGCACGGGTCAGCCCCACGTAGAGCAGGCGCAGCTCCTCCGCGAAGGTCTCGGCCTTCGCCGCGTCGACGCTCGCCTTCGAGCGTGCGAGATCGAAGCTTCGCTCGCCCGTCTCCTCGTCGTGGAATCGGACGGGCGGCTTCCCTGTGGCTCGGCCACCGGAATCCGGATCCTCCCACAGGAAGGGCAGATAGACGAGGGGATACTCGAGCCCCTTGCATCCGTGAAGGGTCACGAGCTGGACCGCGCGATCGTCGCGTTCCAACCGGAGGAGCGACGCTTCGCCACCGAAGCTCGAACGGGCCTCGGACGAAGCGATCGCGCGATCGAGGGCCGAGACCAGGCCGCCCCGCGACGGCCGGTTCTCGCTGGCGTAGCGCTGGAGCAGCTCTGCGAGGTGGAGCCAGTTCGTGATCCTCCGCTCGCCGTCGCGATAGGCGAGGAGCCGTTCGGTCACGCGCTCTCGGCGACGCCAGGTCTCGAAGGCCCGGCCGAAGCCGGACTGCGTCCAGATCCGACCGTACTCCGCAAACGCCTCCGAGCGCTCGGCCAGGTCCGTCGACTCGTCGGACAACGCCGCGATTCTCGCGGCGTCCGCACCATGGGCACCGGTCGAACAAGCCCCGCGAAGCCGGGCCGGGTCCGTCGGGTGGAGCATCGCCTGCAACACGCTCGACATCTCCCATGCCTCGCGCGACTCGAAGACGTCCGCCTCTCCCCGGTCGACGCACGGAATGCCCGATGATTCGAGGGCTTCCCGCATCAGTCGGATCTCCGACTTCTTGCGACACAGGATCGCGACGTCCGACGGCGCGAGCGGCTCGCCCTTCACCTGCGCACCGGAATCGAGGCGCCGCGCGAGATCGTTCGCGACGGCGCGCACCCCGAGCGTCCGGCCGAACCTCGCCTCGAGCAGGGACGCGACGTCGATCGACTGCCCCGTCGCCTGCTCGATCGACTCGCGCTCGAGCATCAGGATCCGAAGCGCGCCACCGACGCCTCGTCCGGCGTCGAATGAAGGCGTGAAGTCCGGGCGCGCGCCGACGGGCGAGAACTCGATCTTTCCGACCCTGAACGGATCCTTGGGTCGACCGAAGAGCGCGTTCACGGCCTCGATCAGGTTCGGATCCGATCGGTAGTTGCGTTCGAGACCGTAGACCGCCTCGCCCGCGTCTTCGTGCGCGGACAGGTAGGTGAACACGTCGGCCCCGCGGAACGAATAGATCGCCTGCTTCGGATCGCCGATCAACACGAGTCCGAGTCCGGCTTCCTTCGGCGCATCGTGCCAGACCCGTCTGAACACGTCGTACTGGACCGGGTCCGTGTCCTGGAACTCGTCGATCAACGCGATGGGGTAGCGCTCGCGGAGCAGCGAAGTCAGTCGTTCGCCACCGTCGCCTCGAAGCGCGCGCCGGACCTCGCTCAGAAGATCGTCGAAGAAATAGAGATGACGCTCGTCGCGGCGGCGCGCGGCCTCTTCGCGAGCGAGCTCGACGAAGCGTCGCCGCAGCTCGAGGACGCGCGTCTCGCGCATCGCTTCGATTGCTGCGGTCTGGGCCCAGACGACGTCGAAGTCGGCCACGACGCGGTGGGCAACCGGATCCTGGTTCTTGTTGGCCCCCTTCGCGAGGCCTGCGGTCGTGAACTGCTTGAAATGGCTCTCGGGGAGCGGGACCGCGGTGACCGCGCCGTCGTCGTCCCCCGCGTCTTCGACTCGCTGGGCCACGCCGTCGAAGTAGGGAAGGAACTGTGAATCGATCCGCGAGAGCTTGTAGCTGCCCTGGTTCATGCGCTTCGGATCGGTGAAGAGCTCGCGGATCTCGTCGCGTCCCGCTCTCCAGGCGGCGGCCCAGGTCCGGCGCGCGGCTGCCGCTTCGGCGACGAGCGCCGAGAGTCCGTCGCCGCCATCCCCGCCCTCCCGCGCGGGCAGGAGCGGCATGTCGTCGTCCGCACCGAGCTGCGACAGGATCTTCCCGTAGAGCGCGTCCGGCTCGAATCCCCACTTCGCACCGGGACCGTCGACCAGCCAACGAACCATCCCCGGGTCCTCGTCGGCGATCAGCCGGCGGAAGAGATCGTGGGCCAGGGTCAGCTCGATCGGCTTCGACCTCTCGACGAGTTCGGCATCGAAGGGCATCCCGCTCTCGAAGGCGTTCTCCTGGAGGGTTCGCTGACAGAAGCCATGGATGGTGAAGATCGCCGCCTCGTCGAACTCCGAGAGCGCGCGAAGGAGCGGATCGCCGGCCGGATCCTGCGCCGCCTTCTCGGCGAGGTCGCGCAGACGCTGCTCCGACTCGGGGTCGTCGCCGAGCGCCTCGCCCTTCGACGCACGATCGCCTGCGTCGATCACCTCGAGGACCCGACTACGCACGCGGTCGCGAAGCTCGGCGGTCGCCGCGTTCGTGTAGGTCACGACGAGGATCTCGCGCGGCTGGAGGCGTCGTTCGACGAGCAGCCGGACGTAGAGGGTCGTCAGGGTGTAGGTCTTGCCGGTCCCCGCGCTCGCCTCGATGAGCGCCGTTCCGGAGAGGGGCATCGTCCACGGATCGAGCGCCTTCACGAAGCGTGCTCCTTCCGTGCATCGAAGAGCGGCTGGTAGATCGCCCGCGCCAGCGTCTCGAAGTCGAGGCCTTCGACGCCGGGCACCGGTTCGGCCAGCGGGGAGCGCCCTTCCCACAACCTCAGCATCTCGAGCTCGCGCTGGCCCTCGGGACCCGGACCGAACGCGGCCGAGCCGCTCCCGAAGAAGTGGAGATTGGCCGCCCGGCGGGCCTGCGCCGGATCGTCCGCAGCCCCCGCCGCGTACTCACGCGAGGTGTCCGGGAAGAAGGGTAGCGGGCCATCCCCGGACTCGAGCGCCCAGTCGAGCAGTCGGACCAGCTCGCGGCGCGCGCCTTCGACCGGCTCGAACTCGATCACCGGGCGAGGCTGCTTCGTGTCGGTCGGGCGTCCGACGACGAAGGTATGCGGCTCGAGGTCGGCCCCTTCCTCGACGCACGCGCAGAGGAAGAGGTGGCGGACCCAGTCCTCGAGCTCGCCGCGTTTCCCGTGCTTCGTGAACCGCGCGAGGACGCGCCCCGCCGGCGTGAGGTGATCGAGGCGGCCCGAGAGGCGGACGACCCGACCGGAAGCGAGCTCGAGGTCGAGACTCGCTCGGTGGTCCGGGAGCGAACCGCTCGCGCGTCGAGCTGCCGCGACGCGGGCGACGTCGAGGACCTGGGTCAGGATGCTCCGCAAGGCGGAGCGCCCGGCGACGCCTCGGGGCGTCGACGCAGAGGCGGCCAACCGCTCGAGCGCGGCTTCCGGGGAAGCGCCCTCTTCCATCGCCTGGAGCAGCGCGCTGCCGAGTCCCCAGCGATCGAGGCCGTCGAGGGTAAAGGGGTCGAGCTCGTCGACGACGTCTTCTTCCTGGGGGAGTCGGACGTGCAGTCGATCGCGAAGAAAGGTCCGCGAGGGTCGACCGATCAGAGCCGTCAGCGTTTCGAGGCCGAGATGGTCGATCGGCGGAACCGCGTGCGCCGCGTCGATCGGCTCGTCGAGGAAGCGACGCACGCGACCGCCCCCGTCCTGGAGCGCCTGCCTTCGCGCCCGTGCCCCCGCGTAGGCGTCGGGGTCGAGTCCACGCCGCCCCAGGCCGGGGCGCCCTTCGAAGTAGCTCGGACTGAAGCCGTGGAGCGCGTGCTCGGCGACGAGCTGCTCGCGCAGCGCGCGACCGTCTTCCGCGACGAAGGTCCCGTCGAGCGCTTCGAGGAGCTCGGTCACGACGATCGAGAGCGGGAGGTCACTGCCGTCGCGCACGTCACGCGCCGGCGCCGTGAGGATCAACCGGTCTCGCGCGGAGAGCAGCGCCTCGAGAAAGAGATAGCGGTCGTCGCTCCGCTGGCTTCGGTCCCCTGCGCGCGGCGCCCGCGCCATCAGGTCGTAGCCCGGCGCGGCGCGGCCGCGTGGGAACGCGCCGTCGACCAGGCCGAGGATCACGACGACCCGGAACGGGATCGCGCGCAGCGGTACCAGCTCGCAGAAGGTCACGCCCCCGGCCAGGAACGCCTGGGGGGCGGGGCTCGCAGTCAAGGCCCCGACGACCCGCTCGCGGATCGCTTCGAAGGGGATCTCGTCCTCGAACCCCACGACCTCCGCGTCCTCGGCGATTCGCGTGAGATGCGTGCGGATCCGAACGTGTTCGTCCGCGGAAAGATCCCCGCCGTCGCACGCCGCGTCGAGCAGCTCCGCGAGCCAGCGACACCAGCCGCCGACCGAACGACGACCGGAAGCGACGCGGCGCGCGGCGACGAGCAGGTCGACCACGTCCCCGACCGCACCGAGGAGCGCGGGATCGGCCATCGGTCCGATGCGCTCCGCCGCGAGATCCTGATAGGCCGCTCCGGTCGTCCCCACCGCGTGGGAGAGCGCCAGGCGCGCGAGACCTTCCGTCCAGGTATGCGCCGGGTCGGCGGCGAGCCCGAGCGACGCGCGATGGTCGGCATCGAGCCCGAATCGGATCCCCGCCCGCGCCGCCCACTCCGCCACCTCCTCGACCGCGTCCGCCTCGAGGCCGAAGCGTGCGCGGGCCGGCTCGCGGGCGAGCCAGTCGATGACCTCACCGCGTCCCGCGCGTCCGGTCATCAGCTGAAGGAGCGCGACGAAGGTCTCCGCGACGGGGGAACGTCGCATCGCGCCACGATCCGCGATCCGATGCGGAATCGCGCCGTCCTCTCGACGCAACGCCCCGAAGACCGCCTCGATGTCCGGCGCAATGGCATCGATCCCCGGCGCCATCACGATCACGTCCTCGGGCACGAGATCCGGGAGGGCACGGAACGCTTCGTGGAGCTGCGCGTGGACGACCTCGAGCTCCCGTCGCGGTCCGTGACAGCGATGGATCTGGATCGAATCGTCGTCCGCGGCGACGACCCGCTCATCCTCCCCGGGCGTGTCGAGGTCGAGGAAGCGTCGCTGCAGGCGACCGAGCAGCGTGGCGGCGAACGGCGTCTCGTATCGATCCTCCGGCGCTTCCTGCGCCGACTCGAGCTCTTCGAGACAGCGCTGGAAATCCGCGCCGAGTCGCCCGAGGTTCGCGAGGAGTCGCCCGGCGGGGGTCGGCGGATCGATCAGCGCCTCTGCCGGCGGCGGGGCCATCGGCAGCCCGCCCGGCTGGAGGAGCCCCGCGCGCTCGGCGTCCCGGACCTCGTGCCAGAGCTCTGCCCACCACTGGCGCGACGGACTCAGGATCGACAGATGCACGTCGACGATCCGAGACACCCGATCGAGGACCGCGAGATCGACCGGGAGCAGCGTCGACACCGCGAAGACCTCGACACCCCGGGGCCACGCCTGCGCGAGCGCGGCCTGCGCCGACTCGCTCTCGAGCGCTTCGAGGACGGCGAGCGCTCGATCCGCGAAGGGACGATCCGCGCTCGCCTGGCCGAGGGCGTGAACGAGCCGCCCCTGCCAACGCGCGTCGCCCTCGGTGGGCAGGTCGCGCCCTTCGCACCAGTCGTGCAGCCACTGTGGGCGGTGCGTCGCATAGCGATCGAGCATCGCCGCGATCTCGCCCGCGAGCTGGACGAGCCGCCACTCGCCGTCCGCCGCCTGGAGATGGAGCGCGAGGGGGGCGAAGTCCGGGTCGTCGCGCAGGGCTTCGAGCTGGCGAGCGACGGCCCAGACGAGACGCCCCCCCTGCCAGAGACCCGCTGCCGGTCGCGCGTCCCCTTCGACCTGCGCGAATACCCGCTCGAGAAAGTCTCGCGGGAAGATGAACTCGGTGTTCGCGCAGACCCCGTAGGCGCGCGCCAGCGACTGCGCGAGCCAGCGCTCCATGCCGGGGCCCTGGACGATGACGGTCGACGGCGCGAGGGGCGAGCGACCGGGCGCCATCAGGCGGGTCGCGAGACCTTCGAAGAGTCGTTCGGTCCGATTGCTGCGTTCGACGGTGAGCAAGGGCGCCCGCGTGGACTAGAAGAAGGTCTTCTGGTTGGCCGCGAAGTCCCAGTAGGAGCGCAGAAGGGTGATCTTGCCCGCGTCGTTCACCTCGTAGACGTTGATCACTTCGTTCCAGCCGACGCGGCCATCGGGTCCCTTGGCGATGATCGTCCCGACGTTCACGCAGGCACCGTTGCCGTCGAGGGTCTGGCGGACCTCGAAACGGATCGCGTCGGGCTTGATGAAGGCCGCACAGAAATCGCGGATCTCGTCCTTGCCGATCCGACCGCGCCCTTCCGGATCCCACTCGGACGGGCCGTAGGGATCCTGGACGACGGCATCGTCGGCGAAGAGGGCGAGCCAGCCCTCCCCATCGCCGGCCATCGCGAGCTCCATCGACTGGATGCTCGCCTCCCGGGCGGGCGTCTTCGGGGCGTTCTTCACGAGATCGATCGACATGGCGGGGGTCCTTCGGTCGGGCGCTCGACAGGCGCGGGCGAGGTGTCGTCGCGCGAGGCGCGGCCGACCGAGGATACTCGATCACGGGCCCGAAGGGCGTGCCCCCGCGCGCTTCAGCCGCGACCGAGGACCTTCGCGAGTCGCGTCGCCGCCTCGATCACGTCGTCCGCCGGTGCGGCCGTGAAGCTCAACCGGATCCATTCGCCGTAGGCCTCGCCGCAGCTCGAGCCCGGCGCGACGAGGACGCCCTCGGCGAGGCAGTCCTCGAGCAGTCCCTCGAGCCCCCGTTCGTCCAGGCGATCGCGCACGTCCAGGAAGAGGAAGGTCCCGCCCCGCGGCGCGTCCTCGCCGAGCAGGTCGGCGACCCGGCGTCCGACCTCGCGATCCTGGGCGTGGGCCGTCTCGAGCCAGCCCGCCCCGCCTTCGAGGGCCGCGAGGGCCGTGTACTGCGCGATGATCGGTGCGTGGTAGTAGACGTGGGTCCCGATCTTGCGTGCGTTGTGGATCAGGTCCGCGGGCGCGGCCAGGTAGCCCACCCGCTGCCCCGCCATCGCGTAGCTCTTCGAGAACGAGTAGACCGAGACCGTCCGTTCGGGCGCGAAGCAGGCCATCGAGACGTGGGCGCCGGGGCCGCCGTCGTAGTGATAGTCCTCGTAGACCTCGTCGGAGAAGATCCAGAGGTCGTGGCGCCGGGCGAGCGCCGCGAGCGCTTCGAGCCACTCCCCCGGAATCACCCGACCCGTCGGATTCGACGGCGTCGAGACGTAGAGGACGCGGCTCCGGGGGGTGATCCGTGAAGCGACCGACGCGACGGCCTCCTCGACGTTCGAGACGCGATCGAAGAAGGGGACCTCCACGGGCTTCGCGCGGAAGCTCTGGGCGATCCCCCGGATGAGGGGCCAGAACGGGGCCAGGATCAGGATCTCGTCGCCGGGCGAGAGCGTCGCTCCGGCGACGGCCGCCAGTCCTCCCGTCGCGCCGGCGGTCACGAGGATCTCGTCCGGCGCGTGCGTCAGCCCGTTGCGGCGCGCGAGCTTCGCGGCGATCGCCTCGATCAGCGCCGGCAGGCCGCGCGTGTCGCCGTAGGCGTGGAGGCGCGGATGATCCGCCGACGCGACGTCCTCGGAGCGCGCGCCGGGGAAGGGATCCCGCCAGGTATCGCCGACGTGGAGGGGGAAGAGCGGGCCCGGGTGATCCGCCATGCGATCCGCGAAGGGCGAATAGATCGCCCCGGGCATGGCGAGGGTCTCGGAGGCGAGTCGCGGCATCGGACGGCCGTCGCTCAAGCGTCGGCCGTCTCGCGGATCAGCTCGCCGTAGCCCTCACGGTAGGTCGGGAAGCGGAATCGGTAGCCGCTCTCCCGGGCGAGGGCGTTGCTGCATCGCTTGCTCCCGACCTCCCTCCGCCGATCGCTCGGCGCGGCCTCGGCGTCCGGCTCCTTCGGCGGCGGGCCACCGGTCTCCTTCGCGAGCCAGGTGTAGACCTCGGACTCCTCGGCGCTCCGGTCGTCGACGCCGAGATAGAGGGGCGCCGGATCGGGATGGAAGAGCAGATGACGAATCAGGCCGGCGGCATCGTCCCGGTGGATCCGGTTCGTGTAGTGCTCACGCCCTCGCAGGACGAGCTCCCCCGACCGGGCACGCTGGATCAAGCGCGTGCGACCGGGCCCGTAGATCCCCCCGAGTCGGACGACGACGCTCCGGATCGCGCTGGCGGAGACGAGCCCCTCGCTCGCGAGCAGGGTCTCGCCGCGGAACTGGGTGGGATGGGTGGGGGATTCCTCGGTGATGATCTCGCCTCGCCGCTGCCCGTAGACGCTCGTGCTCGAGGTCATCACGATCCGCTTCGGTCGCTGTCCCTCGTCGAGGAGCCACTGGAGGAAGCCCGCGAGGCCGTCGAGATAGGCGTGGCGATAGGCCTTCTCGTTTCCGCCGTCGGCGCCGACGGCGAAGACCGCGTACTCGACCCGCGGCGGCGCCGGCCCGAGCGCCGACGGCTCGGCGAGATCGCCGGCGATGCCCTTCACGCCCGGAGCCAGGGCGTCGACGTTTCGTCGGACGCCGAAGACTTCGTGCCCCTCCGCCATCAGCATCCCGGCCAACGCGTTCCCCACGTAGCCGCATCCCGCGATCACCACCTGCGCCATCCGGGCAGGATGCCGCAGCTGGCTATGCTCGTGCCATGGAAAGGCCGCGAATCGGGATTCCGCTCTGCCTCGACGATCGCGGTCGCTGGCGGCCGGGTAGGGACTACGTCTACATCGACCACGCCTACGCGCGGGCGGTCGACGAGGCGGGCGGGATCGCGGTGCAGCTTCCGATCCAGTCGGACACGGCGGGGCTGATCGAAGGGCTCGATGGGCTGCTCCTGCCCGGCGGCGACGATTTCCCGAGCGATCGACCGCTTCCTTCGGGCGTCGAGCTCGACCTCGCTCCGGCTTCGCAGATCGCCTTCGACGCGGCGATCCTGGCCGCCGCGCGCGAACGCGACCGGCCCATACTGGGGATCTGCTACGGGATGCAGCTGCTCGCCCGCGAATCCGGCGCCGAGCTCGAGCCCCATCTCCCGAGCGCCGTCGGCGCATTCGATGCCCACCGCCTCGACGAGTCCCGGCGCCACCCGATCGAGGTCGCCCCGCAGACGCGCCTCGCGGCGATCCTCGGCCCGGGTGCGCATCGGGTCAACAGCCTCCATCATCAGGCCGTTCGCGCGATCGGTGACGGTCACCGCGTCGCGGCGACCGCTTCCGACGGGGTCATCGAAGCCATCGAGACCCCGGATCGCTGGGAGATCGGCGTGCAGTGGCACCCGGAAAAGATGGACGAGGCGACGAGCCGCGCCCTCTTCGCGGCCTTCGTCGAAGCGGCACGTGCGGTGCGCGCCCGAGCGGACGGCTCGGCGACTGACCGAGCGGAGGGCGCCTGATGCGACCGGTGCTCTCCGCGCTCTTCTGGGCCTTCATCGCCCTCTCCTCGATCGTGCTCTTTCCGATCGCGGTCCTGATCTTCGTCGTCACCGCGCCCTTCGACTCCCGACGCGCCCTCCTCCACCGCTTCACCTGCTTCTGGGCCTCGCTCTACACCTGGCTGAATCCCGCGTGGGCGGTGACGATCCACGGTCGCGAGCGGCTCCATCGGGCGGGGCCGGCGGTGATCGTCGCCAACCACCTGTCGCTGCTCGACATCCTCGTGATGTTCCGACTCCAGAGCCACTTCAAGTGGGTCTCGAAGATCGAGAACTTCCGCGTGCCCTTGATCGGCTGGAACATGACCCTGTGCGGGTACATCCCGCTCCAGCGCGGGACGAAGACCAGCGTGATGTCGATGATGCGCGCCTGCGACGCGGCGCTCGACGCGGGCAGCTCGATCGTGATGTTCCCGGAAGGCACGCGTTCCCCGACCGGACGCATGCGCGCCTTCAAGCCGGGCGCCTTCGAGATCGCCCAGCGAAACGGCGTGCCGATCCAGCCCCTCGTGATCCGCGGGACCGGAGACGCGCTGCCGAAGCGCGGCTTCGTCCTCCAGGGCCGCCACGACATCTCGATCGAGATCCTCGACGCCGTATCTCCGTCGGACGTGGAGAAGACCGCCCCGGAAGAGATGATGGAGCGCGTGCGGAACCGGATCGCCGAAGCGCTCGACGAGCCGACACCCGCGGGCTCCTGATCCGAGATCCGAAGCAGCGACTCAGCCGATCGAAGACGCTCGCACGGAGGACGAACGGGATCTCCCGGTCGAAGCCACCAGCGAAGCCGCCCCGATCAGGAGCGCCGCCCCGAAGCTCGGCTCGGGCGCGAAGAGCGGCGGTCGCAGATTGTCGGCCCAGATCGCCAGATCCGCCTCGTCGACGAAGCCATCACAGTCGAGATCGCCCTGTCTCTGGCTGACGTACCGCTTACCGAGGTTGCCGCGGATGCGCTGTTCGTCGTCGAGATCGACCGCGCCGTCCCCCGTCGCGTCACCCGGGAAGAAGGGAGGACGGCAACGCCACTCGTGCTTCTCGAGATGGTCGAGCTCGATCTCGACGAAATGCGACGGCTGCTCCGCCAGGACGACTGCGAGCACCCTCGCCGTCCGCAGGGCCGAGAAGTCGAACGAATTCGCCAGTGGCCGATCGGGGTCGAAGACCGCGCTGCCCTGCAGAAGAACCGAGACGAGCGCCGAGCTCGTGGCGCCATCGGCGCGGACGGCCCGCCGATGGAGACTGGTCGTCAGGATGAGCGTGTCGAGGGGCGGCGGATTGGCCGGGTCGACCCAGGGCTCGGCGCACTCGGGCGGATACTCGTCCCGGTCCTCCTCGCATCCGAGGGAGCGGAAATAGGCCTCCTCCTGCTGCAACCGAGAGGGAAGCCAGCCCACGAGCGGATCCGTTGCGGTGGCCGCGTACACGTCGAGGCGAGGCGGACGTTCGCAGAGGAGATCGCAGCTCTCCCAGTCGCGCCCGGCCAACCGGTAGTCGCCGAGACGACCGGAGATGCGGAAGTCGCGATCGGGAGCGAGCCCGAAGTCGAGGCGAGTGTGCACGTCGGGCGGTGGACGGCCGGCACTCGTCACTCCACAGGGATCCCGACTCGTCGGACGCGCGTCGTCGACCGAGATGTCGAGTTGGACGCGCGATCCGAGGGGCAGGAACGAGAGGGCGGGGTCGAACGGGAGGCCCCCGCTGCCGTCGTGCACGTCGACGACGGAACCTCCCATCGTCCACGCCGTGCGGAGTGGGACGCCGCCCGGCGCGATCAATCGTCCGCGAATCCGGACGTCCCGAAACGGCAGCTCGAGGACGATTTCACCCGGAGGCAGAGCGGACAGGTCCGGCGTGTCGGGCGGCAGGAGTCCGTCGCCGATGATGAAGTGCTGGCCGAAGCTCCACTGGCATTCGCTGTCGGGCGAGGCGGCTGCCCAGAGGTTCGGAAAGCGGGCCGCGTCGTCGGCGAATCGCACGCCGAGCCGGGCCACCTCCCAGTAGCGCCGCCCTTCGCCTTCGGGACCGTGCGGCAGCGCGACGCGGGAGCAGGTCGAGCCGTGCGCTCCCGACGTGCACCAGGCCTCGCCGGCTGCGAAGAGACTGAGGACGGCGCATTCCGGCGCGTCGAGGCGTCCAATGCATTCGACCGCGGGATTCCGGGCCGCAGTCCCACCCTGATCGTCGAGACTCAGGCTCAGGTCGAGGTACGGACAGTCGCCCGTCTGCCGGTTGGCGCCGAGCTCGAAGACCGAATCACCGACCCAGAGCCGAAGATTCGCCTCGACGTCACAGTCCCCGAAGCCGAGGATCTGACCGGTGCCGCGCCGCCTGGCCGCGCGATCGGCGACGAACTCGATCTTGAGCGGTGCCCCGGGCACGATCGACGGGTCCATCGGATCGCTACCGGACTCGACGACCCCGATCCAGGTCCAGCGCGCCAGATCCGGCGTCGAATCGGGCTCGCCCTCGACCGTGAGCGCGGGGGAGGCGTAATGAAAGAGCAGAACCGCTGCGGCCAGAGCGCGGGCCGCGAGCGCGTGAGGCGCGATGCGAATCTGGAACCGGCGTCGGCGCACGCTTCCCCCTTCGATCAGGGGGTGGGCCGAACATAGCATCCGTGCGAAGCGGCCTTGCCCCGAGCCTTCGAAGATGCGGCCACGAAACGGCGGCCTTCGCGGGCCGCGTGATCGGCGGCCCGGCGCCCGGTCGTTTCCGATCGGCTAGTCGTCCCCGCCGAGGCGCCGACGAAGCAACTTGCCCGTCGCGTTGCGCGGAAGTACGTCGACCGTTTCGATCCGAGCAGGTACCGCATAGCCGGCGAGACGCGCGCGGCAGTACGCGAGCAGCGCGGAAGGCGCGAGCCGTGCCTCCTCGCGGAGGACGACCCAGGCGGCGGGACGAGCGCCGTAGGTCTCGTCTTCGATGCCCCGGACTCCGGCTTCGACCACGTCGGGATGGGCTTCGAGCACCGACTCGATCTGCGCCGGATAGACGTTCTCGCCGCCGGACAGGATCAGATCGGTGCGGCGATCGAGGACGCGCAGGCGGCCCGCTTCGTCGAGGCGGCCGATGTCGCCGGTCGCGAGCCAGCCGTCGAGAAGCGCCGCGCGCGAGGCCTCCGGGTCGTCGAGGTAGCCCCGCATCACGATCGGCCCGCGCACCCGGATCTCCCCTTCGACCCCTGGCGCACACGCCGTGCCGTTCTCGTCCACGATCCGAAGCGAGACTCCGCCCAACGGCACGAGTCCTCCGGCGGGCTCGTCGACCGCGGCGCGCGGCGGTCGCGTCGCCACCTGCGAGGCCGCCTCCGTCAGTCCGTAGGTGGGGGCCAGGGGATACCCGAGCGCCTCGGCGCGCCGGATCAGGTCGTCGCTCGCGGGTCCGCCCCCGAGCAGCACGAGCTCGAGGGTCGCCGGCGCCGGACGGTCTCCTCGCGTCGCGAGGACCCGCTCGAGCATCGTCGCGACGAAGCTCACCCGCGTGATCCCGTCCTCGTCGAGCGCCCGCGCGACCTCGACCTCGTCGAAGCGCGCGTGCAGGACGACGCTCGCGCCGACCCGGGAAGCGCGAATCAGGATCGCGAGCCCGCCGATGTGGAAGAGCGGCATGCAGAGCAGCCAGCGATCGGAAGGCGAGCTGCCGAGCAGCGACGCGGCCCCGTCGGCGCTCGCGATCAGGTTGTCGAGCCCGAGCACGGCGCCCTTCGGCCGCCCGCTGGTCCCGGACGTGCGCAGCACGAGCGCCGCCCCTTCGTCCCGTCGTCGTTCGGCGGCGCCGGCGAGCTCGTCCGCGCGCCCGGGCGCCGGCGACGCGAGAAAAACGAGCGGGCTCGCGCCATCCGGCGACTCGAGCCGAACGAGCGGGCTCGCGCCATCCGGCGACTCGAGACGAGCGAGCGGGCTCGCGCCATCCCGCGGCGCGAGCGCGAGAAGACCGCAGCCCGTTTCCCTCGCGAGTCGCGAGCCGAGCGCGTCGCTCGGCGCGACGACGAGGAAGCGCGCGTGGGTCTCCTCGATCGCCTGCGCCTGCTCGATCTCGGAGAGGCGGGCATTGAGCGGCAGCATCGGGGCCCCGAGCTCGAGGAGCGCGAAGAGGAGGGCTGCGCCCTCGACCGATGGCGGCGCGAGCACCGCGACGAGATCCCCCTTCGCGACGCCGGCGTCTTCGAGGGCGGCCTGCATCCGTCGCGACGCGTGCGCGAGCGCCGACCAGGTGAGCGACGTCGCCCCCATGCGAATCGCCTCGGCGCTCCCGTGGTCGCGAAGCGCGTTCGCGAGCACGCCCTCCTCCGCGCCGGTCACCGCGTGACCTCGTGGACGAGCTTCGCCGCGTCGAAGACGGGCCCGTCCGGCGTGAGGCCGAGACCGGGCCCGGTCGGCGTCGGAAGTCGCCCCTCCGTGACGGGATCCGACGCGTCACAGAGGTCCGCGGCGAGGAGCGGCCCGGTTCCGAGGCCGTGGATCTCGTCCGGCGCGCCGGTCGCGCCCGCGAGGGCACGCGCCGCCGCGCGACCGATCGCCCCATCGATCAGCGTCGACCAGACCAGCCGTCCCCCCTGCTCGCCCACCGCGCGGACGAGCTCGAGGGCAGCGTCGAGGGAACCGAGGGCCGCAGGCTTCGCGATCCAGATCGAGACCGGCCGCGCCTCGAGCACGCGCCGCCATCCCGCTCCGAGCAGCGCCTCGTCGGCCGCGATCGCGATGTCCGCCTCGGCGGCGAGCCGCGCGAGCGCCTCGAGATCCGTGCGCGCGACGGGCTGCTCCACATAGTCGACGTCGAAGCACGCGAGCGCCACCAACGCGCGACGCGCCTCCGTCTCACTCCACGCTTCGTTCGCATCGAGCCGGAGCCGCGCCGAGGGACCGATCACCTGTCGCAGGGCCGCGACGCGATCGAGATCGACACCGAGACGGCGCGCGCCCGGCGACACCGCGAGCTTGAGCTTGAAGGCCTGGAAGCCCCGGGCGACGAGGGCCCGCGCCGATTCCACGACCGCCTCGGGGGTCTCGCCGCCAACGAGGGCCTGGGACGAGACGCTCGGCAGGGGGCCGTCCCCGAAGCCCGCGTCCCGGCCGAGGCGCTCGGCGAAGCTCTCCCCCACCTGCCTCGCTTCGAGGTCCCGCGTGGCCGTCGACCAGGCGAAGTCCGCGCAAGGCTTCGTGACGTCCGAGGCGGGCGCGGTCCCGTCGAGAAGCGCGACCAGCCGCTTGCGGCAGGACTCGAAGGACTCGGTCCCGAACTCGGGCAGCGGCGTCGCTTCGCCCCAACCGACCCGACCGTCTTCGTCCTCGAGGGCGACGACGAGGGCGTTGCGGCGCTCGATCGGACCGTGCGCCGTCGCGAGGGGCCGCACCAGTGGAAGCGCGGCCTGCAGGATCCGCCCGCGGCGCCAGCCGCCGAAGTCCGGCTGCCTCACGATCGGCCCGGGCCCGCGGAGCGAAGGGCAGGTCGACGGCTCACCCGGTCACCCCGGCCACGAGACCGAGCGCGAGCAGCAACGAAAACAGGAAGCCCGTCTGCGCCGTCGCCGCGAGGGCCTGGTTGAGCGCCGGCCCCTCTTCGCTCGTCTGGATCACGCCGAAGATCCGGACGACTCGGGGCAGACAGGCGAAGGGAAGCAGCACCCAGGGCGAGAGTCCCAAGGCGAGCCAGAGGCCCACCGGAAAGAGAAGCGCGCCCCAGACGAGAAACGCCCACTCCGCTCGCGCTCCGCTCCGCCCGAGCCGGACCGCGAGCGTCCGCTTCCCGGCGACCGTGTCGGTGTCGACGTCGCGCAGGTTGTTCACGACGAGGATCGCGGTCGCGAACGCACCGACGGGGATCGCACAGAGCCAGGCGAGGGTCGGCAGCGTCCCCGTCTGCACGAAGGTCGTGCCGACCACGGCCACGAGGCCGAAGAAGAGGAAGACCGCGGCGTCGCCCAGGCCGTGGTAACCGAGCGGATAGGGACCGCCGGTATAGGCGATCGCGGCGACGATCGAGACGGCCCCGATCGCGAGGATGACCGGGCCGGCCACTGCCGTCAGATAGAGGCCAGCGAGGGTCGCGAGGGCGAAGACGACGATCATGCCGCGCTTCAGCTGCGCCGGCGTGAGCAGACCGAGCTGGGCCGCGCGGGGCGGGCCGATCCGCTCCTCGGTGTCCGCGCCCTTCTCGAAGTCGAAGACGTCGTTGGCGAAATTCGAACCGATCTGCAGACAGAGCGCGCCGATTGCCGCGGCCAGCGCTGCGCCCGCATGGAGGCCCCCTTCGACGAAGGCCACCGCCGTCCCCACGAGCACGGGCCCGATCGAGACCGGCAGCGTCTGCGGCCGGATCGCCATCACCCATGCGCCGGGGCTCCCCGGTCGTACCTCGCTCATCCTCGTTCTCCTTCCCGGCGCGTCTCGATCTCGGCGAGGAAGGCGCGCAACACGTCGCCGAAGGCGTTCACGTCCTCGAGATGCGCGGCGTGGCCGACGCCCTCGATGATCTCGATCCGTGCGTCGGGCATCGGCGCGGCCAACGCGTCGGCGATCGCCCGGAACTTCGCGTCCTCGCCCCCCGCCACGAGCAACACCGGCGCCGTCACGTGCTCGAGCCCCTCCCAGACCGGTGCCTGCGCGCCCGCCCCCATCCCCCGCAAACTGTTCGCGAGGCCCTTCGGCCGCTGACGGAGACGCTCCGCCCGCGCCCGCGCCAGGAAGTCCGGGCCGAGGCGCGACTGGCTCGCGAAGATCGGCAGCGCCATCCAGTGGTCGACGAAGGCCTCGAGTCCTTCGTCCTCGATCCGATCGGCGAGGGCTTCGTCCGCTGCGATCCGGGCCGCGCGATCCGCCTCGTCCGCGATCCCCGCCGTCGCGCCGATCAGGCTCACGCTCGCGAACCGTCCGGGGAAGGCGACGGCGGTCGCGAGGGCCGTGCGCCCCCCCATCGAGTAGCCGACGAGGTGAGGCCGCTCGAGTCCGAGGGCGGACGCGGCGGACGCGACCTGCCGCGTGCAGACGTCCATCGCGTAGGGCGCGACGTCGTCGGGGGCATCACTCTCTCCGTGCCCGACCAGCTCGAGGCGCACGACGCGGTAGTCGGCCGCGAGGGGCGCGGCGACGCACGCCATGCTCTCGGCGGAGCCCGTGAAGCCATGCAGGATCAGGACCGGCGGGGCCGATTCGGGGCCCTCGATCACGGCACGCAGGCGCACGCCGTCGGCGTCGACGAAGACGCCGCTCATGAGGGGGCCTCCGCATCGACCGCGGCGCGCGCCTTCGCGACGGCCGCCCGGTAGCGGGTCTCGTTCGTCCCCGCCTCGACCGGGACGTGGACGATCGAGACGCCGCGCGCGGCGGTCCCTTCCTCGATCGCCTTCTCGAGCGCAGCGACCTCGGAGACACGCGAGTACGGCAGCGCGAATGCCCCGGCCACGCGCTCGAGGTCGAGACCGTGCGGGGTATGGAAGAGCTCGCGGAACGCGACCGACTCGCCCTGGCTCGCGATCGGCAGCATGGAGAAGATCCCGCCGCCGTCGTCGTCGAGCACGACGATCGTGAGGGGGAGCGTGACCCGCCGCGTGATCAGCAGGCCGGAGAGATCGTGCAGGAAGGCGAGATCGCCGGTGAAGAGCACCGTCGGCCGATCCGTGGCCGCCGCGATCCCGAGGGCGGTCGAGTTGATCCCGTCGATTCCCGCGGCACCGCGACTCGCGTGGACGCGGAGACGGGACGCGCGCACGCCGAAGCCCAGATCGAGGAGGCGAACCGCCATGCTGTTCGACACGAAGAGCGCTGCGTCGTCCGGGGTGCATCGCGCGACGGCGCTCGCCACCGTGAGGCCGCAGAAGCCCGCGTCGTCCCGCGCGACGTCGTCGATCGCCGCGCGCGCGACGGTGTTCATCGCTTCGAAGTCCCGACACCAGGCCCGCTCGCGCAGCGGCGGTCGCGCCGACGGCACGCCGAGCTGCGCCGCGGCGCCATCGAGGAGCGCCGCCGCGCCCCCGCGAACGACGCGGGTCGCGCGATGAGAGGGCTCGCCCCACTGCCCGCCTTCGTCGAGCCAGAGCACTTCGCGAGGTTCTGCGGCCTCGATCCAGAGCCGCTGGGGCTTCGAGACCGGCGGATCCCCGACCCGGACCACGACTTCGGGCACGCGCGCTTCGCGGAAGGGCCCGTCCCGCAGCAGCAGGTCGCCCGCGTCGAGAATCGGCGCCCGGCCCGGCTCGCGGCCCGCGCGCAGGTTCGCGGCGGGATCGGCGAGCACGGGCCACCCCGACGCCGTCCCGAACGCTGCGATCGCGTCGGCGAGGGCGGGGTCGTCGTCGCGCGGCCCGACGAGGATCACCCCGCGTTCGTGCGCCTCCGCGAGTCCGGCGAGCACGTCGATGTCCTCGCGCGCCGGGATCGCTCGCGCCGCCGAGAAGCGCGGCACCCGCAGCTCTGCGGCCGACGCGGCGAGGATCTCTTCGAGCTCCCCTTCCGGCGGCGGCAGCGGCTCGCGGAGGGGCCAGTTCAAGTGCACCGCGCCCGCCGGCGTCGACGTCGCTTCGTCGAAGGCCCGACCCGCGAGCTGCCCCGCATGACGCAGCGAGGCCTCCCCCGCTTCGGGAATCGGGACCTCGCTCGCCCAGCGCGTGTAGCCGCCGTAGAGACCGTTCTGCTCGATCGTCTGCCCGGCGCCCCAGTCGCGCAGCTCCGGCGGCCGGTCCGTCGTCGCCACGATCATGGGCACCCGCGAGTAGTGGGCCTCGACGATCGCCGGCAGGTAGTTCGCCGCCGCGGTGCCCGACGTACAGACGAGGACGGCGGGACGGCCCGAGGCCTTCGCGAGCCCGAGAGCGAAGAACGCCGCGGCCCGTTCGTCGAGCTCGACCCAGGTCCGCAGGCCCGGCGTATGCCGGGCGCTGATCGTGAGGGGCGTCGATCGCGAACCGGGCGAGACGACCACGTGTTCGACGCCGGCGGCGCGGACGCCGTGGAAGAACGCGCCCACGTAGGCGTACACCGCCGCGGGATCGGCGACGAAGGCCGACGCCGGGCGCTCCGTCCGGAGATCGGGCGGAACCGTCACCTAGATCTCCGTCAGCGGAGCGAGCAGCGCGCGAAGCTTGATCCGCGTCTCCGCGAGCTCCTGCGCGGGCACCGAGCCAGCGACGAGTCCCGCTCCTGCGAAGAGCAGCGTACGACTTCCGCCCCCGGCCTCGTCGGCCCCGTTCCGGATCAGCGCCGACCGGAGCGCGACGCGGAAGTCGCCTCCACCCTCGAGGTCGAGCCAACCGATCGGAGCGGCGTACCAGCCGCGATCGAGCCCTTCGACCCGGCTCAACCATTCCCGCGCGGCCGGCGCCGGGACGCCCCCCACGGCCGGGGTCGGATGCAGGGCTTCGACGAGCCCGACGATGTCGGTGTGCTCGGGTCGCAGGCGACCGGCGATCGAGGTCTCGAGGTGCTGGATGCCGAAGAGCCTTCGCAGCACCGGCGCCTCGGGCACGTCGAGCCGTACGGTGCGCGCCTCCAGGACGCCGCGGACCGCCTCGACGACGTGCCCGTGCTCCGCGCGTTCCTTCGCGCTCGCGAGGAGCGACGCCCCGAGCGCCTGGTCCTCCTCGGGATGCCGTCCGCGCGGCGCCGACCCGGCGAGGGCGGCGGTCGCGACGACGTCGCCGCGCGTCCGGACGAGCAGCTCCGGCGTTGCCGCCAGGAAGGTGTCGTCGCCACGTCCCATCGCGACCAGGGTGCAGGTCGGATAGAGCCCGCGCAGTCGTCCCAGGAAATCCGGCACGTCGACCGGACCGTCGTGCGCGACCGAGAGCGAGCGAGCGAGGACGACCTTTTCGAGTTCACCCTCTTCGAAGGCGCCGAGGGCGTCCTCGACCTGAGCGCAGAAGACCGCGTGGGGCCGATCCGACTGGACCCGGTACTCGGGTCCATCTCCCCAGACGTCGGAGAGATCGATCGGAGCTGCCGCCGGGGCTTCCGGCAGGGTCGCGAGGGATTCGAGCGAGCGGGCCCGCGCCTCGAGCTCCGCCTGGACCGACGCCGCCGTCGCCCCGGGCTCCACCCGCACGACCAGCGTCGCGCTCGGCGCACCGTCGATCCGCGAAACGACGAGCGCCGGCAGAACGAAGCGCGCCGCCGGGAAGGCCTTCCAATCCTCGCTGCCGCGTGAGGTCGACTCGAATCCGAAACCGCCGAAGAAGGAGGGGCTGCCCGCCACGCGCGTCTCGCCGGTCCACGCCATCCGTGCCGACACCTCGCGCGTCCAGCTCCGGACGTCCGCGAAGCGATCCGCCCCGGCGCTCTCGATCTCGTCCGCGAGACCGACGGCCAGCGCCAGATCTCCGGACTCACCCTGCTCCCAGAAGAAGCGATCCACGCGTCCCGCGGCAGCGAAGCCACTCAGGGGACAGGCGAGCACGGCCTCGACCGCCGGGTCGGCGACGACGCAGGCGAGCCAGAGCGTTCGTCCCTCGTCGCGCGCCCGCGCGACGAGATGTTCGATCGTGTCGGCGTCGGGTCGCAGGTTCACTCGCGTCCTCCTCCCACCGGCGTGAGCGGACCGCGCACGCCGGTCAGCATCTGCGCGGAGCCGAGGAAGACGGTCTCGCGCTCCACCTCGAGGAAGCCCGCCCCCGAGAGCATCTCCTTGAGCTCCTCCGGCGGCGGCAGGTAGGCCGTCGACTGCGGGAGATAGGCGTAGGCCTTCTTGTCGGAGACGAGGCCGCCGACGAAGGGCACGATCCGATCGAAGTAGAGGGAATGCGCGGCGCGGATCGGGGCCCACGCGGGGCGATCGACGTCGACCAGCGCGATCCGCCCGCCGGGCTTCAGGATCCGGGCGGTCTCGGCGAGCACGCCCTTGAGCGACACGAAGTTGCGGAGCGCGAAGCCGCAGGTCACCACGTCGACGGAGGCCGTCTTGAAGGGCAGCCACTCGCCGTCGCCCTGGACCGAGCGGAAATCGAGACCGCGGGTGCGCCCCTGCTTCAGCATCTGGAGCGCGAAATCGACGCCGATGACCTCGGCGCCCCGTTCTTCGACGAGCTCGCAGAAGTCGCCGGTCCCGCAGGCGAGGTCGACGACCAGGTCACCGTCCCCGACGCCGATCTTGTCGAGCAGTCGGCGCCGCCATCGCTGGTCCATGCCGATGCTCATCACGCGGTTGAGCGCATCGTATTTCGGTGCGATGCGGTCGAACATGTCCTGCACGCGAACGCGCTTGTCTTCACCGGTCGGCAGATCGCCTAACGCCACGGAAACTCCACTGTCTTTGCTCTGCCCATCCACTCGTCTCGAGGCCTAACGCCAGGAGACCTCGAGTCGGGCCTTCTGGGTCGCATCGAGCGCACGTTCGAGGGCGCTCTCCTCGCCGCGCCCGCGAAGCCGCGCGAGAGCGCGGGCGACGACGGTACGCTGGAAATGCAGGGCGACGATCTGGGTCGCCCGGGGAAGGAGCCGCTCGAAGGTCCGGCGGACTTCTTCTTCTTCGTCGCCCGAGGCCTCGCGCAGCGGTGTGCGGACGTGATCGTCGAAGAGGTCGATCGCCTGCTCGGCCAGCGCGTCGACGTTCGCCGCGTGCTGGGCCGCGAGCTCGAGGAGCCGGTCGAGGGGCAGACCCATTCCGAGGATCTCGAGCGCCCCCTTCACCATCTCGAGGTCCTGGCGCGGGAAGCGCTCCTCGCCCTGCACCTCGATCGGCTGGATCAGGCCGGCCTGGATCACCGACGCGACCAGCGCCTCGGGGACGCCGGTCTCGGCGGAGAGCTCGGCCCGGGAGACGGTGCCTTCGCCGATGCTCCGGGCGGCGAGGGCTTCGAGGAGGCCGCGATCGTCGGCGCGATCGGGGGCTCCGGCGGAGCTGCCCTCGGCGGCCTCGTCCTCGAGGAGTCGGCGAATCTGCGCGAGCGAGAAGCCCTGGTCGAGGAGCGCCCGGATCCTCCGGATACGCTCGAGGTGGACCTCGCCGTAGATCGCGAAGCGACCCTCGCGCCGCGGTCCGGGAATCAGGCCGCGGGACTGGTAGAAGCGCACGGTGTCGACGCCGACACCGGCGGCTTCTGCGAGCGCTGCGACCCGATAATCCATGCGGTGACTCTAAGAGTGATCACTCGAAATGTCGAGCAACGCGGGGCTGCACCACCGCGCTTGACGCTCTTCCCCTCGGGGCGACAGGCAGGGCCCGAACTCAAGCGTCGGTCGGACAGGCCGAAACGAGTGCGAGGCCCGTCGATCGGGCCGAGGGGACCGCGACGTGGAAGACGTGGAAGACGCCAGCCCACAGACGCGCCGGCTCATCATCGAGGCCGGGCGTCTCGTGATCCTGCATCCGGAGGGACCCGCCGGCGGCTTTCCGCTGGTCGTCCCGGTCGACCACGTCGAGGACGGAACCCACTGGTTCCTCGGCTCGATCGAGCCTCTGCGCCGCGGCGAGAGCCTGCTCGTCGAGTGCCCGATCCCCGACGACGCGCGCTACGCGACCCAGGCGACGGTCGTGGCGTGCTCGCCTTCGACCTTCGGTCTCAGGATCGAGGCCGAATGGGAGCGAGTCCAGCAGCGCGCCTTCGTCCGGGTCTCCGCCCACGGCTACCAGGTCCGCGTCGTGCGGCTCGTGATGCCGGGCCCCGCGGAAGACCAGGACGAGCCGATCGACGACGTATTCGACCTCCTCGACGTCTCGGCCGGCGGCCTCCGCTTCGCCAGCGACGACGACTTCGGGGTCGATGAAGACGTGGTCTGCCATTTCGAGCTGCCCGGCTCGCTCTGCTTCGTGCTCCCCGGTCGGATCGTCCGCGCACCGGACGCGCCGACGACCCGACGCGGCAAGCCGAGCACGGCGGTCGAGTTCGCGGGGCTCGACGAGACGAATCGTTCGCAGCTGCTTCGCTGGGTCTACCGCGAGCAGGTGCGGCGCCACCGCGACGAAGCGCGAGCGGAAGAGAAGGCCCGCGCCCGCGTAAAGCGGCACTCACGGCGCTGATCGCGCGCCCCGGCCCCCTGCGCTCCGCGCGTCAGCCCTTCTCGACGAAGGCCGCGAACCGCTCGAGGGTGCTCGTGAGGACCGGGGTCTCGACCGCGTTCTCGATCATCGCATCCGGGTCGAGCCCCTCGCTCTCGATGATCTCGCGGCGGGCCGCGACGTACCCCTGCATGATGTCCCGGTCGAACTCCGGGTGGTACTGCAGCCCCCATTGTCGCGGACCGAACTTGAGCACCGCGTGGGCCTCGAGGTCCGTCGTCGCGAGCACCTGCGCGTCGGACGGCGGCCGGAGAACGCTCTCGAGATGGGACATGTGCCCCGGCTCGACGGCCCCGATCAGGACCGGATCGTCGACGATCGCCGCCGTATCGTGTCGGACCTCGACGGTCCCCATCTCGCGTCCGTTCGGATTCGCCCCGACCTCGCCGCCGAGGGCGTGGGCCAGGAGCTGGTGGCCGTAGCAGATGCCGAGAACCGGCATCGCGTCCGCCTCGACGATCTTCGCGAGCCACGCCGCCGAGGCTTCGCTCCAATCGGCGCGGTCGGTGACCATGAGCGGCGAGCCCGTCACGACGACCCCCGAGATCGAGGCGGGATCAGGAAGCGGATCGCCCGCATGGACGTGCGCCACCGCCAGCTCGTCGTCGGCGACCCCCATGCCCTTCGCGATCCATTGGTGGAAGTCGCCGCGCGCCGCCTTCACGGGCGCGAGCGCCTCTCCCGTCTTCACCACCAGAATCGATCCATCGCGCGCCACGTCGCTCGCTCCTCTGCGAAGGACGTAACGTCGGGCTCCGAACGACGGGCCGCAATGGCCGGCGGTCACCTCGCGCGAAAGCGGTGGAGCGCGATCGCGGCCGCGACGGAGACGTTCAGGGAATCGACCCCGGGCTCCATGTCGATCCGGGCGCGGTGGGTCGCCCGCGCGAGGGCCGCCTCGGAGATCCCCTCGCCTTCGGTCCCGACCAGGAGCGCCGTGTGCCCGAGCGCGCTCGGGTCGAGGTCCGCGAGATCGATGCCCCGGGGATCGGGATCGAGGCCGACGACCGCGACGCCGAGATCGACCAGGCCGGCCAGCAGCGCGTCGAAGTCCTCCGCGCGGGCGAAGGGAACGACCAGGCTCCCGCCCATCGAGGTCCGGATCGCCTTCCGGTAGAGCGGATCACAAGAACGCGGGCAGAGCAGGACCGCGTCGCCGCCGAGGGCCATCGCGCTGCGCAGGATCCCGCCCACGTTGTCGTGATTGGTCAGGCCTTCGAGCAGGACGAAGCGCGCCGAGCGCGACCGCGACCCGGCGCGCGAGATCGTCTCGCGGACGAGCGCGAGCGGATCCCGAGACGCCGGCCGCGCACAGGCGGACAGCACGCCGCGGTGGATCGCAAAGCCGACGATCGCGTCGAGGACGGACTGCGATGCGACGAAGATCGGACAGTCGGGCCGTGCGTCGCCGAGTTCGGCTTCGAGCGCGGCCCACGCGCGGTCCGACAGCAGGATCGATTCGGGGACGAGGGGCGAACGCTCGAGGAGGACCCGGAGGTTGCCGCGCCCTTCGACGATGAAGCGGTCGCGATCGCGGGCGAGCTGCGCGTCCTTCAGGTTCCGGTAGTCGGCGATCCGGGGATCCTCGAGTGATTCGATCCGGACGGGGTCCATCGCGCGAGCGAAGCACAGCGCGGGGCGGAGCGCGAAGCCCTCGGCGGAACGGGGCCCCGAAACGAGGCCGCCCCACCGCTCGAGGGACGGTGGGGCGGCGGTCCATCCAGGGAGTCGATGGACCCTTTTCGGATGGGAGGAGACGGAGCGTGGGGGCTAGCGGAGGCCGGCGTCCCTGGGGACGTCGGTTCCGGTGGATGCATCCGGCAGGGGATCGGGGGAGACCGCAGCCAAACCGATCACTGCCAATCCCAGGCAGGTACAGAAGCCGTATCTGAGCCAGAGCATCGATCGCGCCATCATCGTCGCGTCACCTCGGGACGATTCGAGAGAACTCGTTCGCGGAGCCCCTCGTCCCTGGACGAAGACGGGGAACTCCACCCTCGCCTCGTAAGTCCCTGAGGAGGGGCTTCGGGTGACGCAAAAAGCGCGACGGCCTCTCCGGAGGGCGTCCCCCTCCGGCGACACGCGGCGGTGTTGCCGGCGGGTTGCGTGCTCCGCAGGCAAGCCCGTGGAGGATTCGATCCGCCGGGGACCCGCTCGCGTCCATCCGGTCGGACGGCACGCGACGGGGTGCACGAGGCCCCGGCGGCCCGGCTCGGGTCAGGGGCGGGTCGCTCCGGGAGCCGTGACCGCGTCGGGATGCTCGGCCTGCCAGGCCGCCTTGCGCGCTTCCCTGGCCGCTCGCTCGGCGATCACGGCCTTCTGACGAGCCAGGCTGCGACGCTCCCAGTCCGCGAGCGCTGCGGCGTCGAGCGGACCGCACGCGTCTGCGACCACACAGAAGCTTCGGTCGTCGAACGGGTCGTCATCGGCGTAGCAGACGCTGCCGCTCGGACAGCTGCCGGGTGTGCAGCCGAAGGCGCCGGAACAGGTGTCGGGCGTGACCGCTGCGCCGCTCGGGCAGGTGATCTGCCACCGAGACAGACACCTGTGCTCACAATCGTGGCGGGCATGAAATCCGTCGCCGACGATTTCGCAGGGCGTCCCGACCGGATCGCCGCAGCCCACCAGCGCGAACAGCAAGGCGCACCCGAGGAGCCTTCGGTTCGATCCGCCCCCTCTAGAGCAGACTCGCAATGACCCCACCGAGGCTCCCGAGAACGAGGACCACGTTCGCGAAGAAGCCCATCAGGAACCCGAGCGTTCGCGTCGAGGGATCCTTCACGTAGGTGATCGCGTAGATCGGACGGCCGATCACGAACAGGAGCCCGACCCCCGCACCGATCGTCGGACTCACGAACGACGAGAAGATCCAGAGCGCGGGCAGGAAGATGATCAGCTGTTCCAGCGTATTCTGCTGAACGCGGAAGATCCGCTCGAACTCCGGATGCCCGGTCACGGCGGGGACCTCGACCCCGTATTTCTGGCGGCCGAAGCCCGTCCGCAGCGTGAAGGCCATGTATTCGAGGATCGCGATGCACGTGATCAGAGCCGGATAGGTCGCTTCCATGTCAGGTCTCCCTCCGTCATGACTGTCAGAGTCGTTCGAAGACCGCCGCGATCCCCTGACCGCCACCGACGCACATCGTCACGAGGGCGTGGCGCCCGCCGGTGCGATGCAGCTCGTAGAGGGCCTTCGTCGCGAGGAACGCGCCGGAGCAGCCGATCGGATGACCGAGGGCGATCGCCCCGCCGTTCGGGTTCGTCTTCTCCATGTCGAGCTCGAGACCCCGCGCGACCGCGATGGCCTGGGCCGCGAACGCCTCGTTCGACTCGATGACGTCCATCTGGTCGAGGGTCAGGCCGCACCGGTCCAGCACCCGCCGGCTCGCGGGGATCGGCCCCTCGCCCATCACGTCGTTCGGCACGCCGGCGACCGCGTAGCCGACCAGGCGCGCGAGCGGCGTGTGTCCCTGCTTCGCCGCCGCGTCCGCTTCGCCGAGCACGAAGAAGGCGGCGCCGTCGTTGATGCCCGAAGCGTTGCCGGCGGTCACGGTCCCGTCCTTCTTGAAGGCGGGGCGCAGGCCCGCGAGGCTCTCGAGCGAAGTATCGGGCTTCACGTGCTCGTCGGTCTCGAAGGAGACTTCGCCCTTTCGCGTCTTCAGCGCGACGGGGACGATCTGCTCCTTGAATCGGCCCTCCGCGATCGCGGCCGCGGCGCGCCGATGGGACTCGACGGCCAAGGCGTCCTGCTCCTCGCGCGTGATGCCCCACTTGGCGGCCAGGTTCTCGGCGGTGATCCCCATGTGACCGACGCCGAAGGGGTCGGTCAGCGTCGCGAGCATGCTGTCGATCAGGGTCGAATCCCCCATCCGCGCGCCGCTCCGCAGGGCCGGGCTGAGATAGGCACCGCGGCTCATCACCTCGACCCCGCCGCCCACGCCGTAGTCGCAGTCGCCGAGCAGGATGTTCTGCGCCGTCGTGACGATGCCCTGCAGACCGGAGGAACAGAGGCGGTTCACGGACATCGCGACGGAGTCCATCGAGAGACCGGCCTGAATGCTCGCCACCCGGGCGACGTAGGCGAAGCGGCTCTCCGTGGGAATCGTGTTCCCGACCGTCACGTACTCGATCTGCTCCGGCTCGACGCCGGACCGCTCGATCGACGCCTTCATGACCTGACCGGCCAGGTCGGCGGGCTCGATCCCTGAGAGCCCTCCCTGGAAGGTCCCGATCGCCGAGCGCGCCGCGCCCAGAACCACTACGTCTCGCTGTGTCATTTCCGTCCCCCACGCCTGTTCCCGGACGCGGTTGCCACGATAGCGTGCGTTGCGGTCGGATCTCCGCCGACGCGCACCGCGCCGACCTCGAAGTCGCGCAGCTGCGGCATCCGCGCGTTCACGAGTCCCAGCGCCCCGAGGCAGGCGAACCCGCCCGCGACGACCGACACCGTCGCGTTCGTGACGGCCGCCAGGAACCCGGACTCCGCCGCACCGAGCTCGTTGCTCGCGCCGATGAAGATCATGCCGACGGAGTTGACGCGTCCGCGGAGCGCGTCCGGCGTGGAGAGCTGGAGGATCACCGAGCGCGTCACCATGCTGACCTGATCGGCCATGCCTGCCAGGACGAAGGCCGCGACCGAGAGTGGGAAGGAGCGCGAGAGGCCGAACACGATCGTCGAGAGCCCGAAGCCGAGCACGGCCCAGAGCAGTGCCCGCCCGGGCCGCTCGAAGGGAGGCAGCCACAACATGATCGCCGCCATCACCAGCGTCCCGAGCTGCATCGACGCCGAGAGCAGCCCGTACCCGAACTCGCCGACCCCGAGGATCTCGTCCGCGTAGACCGGGAGCATCGCCGTCGCCCCGGCGAAGATGACCGCGAACATGTCGAGGGTCATCGATCCGAGGATCGCCTTCTGCTCGCGAACGAAGACGAGCCCCTCGCGGACGGCGACCCAGGAGACCCGCGGGCGCGCCTCGGCGGCCGGGCGCGGCACCGTGACCCCCGACAGCAGGACCAGCGACGCGGCGAGGCATCCGACGGTCACCTGATAGGCGGAGGCGATCCCGAAGCCCGCCGTGAGCGCGCCCATCGCGACCGGTCCGCTCATGCGCGCGACGTTCCGGACGTTCGCGGAGACGACGGTCGCCGAAGCGAAGATCCGGATCGGCACGAGGTTCGGCAGGATCGACGTGCTCGCGGGGTTCTCGAAGGAGGACGAGAAGGCGAGCGCGAAGGCCGTCGCGAGGACGACGCCGGTCTCGACCTCGGGCGAGGCCGCGCGGGTCGCCAGCGCGAGGACGAGTGCGCCGCAGAGCGTGAGCGACCGCGTCGAGAGCACGATCCGCTTGCGATCGTGGGCGTCCGCGAAAGCGCCGGCGAAGAGCGAGACCGGGATCACCGGCACGAACTCGACGAACCCGATCACGCCGAGCATGAAGTACGACTCGGTCAGCTTCCAGAGATGCCACGCGATCGTCGCCTGGAGGAGCGACCGCGCGAACGCCGAGAAGAACTGGGCGCCCAGGAACCGGCGCACCGCCGGCATCGCGATGACCTGGCGGGTGGGCGATCGATCCGGATCAACCGCCACGACGGACTCCGCCGCGAAAGTGCCCGCGGCCTACGAAGATCTGATTCGGAGAATCAGATCTTCGCAAAAAAGTCGTTGCCCTTGTCGTCCACGATGATGAACGCCGGGAAGTCCTCGACCTCGATGCGCCAGATGGCTTCCATCCCGAGCTCTTCGTACTCCTGGATCTCGACCTTCTTGATGCAGTTCTTCGCCAGGATCGCGGCGGGGCCGCCGACCGACCCGAGATAGAACCCACCGTGCTTCTCGCACGCGTCGGTGACCTGCTGCGACCGGTTGCCCTTCGCGAGCATGATCATCGACCCGCCGTGCTGCTGGAAGAGGTCGACGTACGAGTCCATGCGGCCCGCCGTCGTCGGGCCGAAGGAGCCGGAGATCTCGCCTTCCGGCGTCTTCGCGGGGCCCGCGTAGTAGACGGCGTGGTCCTTCATGTACTGGGGCATCTCCTCGCCGGCGTCGAGGCGCTCCTTGAGCTTGGCGTGGGCGATGTCGCGGGCGACGATGATCGTGCCCGTGAGCGAGAGCTGGGTCGTGACCGGGTGCTGGGAGAGATCGGCGAGGACCTCTTCCATCGGGCGATTCAGATCGATCGCGACCGGCTCGCGGGTCAGCTCGTGGGCGACCAGGTCGGGCATGAAGCGCGCCGGATCGGTCTCGAGCTGCTCGAGGAAGACGCCCTTCTTGTTGATCTTGGCCTTGATCTGGCGATCCGCGGAGCACGAGACGCCGATCCCGACCGGGCAGGACGCGCCGTGGCGCGGCAGGCGGATCACGCGGACGTCGTGGCAGAAGTACTTGCCACCGAACTGAGCGCCGATCCCGACCTCGCGGGTCAGCTGGAGGATCTCCTCTTCGAGCTCGACGTCGCGGAATGCGCGGCCATGAACGTTTCCCGAGGTCGGGAGATGGTCGAGCTCCTTGCAGCTCGCGAGCTTGACGGTCTTGAGCGTCATCTCCGCGCTGGTTCCGCCGATCACGACCGCCAGGTGGTAGGGCGGGCAGGCCGCCGTCCCGAGCGACTTGAGCTTCTCGACCATGAACTTCTTGATCGAGTCGGGGTTGAGGAGCGCCTTCGTCTCTTGAAAGAGGAGCGACTTGTTGGCCGAGCCACCCCCCTTGGTGACGAACAGGAACTTGTACTCGTCGCCCTCCGTCGCGTAGAGGTCGATCTGCGCGGGCAGGTTCGTGCCGGTGTTCTTCTCCTCGTACATCGACAGGGGCGCCACCTGCGAGTAACGGAGGTTCGTCTCGGTATAGGTCTGGAAGATCCCGCGGCTGAGAGCCTCTTCGTCGTGGCCGGGTACGTAGACGTCCTGCCCCTTCTTGCCCATGACGATCGCCGTGCCGGTGTCCTGGCAGCCCGGGTAGACCATGCCCGCGGCGATGTTCGCGTTCTTGAGCAGCTCGAGGGCGACGAAGCGATCGTTGTCGCTCGCTTCGGGGTCTTCCAGGATCTTCGCGAGCTGGGCGAGGTGGCCCGGGCGCAGCAGGTGCGACACGTCCTTGATCGCGGCCGCCGCGAGGTTCGTCAGGACCTCGGGCTCGATCTTGAGGATCTCGCGCCCGTCGATTTCGACCGTCGAGACGCCCTCCGACCCGAGGAGTCGGTACTCCGTCGGGTCGTCACCGCTCTCGAACATCTCCTGGAAGTGAAAATCCGGCATCGATCCCTCTCCATCCTTCCGAAGCCGTGTGGGACCCGGCCTCGGGGGCCGCGACTGTAGCCGAGGGACCTCCGGTCGGGTGAATTCGTGAACGAAATCGGGGCGGTCGGCCCCCAAAACCTCAGATCCCGTCGGCGCGCGACCGAAGGGAAATGCGGGGAGCGCTCGCGGCGTGCCTGACGCCACCTGCGGCCCTCCCTATTATCGGAGTCATGATGCGCAGCTACGAGACCCCTCCCGGCCGGCCCGGGCCCGTCCCCCCTCAGTCCCGGCGCCGATCCCGTTTCCTGAGCGGTCTCCTCGCGGCGACCGCTCTCCTCCTGGTCCTCGCCCCCTCCGGGGCGCACGCCTACAAGCAGCCGGAGCTCACCTGCTCGACCAGCTGGGACCTGCTCCAGGCCCTGCTCAAGCGCCACATCAGCTACCGCGGTCTCGACACGGAGATCCGCGAGCGCGCCATCGACGCCTACCTCGAGAAGATCGATCCCTCGAAGACCCTCTTCCTCTCCGGCGAGATCAAGGATCTCCGCCGCCGCCTCGCGGGCGTCTTCTTCGCGCTCCAGAACGGGGAGTGCGAGCTGCTCGACGGGATCGAGATGGACCTCGTCGGGCGCTACGAGCGGATGGAGAAAGACGTCCGGGCCTTCGTCTCGAAGGAGGACTACGCCCTCGACACCGACGTCCGCCTGATCCTCGACCCCGACAAGCGCGGCCATCCGTCGACGGAAGAAGGCCGGGTCAAGCTCCTCGAGCGGCTCGTCCACTTCCAGATGTCGAACTACCTGAGCAGCGACATGGAGCTCGACAAGGCGAAGGAGAAGCTGATCCATCGCTACGAGCTGATGACGAAGCGCGCGAAGGAGCTCGAGCCGCGGGACACCTACGGCACGTTCCTCAACGCCTTCGCCGGCGCCCTCGATCCGCACTCCGCCTACTATCCGCCGGAAGCCGACGAGGACTTCAAGATCCAGATGAGTCTGTCCCTCGACGGCATCGGCGTCGCGCTCTCCTCGAAGGACGGATACTCCGTGGTCGAGCGGATCATTCCCGGCGGTGCGACGGACAAGGCCGATGCCCTCGAGCCCGGCGACAAGATCATCGCCGTCCGCCAGGAGGGAGAGGACCCGATCGACATCGTCGACATGGCGCTGCGCGACGTCGTCGCCATGATCCGCGGGGAGCGCGGCACGACCGTCGAACTCACCGTCCTGCGCAAGAAGGAGCGCTTCGAAGTCCCGATCGTGCGCGACAAGGTCACGATCGAAGACGCCGCAGCGACGCTCGAGAAGCACGAAATCGAGGTCGACGGCGAGATCCGGCGCCTCGCGGTGATCGATCTCCCCACCTTCTACGGCGACGCCGATCCGTCCAAGCGCCAGAGCCACCGCGACGTGCGCGACCTGCTCCGCCAGGCCGCCGAATGGAAGGCCGACGGCGTCCTCCTCGACCTCTCGCGAAACGGCGGAGGGAAGCTCGACAGCGCTCGGGACATCGCGGGCCTCTTCATACCGGAAGGCAACGTCGTCGCGGTCAAGAACGTCTTCTCCGAAGTCCAGTACATGGCCGACCCCTACCCGGACACGGTCTACGACGGCCCGCTCGTGATCCTGACCTCGCGCATCACCGCCTCGGCTTCCGAGATCGTGGCCGGCGCCATGCAGGACTACGGTCGCGCGGTCATCGTCGGCGACGACCACACGTTCGGAAAGGGAACCGTCCAGAGCTACGTCGACCAGCCCGGCAAGCTCGGCGCGCTCAAGGTCACGACCGCCCTCTTCTTCCGACCCGGCGGCGAGTCGACCCAGCACTCGGGCGTCTCCGCCGACATCATCCTGCCGTCGCTCTTCGCGACGGACGAGTTCGGCGAGCGCTACACGCCCTACTCCCTCGGCAGCCAGACCATCACGCCCTTCCTGGGCGTGCACTCGGGCTTCACCCGCATGCCGCGCTTCGGACGCAACGAATCGACGAGCCCGGTCGAACCGACCTGGACGCCGGTCAACGACCAGCTCCTCTCCGAGCTCCGACGGCGCTCCGCGGAGCGCGTCTCCGAGGACGAGGAGTTCAAGGAGATCGAAGAACTCCTCGCCAAGCAGGCCGAGGAGGACGACGTGATCCACCTCGCTTCCTGGCGCGCCGAGCAGGACGAGACCGAAGATTCGGTCGGAGAAGCCTCCGAAGCCGCGGAGACCTCGGAGGGCGACGAGGGATCGACCGAGGCGACGGCGGAGAACGCCGAGGCCGAGTCCTCGGAAGCCAGCGACGGCGGTGAATCGAAGGAGGCGAACGAAAGCGCTACTCCTTCGGCCGAAGACGAAGAGGAAGAGGAGCCGACACCCCAGATGGTCGAGGCGCTCCGGATCCTCGCCGACCTCGTCGAACTGCAGGAGACCGCGAAGTCCTCATGGCGCGCACCGCGATCGGCATCGCGATCGGAATCGCCTTCGTCGCGGCCGTGATCTTCTACGCGCTGGACGCCACGAGCGTCCGGTGCGAGATCTGCGTCGAGTACAAGGGACGCCGCGCGTGCTCCGTCTCCCAGGCGGCAGACCTCGCGATGGCCGAGATGCAGGCGCACAGCGGCGCCTGCTCCCAGGTCACCGGCGGCGTGACCGAGACCCTCGAGTGCGATCGGCTCCCCGCGGCAACGCGGGTCTGTAGCGAGTAGTCGCGGTCGGGCCTTCCGGCCGGGGATCGTCCCGAGAGGCGACCCGGCACGGGGGGTGTGCCGGGCCGCGCAGCGAGACGATCAGGCCGCGAACCCGGCCGTGAGCGCCTCGAGCTTGTTCCCGAACGGATCGAGGACGTAGGCCGCGAAGACGGTCGCGTGCGGATAGGCACGCTCGCCGGGCGGGCCGGCGCAGCGCCCGCCCGCCTCGAGCGCCGCCGCGTGGAACGCCGTGACGGCGTCCTCGTCCGCCGCGTGGAACGCGACGTGCGTTCCGTTCCCAGCGCTCGCGTCCCCTCGGTCGAAGGGCTGCATCGCCAGGAACTCGATCCGGTCGCGACCGTACGCGACGAGTCCGTCCATCCGGGCGAGCTCCTTGACGCCCAGGCGCCCGAGGACCGGGCCGTAGAAGTCGGCCGCTGCCTCGATCGCCGAGACGCCGACGCTGATGTGATCGATCATCGTTCTTCCTTTCGTTTCAGGGTCGGGCGCGTGGATCCACGTCCGCCTCGATGGGCGAACGTGAGAACGGAGAAGGTCCTGCGAGCGCGGATTCCGCCTCGCGCTGGGCGCGGCGGTACGCGCCCGGGGGTTCCTCGAAGTGATCGCGGAAGGCGCGACCGAAGGCCGCCTCGGACGCGTATCCGACGCGCGCCGCGATCTCCCCGACGGTCAGGGACGACCTCGCCAGGAGGTGGCGCGACCAGGCCATCCGCCAGCGGGCGAGGTATTTCATCGGGGCGACGCCGCACACGGAGCTGAAGCGCCGGACGAAGGCCGAGCGGGAGAGACCGGCCTTCTGCGCCAGCGTGTCGAGCGTCCAGTCGGTCGCCGGCGAATCGTGGATGCAGGTCATCGCCGCAGCGAGCTGGGGATCCGAGAGCGCAGCCAAGGCACCGAGATCTCCCTCGCCCTGTTCGAGATGCGCGCGCAGCACGTAGACGAAGAGCACCTGGGAGAGGCGTTCGACCACGCCCTGCCAACCCGTCGGACGCGTGCGGGACTCGTGCTCGGTGAAGGCGAGCATCCGCTCGACCCACGAGTAGTCGGGCCCCTCGTCGCGGCGAAGGTGCAGCACGGGCGGGAGCGTCTCGAGGAAGGGGTGGGTGACGCGTGGGCTGAACCCGAAGTGGCCGCAGACGAGGACGGTACGCTCGCCCCCGCCGCCGTAGACGAGGGGGCCGTCGCCGTCGAAGCCGCTCGAGTCGAGCACCTCGGAGAGGGGGCGGGCTGCCTGCTCGGCGTCGTCGGACAGCACGTGGCCCGAGCCACGCGGGACCATCACCAGATCCCCGGGCCCGAAGGCCACCGGGTCGACACCTTCCAGCGAGAGCACGCATCGCCCCTCGCTCGCGATGTGGAAGCGGACCACGTTCGGATGCTCGGGCACGGCGATCGAGTAGGGCCGTGAGAGCTGCGCCCGGAAGTAGATACTGGACTCGAGCTCGAGGGTGTCGAGCACTTCGCTGAGAATGTCGGGCATGGAACCGGCCTCCGTGGGTGATGGCACGAGCCGGCCCGACGGGAGCACGCCGGCTCCCGTCGGGCGAAGGCTTCAGAGATCGCGGGCCGCGGTCGACCGGATCTTCTTCCAGTTGCGCGCCGCCTTGGCGATCGCTCCAGCGCGGTCCTCGTCGAACGCGCGCAGGATGTCTTCGTTCAGGAAGACGTAGAGCCGGTCGTCCACGACCGCGGCGTAGCGGGGGTTCCCGTCGAATTTCTTTCCGACGGACACGCCGTAGGTGCAGAAGCCTCCATTCTGCGGGGCGTAGCGGCCCGGATTGCGCCTGAAGGCCTTCGCGTTGTCCTTGCTCGCGAAGTAGTAGGCGACCCCTTCGTGCGTCTCGGTGTACGCATGGGTGCCCTCGATTCGATTGCCGAGCTCGACGAACGCGACGGGGTCGATCCCATGCAGCCCGAGCGGCGCGCCTTCGGCGGTGAGACCGGGCACGACGTTGTGCTCGTCGGCGCCGAAGGCGGGGGAGAGCGAGACGGCGACGAACGTCGTCGCCAGGATCAGGATGGGGAGGGTCTTCATGATGGACTCCAATGAGGGCGGGACCGGCCCGCCGGGCGGCCGACCCCGCCAGGAGGTCGACTCGATTCTAAAGTAAACGATATTGTTTACTTTCGAGAGAGAGTCTGCCGCGATTTATGCGCGTCCTGAAGGGCAGAACGGCCCGATTGATTGACCGATCGGCTCAATCTGGGCGCTCCGAAAAGAAACGAGGTAGTTTCCCCTTGCCCGAATCGGAGTACGCCCCTTGCCCCACCCGCCCCGAAGACAAGCGGTCGTGGACGCCGCCCTGCGGCTCTTCGCGCGCGACGGCTTCCACGCGACCGGCATGGACCGAATCGCCTCGGAAGCGGGCGTGTCGAAGAAGACGCTCTACAACCACTTCCGATCCCGGGAGGAGGTCGTGCTCGCCGTCCTCGCCCACTATGACAGCGCGTTCCGGAACCGATTCGCGCGGCGGGTTGAGGCGCGCGCGAAGTCGCCCCGCGCTCGCCTCCTCGCGGTCTTCGACGTCGCCGCCGACTGGTTCTCCGAGCCGGATTTCTACGGCTGCCTGTACATCAACGCGATCGGCGAGCACAGCGAGACCGAGTCCGACTTCCGGCGCTCCTGTCAGAGCTTCAAGCGACGCATGCGCGACTACCTGGGGGAGCTAGTCGAGGCCGCCGACCTGCCGCGCGAGACCGATCTCCGCGACGAGCTCGCGCTCCTCCTCGAGGGGGCGATCGTCACCGCCCAGATCGAAGGCACGCCCCGCGCCGCCAAGACCGCCAAACGCATCGCGAAGCGGCTCCTCGCCGAAGCCTGATCGCCCCCTCGGGAAAGGCGGCGTCACCGCGGAATCCAACCCTCATGGAAAGCTCCGATCCGGTCGAAAAGACAGGTCGAGCGTGGCCTTTCGTCCACCCCATGCGCGCCGACGTCCGCCCGGAGTCCATCCCCAAATGAGCAATCGTCTCGACAGCTATCTGCAGGCCTCGGAGGGGGACCTCCCGACCATGCCCGCGATCGCCAATCAGGTCGTGCAGGCGGTCGACAATCCCGACAGCTCGATCGACGACATCCGCTCGCTGATCGACCAGGATGCCGCCATCGCCGCGCGGATCCTGAAGATCTCGAACTCCGCCCTCTACGGCTTTCCGAGCGAGATCCAGAGCCTTTCCCACGCGATCTCGCTGCTCGGCACGATGACGGTCCGGAACCTCGTGCTCGCGGCCTCCATGAAGGAGACGTACAAGCGCTTCGGCCTGATGGAGAAGCTGCTCTGGCAGCACTCCTCCCTCTCCGGCCCCGTGGCGGCGCTCCTCGCGGACTATCGCGGGATCGGCGTCGACCCCGACATCGCCTTCACTGCCGGCCTGATGCACCACATCGGCAAGACGGCCCTCGCGAACAGCCACCGCGAGGAGTACGAGCGGGTGATGATGACCGTCTACAACGAAGGGCGGAGCTTCACCGAAGTCGAGAAAGAGGTCTTCGGCTTCAGCCACGCCGAGCTCGGCGCGGCCGTGGTCCAGCAATGGGGCCTGCCCGACAGCCTGGTCCTCACGATCCAGCACCACCACAGCCCCGGCAAGCTCGCCGAACTCGACGACGACGTGGCCCGGACCTGTGCCCTCACCACCATCACGAGCATGGCCCTCTCCAAGCTCGGCGTCGGCCGATCCCGTCCGATCGAGGACCTGGACCTGTCGGCCCAGCCCGCGTGGTCGTTCCTCGACCTCACGGAGGCGGACGTCGACCCGGTCCTCAACCTGTGTGCCGACCGGGTCAAGGACAGCCAGGAGGTCTCCGGCTAGGCGACCGCCTCCGGTCTTCCCGAAACGCTCGATTTCGGCCATCCCCGCCCATTGCTGCTAGGGTTCGCGCTACCGGCGCGGGCCCTCCGGGGTTCTGGCGCGCCCACGCTCCTGCGTGACGCCTCGCCGCCCCGATCGCGCCGTCCTTCATTCCTCGTGCGCGCGCCCAGCAACACGGAGATGTTATGTCCCTCGATGAATCCGTCCGTCAGGAAATCACCGACACGATCGAAACGAACGAGGTCGTCCTCTTCATGAAGGGCAACCGTCGCTCGCCGCAGTGCGGCTTCTCGGCGACCGTCGTCGGCATCCTCGACTCGATGCTCGAGACCTATCACACGGTCGACGTGCTCTCCGCGCCGCACATTCGAGACGGCATCAAGACCTTCTCGTCGTGGCCGACGATCCCCCAGCTCTACGTGAAGGGGGAGTTCGTGGGCGGCTGCGACATCGTCCAGGAGATGATGGGCAACGGCGAGCTCTACGATGCGCTCGGCCTCGAGCCCGTCGAGGTCGTCCAGCCGAAGATCACCGTGAGCGACGTCGCGGCGCAGGCCCTCGCCGGCGCCGCCGCGGAGCACGGCGGCGGCGGCCGCGAGCTCCACCTCTCCGTCGACGCCACGTTCCAGGCACACCTCTCCCTCGCGCCGCGGACGCCCGCGGACGTCGAGGCGATCGTCGAGGGCGGCGGCGCCGGGATGACCCTGCTCCTCGATCCGATGTCGGCGGGCCGCGCGGACGGCATCACCATCGACGTCGCCGACACGCCGAATGGCCAGGCCTTCAAGGTCGACAACCCGAATGCGCCGCGGGTCCAGCAGATGTCGGTCTCGGATCTGAAGCGTTCGATCGACGCGGGCGAAGCGATCGAGCTGCTCGACGTGCGGACGCCGGAGGAGCGAGCGATCGCCGCGATCCCGGGCGCAGTCCTCCTGAACGAGACCGAGGCCGCACGGATCGAGGGCCTGCCGCGGGACACGAAGCTCGTGCTCCACTGCCACCACGGCGGCCGCTCGCAGCAGGCCGCCGAGCAGTTCGTCTCCCTCGGCTTCACCCAGGTCTTCAACGTGGTCGGCGGGATCGATGCCTGGAGCCAGGAGATCGACCCCGACGTGCCGCGATATTAGGCGGAGAGACGCATGGCACTGCAGATCATCAACGCGGGACCGCCGCCGGAAGAGATCGCCGAGCAGATCCGCGCGGCGATCGCTGGAGCGCTCCCCGACGCCCTGATCGACGTCCGTCCGCAGGGACCGGGCCACTTCGAGATCACCGTGACCGACGCGGCCTTCGAGGGCCTCAATCGGGTCAAGCAGCAGCAGCTCGTCTATGGCGCGATCACCGAACTGATGGCGGGCGCCAACCCGCCGGTCCACGCCGTCGACCGACTGGAGTGCCTCGTCCCCTAGCCCGGTCCGGGCGGGTCCGACTCCGCGCGTGCGCCCGCCGAGCGGCGGGGACGCACGCCCGAAGCCAGGCGAGGCGGGCCTGCAGGCGGGCGGAACGCCCCCTCTGTGCGGCCAGATGCACACCTCTGCCCGGATCTGTGCCGAAAAGCACCATTATGTTTGCCTCGAGGCTCACTTCGGATTAGAACTGCACGGCCTTCCGCCGTGCTCCGGGTTCGCATCCGATGCTCGATCGAGTGCGGCGGGTTCCTCTCACGACCTCCCACGACCGCTCGTCCCCGCCGACCCGAGACGGGATCGCGAGCCCACGAGGACCCCACCATGTCTCGCTCCGCGCGCCCGCGTTTCGCTTCGCCTCTCACGGTCCCGTTCCTCGTGGCCATGCTCGTCGGCATGCCCTCCGTCGCGATGGCCGACGAGCTGGACTCCGGGGACACCGCCTGGATCCTCGCTTCGACCGCGCTCGTCCTCTTCATGACGCTGCCCGGACTCGCCCTCTTCTACGGCGGCCTCGTCCGAACGAAGAACGTGTTGTCGGTGCTGATGCAGTGTCTCGCGCTGACCGCGTTGATGACGCTCCTCTGGCTGGACTTCGGCTACACGCTCGCCTTCGGAACCGAGGGGATGGTCGCGGGCGAAGTGAACCTGAACTCCTTCGTCGGCAGCCTCGACAAGATGTTCCTCGCAGGCGTCGGGACCGACGCACTGGCCGGCACGATCCCCGAGATCCTCTTCTTCATCTTCCAGTGCACCTTCGCCGTCATCACGCCCGCCCTCATGATCGGCGCCTTCGCCGAGCGCATGAAGTTCTCGGCGGTCCTGCTCTTCTCGGCGCTCTGGCTCTTCGTCGTCTACGTCCCGATCTGCCACATGACCTGGGGCGGCGACGGCGGCCTCTTCTGGGACTGGGGCGTGATCGATCTCGCCGGCGGAATCGTCGTGCACATCACGGCGGGCGTCTCCGCGCTGGTCGCCGCGATCGTGATCGGTCCGCGCAAGGGCTATCCCGACACGCCGATGCCGCCGCACAACCTGACGATGTGTGTGACCGGTACGGGCATGCTCTGGGTCGGTTGGTACGGCTTCAACGGCGGCTCGGGCCTCGCCGCGAACGGCGCCGCCGCCATGTCCATCACCGTCACCCACGTCTCCGCATCGACGGCGGCACTGACCTGGATGTTCATCGAATGGTTCAAGCACGGGAAGCCCTCCGTCCTGGGCATCGCGACCGGCGCCATCGCCGGCCTCGCCGCGGTCACCCCGGCAGCGGGCGTGGTCGGCCCGATGGGCGGCTTCTGCATCGGCCTCGCCTCGGGCACGATCTGCTTCCTCGCCTCGACCACCCTGAAGACCCGGATGGGCTACGACGACAGCCTCGACGTCTTCGGCGTCCACGGCGTCGGCGGCTTCGTCGGCACCGTCCTCGCCGGCGTCTTCGGCGCCTCCGCGTTCGGGGGCCTGGTCGACGACATGGCGATCGGATCGCAGGTCGGGACCCAGCTGCTCGCCGCCCTGATCACCGCCGGCTGGGCCGCGGGCGCCGGCTTCGTGCTGCTCAAGATCACCGACGCGATCGTCGGGCTCCGCGTCGACGAAGAAGCCGAGTCCAAGGGTCTCGACCTCTCCGAACACGAAGAGCGCGGTTACATCCTCTAGGACCCGGATCGGGGCGGGCCACGTCGCCCGCCCCTCCGGCGTCCCGATGGCGCGGCGCACGGCGCCCGCGAAAGGACCCCCACATGAAGCTCGTCCAGGCCGTCATCAAGCCGTTCAAGCTCGACGACGTTCGCGATGCCCTCGCGCAGGTCGGCGTCGAAGGTCTCACCGTCACCGAAGGCAAGGGCTACGGCCGCCAGAAGGGACACACCGAGGTCTACCGCGGCGCCGAGTACGAGGTCGACCTCCTGCCGAAGACCCTGCTCGAGGTCGTCGTGCGCGACGATCAGCTGGACACGGTCGTCGCCACAATTTCCGAAACCGCGCAGACGGGCAAGATCGGCGACGGCAAGATCTTCGTCTACGACGTCGAGCAGGTGATCCGCATCCGGACCGGCGAAGAGGGCGAAGCCGCGGTCTGACGCGACGTCCGCCAGACTCCGACACACCGGAATCCGACCTCGCATCGGCTCTGCTTCCGGCCTAGGATCGCTGCGCCGTCGACACGCCCTCCGAGGAGAGACCCCATGATCGCGACCCCGCCCGAGTTCATCGACCTGACCCCCGAGATGCAGGCCCGCCTCGACCGCTTCGCCGAGGAGCACAAGGACGATCCGGTCGGCAACGTCGGAGGCACGGTCATCTTCGAGGACGATCGCGTGCGGATGTGGGAGCTCGTCCTCGAGCCCGGCGAAGCGAGCGACCTCCACCGTCACGAGCTCGACTACTACCTGATCATCTTCCAGGGCGACTTCGTGGCCGGCGTGACCGGACCCGGCGACGCGATGCCCTCCTTCGTCGGCAAGGTCCCCGCCGCCGGCAACACGGTCTCGATCCCGAAGGGGGGCTTCGAGTGGGCCTACAACGTGGGCGACGAGACCTACCGGGAAGTGATCGTCGAGATCAAGAACTCGTAGGCAGGGCGCCGGGTCGCCGCCGCTCAGTACTGCTCGTCGGGATCGACGCGGTACGCCAGCGCCTCACCACCGACGAATCGCTCGAGGTTCTCGACGAAGCGGTCCATCAGTCCGGCATGACTCTCCGGGCCTGCCCAGGAGATGTGTGGCGTGAGCCGGACGCGCGGATGCGCGTAGAGCCAGTGGCCCTCGGGCAGCGGCTCCGGTTCGACGCAATCGAGGGTCGCGAGCCCGACCTGTCCCGTGTCGAGGGCGCGTCGGAGCGCGTCCTGATCGACGAGCCCGCCCCGCGCGATGTTCACGAGATGCGCCCCGGGCTTCATCATCCCGAACGTCTCGTCGTTCAGGAGATGACGTGTGGCCGGGGTCTCCGGCGCCGCCACCACCACGTGGTCGGCCTCGGCGAGGAGGGTCGCCAGACTCGTGGCGATCTCCACGCCCGGCACCGGGCTCTTCGCCGCCGTCCGCCGGAAGCCCTGGACCTTCATGTCGAAGGGCAGCGCCCGTCGCGCGACGGCCTGGGCGATCCCGCCGAATCCGATCAGCGCCAGGTTCTTGTCCCGGAGCGTACCGAGCTCCGCCACGTTCCAGCGCTCCGGCGGCGCATCGAGCCAGGTCTCCGGCAGCCGCTTCTCCGCCGCGAGCAGCACCGCGATCACCCACTCGGAGATGGCCGTCGCGCTCGCGCCGCGGGAGCACGTGAGCGGGACGCCGCCGAGGAGCTCGAAGGGAAAGCCGTTCACGCCGGTCCCGTAGGCGTGGACCCAGCGGACCCCGCACCCGAGGATCTGCTCGAGGTTCGGCGTGCCCCAGGGCAGCGTCAGCAGGACGTCGATCCGGAGGCCCGGGTCGACGGGACCCTCCGGCGGAATCTCGACGACCGAGATCTCCGGGAAGCGCGCCGTCACGGCGGCCCCGAGGTCGACGGGCAGCTGGGTCCCGATCGTCATCGACTCGCTCATCCGCCTACTCCTCCTTCGCGAGCCCGCGCGTCTGGATCTCTTCGACGAGCATCGTGCGCTGGACCTGGGACGTCGCGGCCGTCCGGGGAAGCTTCTCGAGGATCGCGATCCGTCTCGGCTTCTTGAAGCCGGCGAGGCGCCCTTCGCAATGGGCCCGGAGCGCTTCGAGCGTCGGCGTCGAATCCGGTGACGCCACGACCGCCGCACACAACACCTCGCCCCATTCCGGATCCGGCAAGCCGACGATCGCGACCTCCTCGATTCCCGGGAAGTCGCGCAGGACGCCCTCGACCTCGTTGGGCGAGACGCTCTCGCCACCGGTCCGAAGGACCTCCTTCTTGCGACCGACGATCGAGAGATAGCCGTCGTCGTCGACGGCCCCGAGATCGCCCATCCGGAACCATCCGTTCTCGAAGGCCGCCTCGGTCGCCTCGGCGTCGTCGAAGTAGCCGTCCATCAGGTAGGGACTGCGCGCGAGGATCTCGCCATCGGAATCGAGACGGACGTCGACGTTCACCGAGGGAATCCCGACGCTCCCCGGCTTCCGGATCACGTCCTCGTCGGGCAGCGCCGTCGCGGAACCGACCTCCGTCGAGCCGTAGTAGATCCGGATCTTCGCCGCGGGAAAGCAATCGCGCATGCGTTCGAGGAGCTCGATGGGCGTCGCGGAGGTGCCCGAGTCGAGCTGGACGAGATGCGAGAGGTCGTATCTCGAGAGGTCCGCCTCGACGATCCGCTTCCACACGAGCGGCAGGCCGTAGAGGCGATTCGCCTTTCGCGCCTCGCAGGCCGCGAGCAGGGCTTCGGCGGAGGAGTCGGTGTAGGTGATCTCGCCGCGGGTCTGCCAGGCCGAGATCGCGAGGGTGAAGGCGGCCATGTGGAAGAGCGGGAACATGCACACCGTCCGCTCGGGCTCGTCCCGGAACACGCCCTGGAAGCCGCGCAGCCAGTTCGCGCGATGGGAGAGGACGACCCCCTTGGGTCGGCCCGTACTTCCGCTCGTGAAGAAGATCACGTGGGGATCGGTTTCTTCGAGGCGCGGCTCCTCGATCGCGCGCGGCGGATCCGGCAGCGACGTCGCGTCGAGCACGAGTCGCTCGGGATTCTCGCCGCGATCTCCTTCCGACGTCGCGCGCCCCGCTTCCCCGACCGGAAGCAGCGCCCACTGGTCGACCCCCGCTGCCTTCGCGAGCACTTCCGCTCCGGGCGCTCGGGCCGTGTCGACGATCAGCAGCGTCCCCCGCGCCAGTGCCGCGACCTCCCCCGCCTCCGAAGCGCCGAGGCGCGCGTTGAGCGGAGCGAAGACGGCGCCGAGCTTGGCGACCGCGACGAAGAGCGGGAGCACCTCGATCGAGGTGTCGGCCCAGGCGAGGATACGGTCCCCGTGACCGACGCCGAGCTGCGTCCGAAGCGCGAGGGCCAGGCGGTTCGCGTCCCGCTCGAGCTCGGCGAAGGTACGCGTGGCATAGCCGCGGTCCTCGGCGCCCACGCAGGCCGCCGGCGCATCCGGGGTCGCCTCGGCAGCGCGCCGCAGGATGTCCCCGATCAGCAGCTTCCGGCCCTGGCTCTCCACCCGCGTTCCTCCCTAGATCGGCCTGCGCCCACGGGCCACCGCGCGGATCATGGCGGACTGCCTCGCCCCCCGCGCCGCGGAATGCCCCTTGCCGTGGGCTCGAACCGAGAATACCATTCTCGGAATGGAGAACAACGTTCCTAAGGCCTTCACAGGCATTTCAACCCTGCTTTGCGCCCCCGCGTCCGAGCCTGGCCCCCTTTCCGGATCGGGCCCGGGGACCGGCGCCGTAGGGAGCGCCGTCGACCGCAGCCTCGCCCGCCGGCGGGCCGCGGCGGAGGACGAGGTCGAGCGACTGGTCTCCGCCGCCTTCCGCGTGATCGAGCGGACCGGCCACCTCGAACCCAAGGTCTCCGACATCCTGCGCGAGGCGGGGCTCTCGAATCAGGCCTTCTACCGTCACTTCCGGGGGAAGCACGAGCTGCTGGTCACCGTCCTCGACGACGGGATCCGCGGGCTCGCCCGCTACCTCGAACAGCGCATGGCCGGCGTCGACGATCCGGTCGAAGCCGCCCGCGAGTGGATCCGGGGCATGGCCGCCCAGGCCCTCGATCCGAGCAGCGCCCGCGCCTCGCGCCCCTTCGCCCTCTCCCGCGGCCGACTCGCCGAGTCCTTTCCGACGGAGGTCGCCGGTTCCGAACGGCTCGTCGCTGCGCCGCTCCTGGCGGCCCTCGAGCGCGGTCGCACGAACGGGCGCATGCCGGAGGTCGATCCCGACACCGAGAGCGAGGCGCTCTACCACCTCATGATGGGCTGGGTCGAAGCCCGGCTGATCGAGGGGCGCCGCCCCGCCGACGCCGAGGTCGAAGCCCTCGAAGCCCTGGCCCTCGCGGGCCTCACCCGCGGCGCGACGCGCGCATTCGGAGGCACGAGCGTGATTCAGGAAGGAGAAGAGAGCCAGTGACGATCGAACGTGAAGTGCTCTGGACCGGGATCGGTGGGCAGGGCGTCCAGCTCGCTGCGAAGATCCTCGCCCTCGCGGCCACCGCGGAGGACCGCGAGGTCATGTCCCTCGGCACGTATGGCGGGACGATGCGCGGTGGGAACACCGACGCGACCCTCGTGATCGCCGACGGCCCGATCACCGCGCCGCCCATGGTCTCGCATGCCTGGTCGGCGGTCATCGCCCACCCGCGCTTCGCCGACCCGATCCTGCCGAAGCTGCGCGCCGACGGCGCCGTCTTCGTCGATGGCGACCTGCTCGAAGGCCCGCTCCCCGACACGAAGGCTTCGGTCGTCGCGATCTCCGCGACGAAGCTCGCCCGCGAAGTCGACGCTCCGAAGGCGGCGGCGCTCGTTCTGCTAGGCGCGTTCGCGCAGGCGACCGGGCTCGTCGGCCCCGCGGCGCTGGAGACCGGTCTCTCCCAATCGCTCCCCCCGTATCGCCATCAGTTTCTCGAAGCGAACCAGCGCGCGCTCGCCGCAGGTCGCGAAGCCGTCTCGCCGGGCACCGTGCCCGCGTGGCAGGAGGCCGCAGCATGAGCGCTCCGACGAGCGAGACCCGATCCACTCGCGGACCGCGAGGCACCGTGGTGCTCGACGCCGAGCGATGCAAGGGCTGTGAGCTCTGCATCCCGGCCTGTCCGCCCGAAGTCCTGCGTATGTCCTCCGTCCGCAACAGCTCCGGCTACCTGCTGCCCGAGCTCCTCGAAGGCTGCACGGGTTGCGGAGCCTGCTTGATGGTCTGCCCCGATTTCTGCTTCGACGTCTACCGCTTCGACGCGTAGGGAGCCCCAAAGTGTCCACGACGAGAGGACGATGAACGTGTCCACGACCGAACGACGACTGATGGAAGGCTCCGAGGCAATCGCCGAAGCCGCGATCGCGGCGGGCTGCCGATTCTTCTCGGGCTACCCGATGACCCCCTTCACCGAAGTGCTCGAGTGCTTCGCGAAGCGCCTGCCGGACGAAGGTGGCGCCTGCATCAACGCCGAGAGCGAGATCGAGGCGATCGGCCAGGCCTGGGGTGCGGCGGCGACCGGCGCGCGCGCCGCGACCGGCTCGACGGGCCAGGGCCTCTCGCTCATGCAGGAGTCGATGTCGGAGATCACGCGGGCGGAGATCCCGATCGTGATCTTCAACATGGCCCGCGGACAGGGCGACTACTTCCAGGCCACTCGCGGCGGCGGACACGGCGACTACCGCCACATCGTCCTCGCCCCCCAGAGCGTCGGCGAAGCCGTCGAGCTCACCCAGCTCGCCTTCCACCTGGCCGACAAGTGGCGCCACCCGGTCGTGATCTACGGCGACTACCTGATCGCGCACACCGCCGAGGCCGTGGCGACCCCGAAGATCGACTTCGGATCGCTCCCCGCGAAGGACTGGGCCGTGGACGGATCCCTCGGTGGCTCGGGCCGTTCGCGGAACGTGAACCCGATCGGCATGGAGAAGGGCTCGAAGGGCATCGACCCGAACGGCTTCTGGCAGAATCTCGCCGACAAGGAAGACGAGATCCTCGAAGCGGAGCAACGCTACGAAGCGATCGACACAGACGACGCCGATCTGCTGATCGTCGCCTTCGGAACCCTCGCTCGGTTCGCCCACGCGGCGATGCGCGACCTCCGGGCCGAAGGGATCAAGGTCGGGCTCTTCCGTCCGATCAGCCTGTGGCCCTTCCCGAAGGAGGCCCTCGTGAAGGCCGCCGAAGGCTGCTCGAAGGTCGCCGTGCTCGAACAGAACGCGGGCCAGATGATCGAAGACGTGCAGCTCTCGCTGCTCGGCTCCGTTCCAGTGGTCCCGATCGGCGGCATCTCGACGGACGGGGCCGGCTTCGGGATCGGGGCGCTGCTCGACAGCGACCTGATCGCCGGACGGGCCCGTGACGCCCACGCGGGACGTCCCGTTCCGCGCGGGGTCGTCGCCTGATCCGCCGGCTCCCTCCACTCCGTTTCTTTCACTCCGTCCTTCGAGGAGTCCTCCGATGACCGACCCCAACGACCCGCTTCGCGTGATCCCGACCGACGCACCGCCCGTCGGTGCCTGCCGCCAGACCGGCACCTCGCTCCCGCCGCTCACCCTGATGGGCGAGCACGACCTCTGCCCCGGCTGCGGCGAGCCTCTCGCCCTTCGCCAGATCCTCGACGCGATCGACGAGATGGGTATGAGCCAGCGTGCGATCGGGACGATCGGGATCGGCTGCTACACGGCGCTCACGAGCCTGATGGACATCGACCTGATCCAGGCGCTCCACGGTCGCGCCCCTTCCGTCGCGACGGGCGCGAAACGCATGCTGCCGGAGAACCTGGTCTTCACGCTCCAGGGCGACGGCGACATGGTCAACGAGGGCCTGCAGGAGGTGATCCACACCGCCGCCCGCGGCGAGAACGTCACCTGCATCCTGCTCAACAACGGCGTCTTCGGCGAGACCGGCGGCCACATGACCGCGACCACCGTCCTCGGACAGCGCACCAAGAACTCGATCGAGGGACGCGACGCCGGCGAGCACGGCTATCCGATCCTGATCGGTGATCTGCTCGCCCGGCTCCAGGGCACCGCCTATTGCGCGCGCGCGTCGGTCCACGACGCGAAGGGCGTCCACCGGACCCGACGCTTCCTGGACCGCGCGTTCGAGTCCCAGATGAAGGGCCAGGGCTTCTCGTTCGTCGAGATCCTGACCATGTGCCCGACGGGATGGTTCCTGCCCACGGCGGAAGGCCCCGACTATCTCGACCAGGAGCTCGGCGCCGTCCACGAAGTCGGCGAGCTCAAGAAGGACGGTGTCCTGATCGAGGCCTAGTACTCGGCCTTCGGTTCGACGTAGTCGACGCCGAGCGACGACGCGAGTTGGCGCTGCTGCTCGAGTATGCCCTCGAGGATCTCGTCGGCCGTCTGGGGCGACGTCACGTGACCGAGCCCCAGCCAACCGTGGATCGCACGAATCGCCTCGAGTCGCTGCCCCGAGAGCAGCAGCAGCTGAGCACGTGTCTGTTTCACGGCGTCCGAAGAGGGAAGCAGCTCGAAGGCCCGATCGATCGCTGGGAGGGCGCATGAAAGGTCCTCCCCCGGAAGACCGTAGGTCTGAGCGAGAACCGTCCAGGCTTCGGGGTTCCGCTCGTTCGCGTCGAGCAGCGCACGAAACGACTCGCGCGCCTCTCCGAGGAGTTTCCGCCTCTCGTCTTCGTCGGGCGTGTCGTACGCCCGCGACAACAGGTACTCGCCCCAGTCGAGACGCACCATCGGGTCATCGCCCGCGAGCTCGAGCGCTCGCCTGAAGCTCGACTCGGCCTGATCCCACTCCTTCGCGACCTTGTACCCGTCGCCGAGCATCGCATGCGCCCGCGCACTCGACGGTGACGCCTCGACCGCCCGGCTCGCCCGCTCGCGAACGCAGTCCCAGTCGCCGTGCCTCAGGCATACGCGAGCGAGCGCGAGCGACACCTCTCCGGGCGCCAGGTCGCGGACCCGCGGCGGCTCGCGATCGTAGGCCAGCCTGTCGACGTCCATCCCGACGAGCTGCAAGCCAGATCCGTACCGCCCGTTCGCCGTGTTCCGGAGACTTTCGTTCAGGCTGTCCACGTCCTCGCCGAAACCGCGCTCGAAGGCTTCGACCGACTCGACTCCCCGCCCGAGGAGCGCCGTATACCGATTGAGGCCATCGATCATCTTCTGATCGGACTGACGATCGAGGTTCAGGTAGTGGACCAGGAGCCAGGCCTGGGCGTAGAACATTCCGACGTCGCTGCGCCGGAGCCCGGAAAGATCCGAAGTCTCGATCAACGTCCTCGCGTCGAGCCAGAGACCGCGCTGGAGCCAGTCGGCTCGAAGCCTGGGCACGCCCCCGACCACCATCTTTCCGTCCGAGACTCTCGCCGTACTCAGGAACTCGGCGAAGCCCTCGTTGTACCAGAGCGGAACGCGCGCCTCCGCGCCGTTCGCCACCACGTAGTGGACGTACTCGTGGCGTACGACATCGGTCGCGCTGAGCCGAGTCCCGGATTCCGCGAGCAGAACCAGATTGCTCCGCAGTCCGGGCATGAAGACGCCCGCCACGTTCCTCGATCGCGTGAACTTCGCGAGCTGCGAACGCGACGCGAACGCCACGATCTCGGTCGGAATCGGCGACTCGTAGTCGCGGAGATTCGTCGTCACCGTGACGAGCGCGTGGAACTGTTCGAGCGAGACGACGAGCTTCTTCACCTCGTCGAGATCGAGATTCGAGACGACCGTGAATCGATCGCTCGAGACCTCGTACCACGGCTGTTCTCGGAGGGGTGTCGCGCAGGCGAGCACCAGCAGGAGAGCCATGCTCGTGCACAGCAAGGGAATCGGCGATCGCCGGATCATTCGGTCAGTCCTCGGGCTGTGGACGCGCCGTGACCTAACGCGTCAATCGCTCGATCTCCTCGAGCGCCGGATGATAGTCGTCCTTCATCAGGACGCCGCGGAAGCCGAGGGCCTCCGCCGCCTCGACGTTGGCCTCGAAGTCGTCGACGAAGATCGCTCGGTTCGGGTCGACCCCGCCGAGCGTCACGAGGGCGTGCTCGAAGATCCGGGGATCCGGCTTGCGGATCCCGATCTCGCTCGAGTCGACGATCGCGTGACAGATCTCGTCGATCGGAACCGACTTCGTCCAGTTCTCGCGGAACTCCCGGGCGTTGTTCGTCACGATCGCGGTCTGGAAGCCGCGGGTCTTGAGTGTCGTCGCCATCGCGATGACCTCGGCCCGCATGCCGCCGCCGACCTCACCCATCCGGGTGAAGAGCTCGATCGGATCCGCCTCCATGCCCTCGGCCCGCGCGAGGGACATGATCTCCTCCCGCGCGCCCATGAAGTCGAGTTCCCCCCGCTCGAGGCGGTGCCACGGATGGTCACCGTCCACGTCGTAGGGGCCGAAGACCGCGGCAAAGAAGCGGTCGGGGTCGTATCCCTTCTCGCGCCCGAGGGTCGTGACCGTCGTGAAGGGCGACGGCGAGAAGACTCCGCCGAAATCCCACATGACCGCGTCGAATTCCGCCATGCGGCTCAGTCCATCTGGAAGAGCGGCTCGGGAATCTCGAATCCGAGGTCCCCGTCCCACGAGTTCCGGAACGACACCTCGTGGACCGGGATCCGCGGCGCGACGCCCCAGCGCCCGGTCGGGTAGCCGAAGCTCACGCAGGCCGCGAAGTGCCAGGTGTCGTCGGGGACCCCGAGGATCTTCTTCATCTCTTCGAGCTGGAAGAAGAAGACGCTCGTGACCGCCGAGCCCACACCCTCGGTCCGCGCCGCCAGGCAGGCGTTCCAGATCGCAGGCCAGATCGAGCCGCCGCTGTTGTCGAACTGGCAGAAGCCGAAGAGGAAGAGCGGGTAGCTCTCGAAATTCTCCGCGAGATGGCTCGCCGACCGGACCATCTTCATGGTCGAGATACTCTCGGGGTCGTCCGGATTGGCCTCCGCTGCGTCGATCCGATCCTTGTAGATCGAGCCCCAGAGCGTGTCCATGCAGCCGCGGTAGACCGGACCGAGCTGGCCCTTCACCTCGGGATCGTCGACCAGGAGGAAGCGCCAGCCCTGGGAGTTGCCGCCGCTCGGCGCGCGGATCGCCGCGTCGAGGATCTTCTTCTGGACTTCGTCGGGGATCGGGTCCGGCTTCACGCGGCGCATCGCGCGCGTGGTGTAGAGGGCTTCCATCGCGTCCATGAATCGACTCCCATCGTTCTCGTGTTCTGTGACGTCGCCGAACTCACCCGGGGCGCGACGATTCATGCGTGCACCTACGACCGGTGGCGAGACGCGAGCCCGATTGACGCCCGCGACGACCGGGGCCACGATAACAGCCCCGCCGCCCGGCGGGCCACCGGCCGCGTGGACCCACGACAGCCCCCGGAACGCCCGATCGCTCCCCATCGTGGCGACGAGGAGAATCCCTTGACGTTCGGACTCCCGGCACGCCGCTCCTGGCGGGCCCTGATGCTGACTCCCTTCCTCGCGTCCGGCTGCGCACTCTTCGGGACGAGCGAGCCCGAGAGCGAGGCGCCGGCCAGGGTCACGGTCTCCGCCGAGTCGGCGGTCGCTCCCGTCGCGCTCGGGCGCGGCTGGGTCGATTTCGTACAGGGACTCGAGGACGCGCGGACGGCGATCGAAGATCCGACCTTCTTTCCACCCGAGCCGACGGACCGCAACCTCGCCGAGGGCTACCGGTACCTCCTCGGTCACCTCGCGCGGATCATCGAGGCGCAGACCCAACGCGATCCCGACTTCCCCTACTTCCAGCGCTCGGTCCGAATGCTCTCGAAATGGACGATCGACAATCCCGACACGATGTACCTCTCGGCGACGATCGATGCCGAGGGCGTGTACCGCGTCCGGGGACGCGCTCTCGATTCGCGGGCCTGGCGGACCGGCGAGCGGGGAGGAGACGGGGCCCGTGCGCCGCGAGTGGTGATCTTCCAGACCTCGACGGCGGTGATCGGCCAGACCGGGCAGCTCGAAGAGATGACCGCGTGTCGGAACCAGACCCTCGATTCCCTCGATCAGTTCGATCTCGAGCTCGACGACGAGGGACGCTTCGAGATCGTCGTCGCCGCCCGCCGCCCCCACGACTACGAGGGGCACTTCCTCGCCAGCCGTGCGGAGGTCCCCTGCCCGTCGGTCTTCGGAACGACGACCTACCGGATGCGCAACGCGACCCAGCTCAACGTGCGCGAGATCTTCTCGGACTGGAACGACGAGGTCCCGCTCGAGCTCGAGATCGTCCGGATGGACATGCGCGGGATGCCCCGACCGCCACGTTCGAGCGCCGAGATGGGCCTCCACCTCGGGCAGATCGGCCGACTCGTCGCGAACCAGGTGGCGTTCTGGAATCGACTCCACGAGCTCGGACTCGAGGTGAACGGTGACCGCAACGGCGACGGCCGTCAGGCGCTCCCGTCGAACGACCTGAACCCGCCGTCCCCGCCCTTCATCGCCGGTGGGACCGCCGGCGCCGGTCAGCTCTACGCCGCCGGAACCCTCGAGATCGGCAACGACGAGGCCCTGGTCGTTCGCGTCGAGTCGCCCGTCGAGCCCCACTACGTCGGGTTCCAGCTGAGCAATCTCTGGGGCGAGTCCCCGGACCAGGCGAACTACGTGAGCAGTCAGACGGGCAGCCAGAACCCGATCGCCTCCGACGGCGCGCGCTACTACGTGATCTCCAAGCGGGATCCGGGCACGCCGGGCTGGCTCGCCACGACGGGCCTCGAGAAGGCGACGATGTCGATGCGCTTCCTCTTCGACGAGCTGCCGCCCCGGGACCAGATGCCGACGCTCAAGACCGTCGTGACACCGATCGAGGGCGTGCGGGACCTCCTGCCCGCGGACACGCCCGTCGTGAGCACGGCAGATCGTCGACGCGAGGTCGACGTCCGCCAGCGTCACATCCAACGGCGGTGGCGGCAGTACTGAGCTGGAAGCGCGGGTCTAGCAGCAGGCTTCGATCCGCGGCTTCGGCGTCTCCTCGGTCTCCACGACGCCGGTCGCGTCCTCGCCGAAGGTCTCGCTGTCCTCGAGGACGCGATACCACTCCCAGCGCAGGCCCTGGGGCTCGACCGCCCAGACCTTGTCCTGCTTCGCATAGCAGCAGGTCGCTTCGTCTTCGACGAGATCGGCGAGTCCGGCGGCCTTGAGACGCTCCGTCGCCGCGGTCACGTCCTCGGCCTCGAAGACCTCGACCCCCAGGTGGTTGAGACGCTCTGGAGCGTCCTTCACCTCGAAGAGCACCAGCTTGAGCGGCGGGTTGGCGATCGCGAAGTTCGCGTAGCCCGGCTTGCGCTTCGCGGGCTCCGCATCGAAGAGCTTCGAGTAGAACTCGACCGCCTGGTCGATGTCGTTCACGTTGAGTGCGAGCTGCAGTCTCATGTTCGTTCCTTTCGAGCGGCGTCCTGGACGCCGACGGGCGTTCAGTGATCGAGATCCGTCGCGAGCTCGGCGTCACACGGCGAGTCGCGGCAACAGTTGTCTCCGAGGAAGCCGACCATGTCCTGGATGACGGCGAAATCCGGCGCGTACCGGATCGACCTTCCCTCACGCGCCGAGTGGACGAGGCGCGCATTTCGCAGCTCCTTCAGGTGGAAGGAGAGCGTCGCGGGGGACGCCCCGAGCTCGCTCGCCAGCTGGCCCGCGGGCATTCCGGCGGGCCCCGCCTGGACGAGGCGCAGGAACACGTCGAGCCGGGTCTCCTGAGCGAGGGCTGCGAGGGCGCTGAGAACGTCTTGCTTTTCCATATTTTTATATCTATCGAAATATCGAAAGAAAAGTCAAGCGGAATCGGCTGTCGGGGCCCTGAGGGCCAGGAGACGGTCGTTCTCTCGCCCTCGACCCGATCGGCCCGACCAGGCGCCGCCCCCGCCGCGAGGCCCTCGTCGGGATTCGCGATCAGCCGGGGCGCTTAACTCGGTTCAATGGCCAGCCTCTTCGACCGCCTATGATCGACGTATGCGCAGCGTTCTCTTCCGCCGGTGGCTCTCTCTGTCGGGTGCACTGGCGCTTCTCTCGATCGCGAGCTGCGCCGGAACCTCCGCGAGCACGCTCCGAGTCGCGCTGCGCCCGATCGAGACGGAGCATGCACTCGGACCCGGCCAGGGTTTCGTGCTCCTCGACATGCAGCTGAGCCACGACGTCCCGCGTCTCTGGGTCGCGCCGACGAGCGACTCCGGCCGGAAGTTCAGCATCGAAGATCTTCCGCAAGGAAACTCTCTCAAGCTGATCGCGGTCGAAGCGGGCGACTACCGCTTCCGCCGGGTCGAGATCATGGGGTACCCGCGTCGGGGAAAGATGGTCCCCTTCGAGGTCGACCTGAACGACGAGAACCCGTTCCTCGAATTCACCGTGCACGAAGGGGAGGTCAACTACCCCGGCCGACTGATCGTGTTTCGCGACGGTTTCCGGCTCATGAGCTTCACCATGAACCGGAGCGGACAGATCGCCGAGAAGCTTCTCGACGAAGCCGATTGGCTCCTCCTCGAACATCCGGCGAGCTACACGGGGAGGCGACGCGACAACTTCCTGAACTACTACTCGACGCGGCTCAAGCGTCTCCGGGCCGAGGCATCCGCGGAGTCAGGAGGCGACGATGCGAAGCCCTGAGCCTCGCCGGGCACGAAGCGCGCTCCTTCGACTCCTTCTCGTGCTCGTTCTCATGACGACGGTCGTCCCCGCGACGGCCAGCGAGGTGAAGGTCCTCGCCTCGGTGAGCGAACTCTTCTCCGACCCCTATCACTTTCTCGCGCGGGTGAGCCCGAACGGGAAACGCGTGGCCGTCTATCGACGCGAACGCAAGGGGCCTCGAGCCGCGGTCGTCGATCTCGAAAGCGGCGACGACCGGATCGTCTGGGAGTTCGCTCCGTGCGCCCATCTGGACTCCTGCATCCTCAGCCATCTCGAGTGGTCCGATGAAGACACGCTCCTCCTCGGCTGGGATGCGAACTCGAAGATCGCGACGGCGAGGCGCACCTTCTACGGCCTGGTCGCGTTCAGCGGGGGCGACGATCCCCTCGCGTTCGAGAGGATCGACGTCAATACGACGGGCCGGGTCGTCGATGCGCTCACGCAGGTGAAGGGCGAGCTGCTCTTCCAACCCTTCGAGCGTGGTCGCGCCGTCTATCGCGTCCCCTACGCGGACCTCGAAGTGACGAACAAGGTTTGGCGGCGTTGGACGAGGCCCGAATCCGAGGAGCGGCGAGAACCCGTCGCGTCATTCGACGAAGACGTGATCAGCTGGCTCTCGGACGGGCGCGGCGAAATCCGCGGCGCCATCACGATCGGCAACGATCCACTCGTACTGCGGATCCGGTACCGGAATCGAGGCGAGACCAGTTGGCGAATCGCGCGAACGGTGACCGACGAGGAGAAGATCTACGAGCTCGACCTGGTACCCATGGGCTTCACGAGCGAGGGAGACGCGATGCTCGTGGCCACCAAACCGGACGACGACCGCTACGGCCTCTACGCGTACGACCCGGAGAACGACGAGGTGGGTCGCATCGTCTACGAGCATCCGACGGCCGATCTCATCTCGGTCCTCTATGACGGTTCCGGTAGCGGAATCCTCGGCGTGACCTTCATCGAAGAGGGCGAGATCCGGCAGGACTACTTCGAGACGAACGACGGACTCCTACGAGACGCGCTCGACCGCGCCTTCCCCGGTCGGAGGCCGATGGTCACGGGTCGCTCACTCGACGGGCGAGTGGTCTCCGTCCAGGTATCGCCGCCCGGTGATCCGGGGGGGGTTCTACGTGCTGGATATCGAGAGCGGCGATGTCGAGGAGATCGGACGGATCCGCCCCTGGCTCGACAACAACATCCTCGCGCAGAGCCGGAGCTTCCGGGTGGCATCGACGGACGGAATCGAGGTAACGGCCTTCCTCACCCTCCCTCCGAGAATGAAGGGGACACCCCCGCTCGTCGTCATGCCTCATGGCGGACCGATCGGCGTGGCGGATCAGCTGACCTACAACACCGACGTCCAGTACCTAGCGAGGATGGGCTACGCGATCTTGCGCGTAAACTACCGCGGTTCCGGTGGACGAGGCACCCGCTTCGAGAAAGCCGGGAATCGTCAATGGGGTCGCGGAATCGAGGACGACATCGAAGCCGCCATCGACCAGGTCGTGTCGAGCGGGTTGGTCGACGGCGATCGGATCTGTACCCACGGTGCCAGCTACGGCGGATACTCGGCGCTCATGCTCGTCGTGCGCCGGCCCGAGGCGTACCGGTGCGCCAGCTCGCTCATGGGTGTCTCTGACATCGCGCTGATGTTCAACAACGACGACGTCTTCCTGGGCGAACGGTTGGTCGAGGGGATGAAAGAGCGCGTCGGAAATCCCGACGAAGACTACGTCGAGCAGGTCGAGTACTCCCCCGCATACAACGCCGAGAAGATCCGGATCCCGGTCCTGCTGGCGCACGGCCGATGGGATCGCCGCGTCGACTGGGACCATCTCGTCCGAATGAAGATCGCGCTCGAGCTCGAAGGCACGCCTGTCCGAACGATCGAGCTGGCTCGGACCGGACACGGCTTCGCGCGAAGCCAGGATCGGATCAGGTACTTCAAGGCGCTCCGGGAGTTCCTCCTGGAGCACATCGGCCGCTAGCCCCGATCACCGGACCGGCAGGGCAATCCCCGCTTCGGCCATCCCCTCGAGGTCGTGGGACACGACGACGAAGGTGTCCGCCTCGGCGTGTCGGGAGGCGAGCCATCGCCGGAGCACGTCGAGCCGTCCGGTGTTCTCGGGCACCATCAGGTAGCTGTAGACGAACCCCTTGCCTTCGTTGGCGAGCAGACGTGGGCGCTCGTTGGTGATGTCGCCTGCGAAGTACACGATCCGGTTCGGCAGGCGCGCGACGAAGACCGTGCTGCCGGGGGTGTGCCCGCCCGCGGTGAACGCGGCGAGTCCCGGGAGCCCCGGAACCGGGTGGAGCGCGCTCTCCGCGCTCGAGGGCGCGAGACGCACGGGCTCGAGGCAGGTCGCGTCGTCCAGTCGCGCCCGCCCGGGATCCGTCGTGTAGTTGCCGCGCTCCGCCTGATCCGGTACCCAGGCCATCGGGAGCGGCGCGCCGTCCCGGGCGAGGCAGAGCTCGGCGGCGCCATCCGTGTGATCGTGATGGAGATGGCTGAATCCGACGCCTGCGACCCGCTCGGCCGAGGGACCGAGCTGGGCCCCCGCCGAACCGAATACCTGGATCGGACCCGCGTCCATCGCCACCTCCAGGGCCGCGCCGAATTCGAGCATGCCATCCGCCGTCATTCCGACATCGATCAGGAACTCGCGTCCGTCGGGCCAGCCGAGCAGGAAGCTCCCGGTCGTCGACGAGAGACCGTCGCTCCGTCGCTGGCGGCCGCTCTCGAGCCAGGTGATCGAGACCGGTCCCGGCTCGGAGGCCGCGAACGCGGCGCGCTCCGCCTCGCTCGGAAGCGGCACTTCGAGGCCGCGCAGCTCGAGATGGGCTTCGAGCAGGAACGCCACGCCGACGAAGAAAGGGACGCCCACGATCAGCGCGAATCCGATGCCCAACCGCTTCCACATGCTTCTGCTCCTCCGCCCGCGGATCTACGCGCGCGGGACCAGCGGAATCGCTACTGAGATCCCGTCGGCGGCGAGACCCAGCTTTCCACCAGCGCCCGCGCCGTGGCGAGCTCCGTCGTGAACGACGTCGGGTCCACGTCGCGCTCGGGTCCGTACACGATCACCCACTCTCCGGCTCCCTCCAGGCGGAGACCCGCTAGAGTCGTGAGCGCCTCGCGCGCCGCTTCGGGAAAGAGCCGCCGGAGCGCCTCCTTGTCCTCGCCGTGGAGGGCGTATCGATCGAGCCATCGATCCGGAGACGTGAACGCGACCTCGTCTCCCGCGGCCCGCGCGTCCTCACGCGTGATCGCCGCCTTCTCCGCGAGCAGAAACCCCGGCATCGCCGCTCCGGGCCGACGGAGCGCCACCACCGTCTGCGTCCCGCGGTTGCGGTCCTTCAGGCGGTCGTCCTGCCAGACCCAGTCGAAGACCATCGCCTCGGGGTTCGCGAGCACCCTCGGAAAGAAGTTCCGTGTCCGCCGCGCGACCGAGGGTATCGCGCGAATCGCCGCCGCCGCGTCTTCCGGCAGATCGTCCGAGAACTGCATCCCGAGCCCGGGACCCGCTGCCGCGAAGTCCTTGGCGCGGTCGGCGCGGTTGCACGCGACGAATACGAGGATCCCCAGGACGAGCGCTGCGACGAGTGAGACCTCCAACATCCGCCTCGCCCCCGCCCTAGAAGAGATCGCCCTGCTTGCCATCCTTCTTCGCCTTGCCGCTCGCCGCCTTCGTACCGGCGGCCTTCTTCGTCGCGCCCTTCTTCCTGGCGCCGCCGTCGCCCTCGGGCGCTGGCAGGAACTTGACCTTGCCGACGGGCTTGGGCGCCATCCGCACGCCCCGCGCCGTCGGACTGGTCCACTCTAGGCCGCCGAGGTCGAAGTCCGCTTCTTTGAGGCGCTGCCGTTTCGCGGGGACGAAATCCATGTGGACCGTGCCGAGCTCGTCGGGGCCCAGCAAGAGGTCGACCCGCCCCCCCTTTTCCTTGATCAGGCGGTACTCGCGGTTCCGGATGAACTTCTCGATCTTGATCTTCTTGGCAAAGGCCATCTTCTTCTTGTCGCGGTAGACGACGATGAACTCCGTGCCCTGCTCCGGGTCGAAGAGCTCGGCGTAGATCATGGGGCCCGTGAAGAGGACCTTCTCCGGCGCGTTCATGATCCGATAGGTCCCGTCCTTCGCGATCCCCAGCACGTGCTCGAACTCCGAGACCGTCATCTTGAACTGGTCGCCGCGGACGTCGGTCCCGAAGAAGCTCGACTTCTTGTCGTAGGAGAGGCGCAGGTTCTGGCGCGCGACGGCCTTCTTGTCGACCTGCTGGATCTCCGTGATCTGCGTGCGGCGCGGGTACTGCTCACCGTACTTCTCGATCATCCCCTCGAGATAGTCCACGGTCGTCTTGACCATGTTCTTCAGCTTGCGCTCGATCTCCTTGATCTTCTTGTTGATGTCCGCGATTTCCTGGCGATTGCGCTCGATGTCGTAGGCGGAGATCCGGCGGATGCGGACTTCGAGGAGCCTCGAGATGTCCTCGTCGACCATCGGACGGACGAAGAGACGCTTGTGCTTCTGCATCCCGTCCCAGACGGCCTTGCGAACGCCGTCCGCGGTCTTCTTGTTCTCGATCTGCTTGTAGACGCGCTTCTCGACGAAGATCTGCTCGAGCGTCAGCCAGTGCTTGCGATCGATCAGCTGCTCCCGGTCGTACTCGAGCTCGGCCTTGAGCTGCTTCTTGAGCTGCTCGGTCAAGGCCTTCGCGATCTCGGTGACCGAGAGCTGCATGGGCTTCCGGTCGTCGATCACGACGAGGTTGGAGGAAACCGAGACCGAGCAGTCCGTGTAGGCGTAGAGCTGCGGGATGACTTCCTTGGCGTCGGAGCCGCGGGCGATCGAGAGCTCGATCTCGACCTTGTCGGTCGTGAAGTCGTCGATCGACGAGAGCTTGACGCGCCCCTTCTGGACCGCCGCCTCGATCGAGGCGATCAGGCTCTCGGTCGTCGTGCCGAAGGGGATCTCACGGATCACGACCGTCTTCTTGTCGCGCGACTCGATCTTCGCCCGAAGGTCGACCTTGCCCGCACCGTCCTCGTAGGCGGAGACGTCCATCAGACCGCCCTGCGGAAAATCCGGGAAGAGCTTGAACTTCTTCTTCTTGAGGATCGCGATCTGCGCCGCCCAGATCTCCGGCAGGTTGTGGGGCAGGATCTTGGTCGACATCCCGACCGCGATCCCTTCCGTGCCGGTCATCAGGATGACCGGGAGCTTGGTCGGGAGGACGACGGGCTCCTGGTTTCGACCGTCGTAGGAGTCGACGAACTCGGTGAGCGCCGGATGGAACATGGTCTCGAGCGCCAGATCGGTCAGTCGGCACTCGATGTAGCGCGGCGCGGCGGCGGGGTGGCCCGTCAGGACGTTGCCGAAATTCCCCTGGCGCTCGATGAAGTAGTCCTTGTTCGCCAGGACCACGAGCGCATCGCCGATCGACGCGTCCCCGTGCGGATGGAGCTTCATCGTGTCGCCGATGACGTTGGCCACCTTGTGGAAGCGGCCGTCGTTCATCTTGAACAGCGTGTGCATGATCCGGCGCTGGACGGGCTTCAGACCGTCTCGGAGCTCCGGGATCGCGCGATCGAGGATGAAGTAGCTCGCGTACTCGATGAAGTGGTCCTTCATCAAGCTCTCGAGTTGGCTCATCGATTCATTCCCCTCGAATCAGCAGCGACGAGCGCCGCGAACAAGATGCATGGCGTCCCGACCCAGGGTGCGCCGAACTGGCCTCTTCCACTCCATCGAGCAAGCTCAGACGACCGCAAGGAAAAGAGTCTCACGATCGTCGTGGACGATGTTGCGAAGGACGTTCAAAGAACGTCCGTAGCAAGGTTGTCCACGATGAATTCTTTGCGGGCCGGCGTGTTCTTGCCCATGAAGAAGTCGAGACTCTTCTCGACCTCACCCATCGAGCCGACGCTGACCTGCACGAGTCGAATTCCGTCGCCGATGAACTGGCCGAACTCCTTGGGGCTGATCTCGCCGAGGCCCTTGAACCGGGTGACCTCCGGACCCTTGATCGCCTCGAGTGCTTCGTCGCGCTCGGCGTCGGTGTAGCAGTAGCGCGTTTCTTTCTTGTTCCGGACGCGAAAAAGCGGCGTCTCGAGAATGTAGACGTGCCCCTTCAGGACGAGATCCTCGAAGTACCGGAGGAAGAACGTGAGCAGCAGATTGCGGATGTGCATCCCGTCGACGTCGGCGTCGGTCGCGATCACGACGCGGTTGTACCGAAGCCCTTCGAGGCTCTCCTCGATTCCGAGGGCGCGCATGATGTTGTAGAGCTCTTCGTTTTTGTAGATCGCATCGCGCTTCAGCCCGTAGCAGTTGAGGGGCTTGCCCTTGAGCGAGAAGATCGCCTGGGTGTACACGTCGCGGGTCGGGACCATTACGCCCGCCGCCGAGTCGCCCTCGGAGAGGAAGATCGTCGTGTCCTCGCGGCGCTTCGCCTTCGGATCGTCGTAGTGGAACTTGCAGTCGGTGAGCTTCGGGATCCGGATCGCGACCTTCTTGGCGCGCTCCCGGGCATCCTTCTTGATCGCCGAGAGCTCCTTCCGGACCTTCTCGTTGAGGGCGACCTTCTCGAGGAGGACCTTCGCCTCGTTCTTGTTGGCGTGGAGCCAGCGGATCACCTGGTCCTTGACCGCGGGAACGAGCCAGCTCCGTACGTCGGCGGAACCGAGCTTGTTCTTCGTCTGGCTCTCGAAGACGGGATCCTGGAGCTTCACGCTGATGGCCGCGACGATTCCGTCGCGCACGTCCTCGCCCGCGTAGCTCTTCTTCGAGAACTCGTTCACGCCCTTGAGCAAGCCTTCGCGAAACGCACTTTGATGGGTCCCGCCGTCGTTCGTGTACTGGCCGTTCACGAACGAGAAATAGGACTCGCCGTAGGCGTTGCCGTGGGTGAAGGCCATCTCGAAGTGGTCCCCGTCCCCGGTCGCGATCTCGTAGAGCGGCTGCGCTTCCCCGAGCTCGTCGAGGAGCAGATCCTTCAGGCCGGCCTTCGACTGGAACGTGTCCTTCCGCGGCGGGCAGTTGTACTGGAGCTTGAGACCGCGATTCAGGTAGGCGTAGTAGCGGAGGCGGTGCTCGATGAAGTTTTCCTGGAAGGCGTAGTCGCCGAAGATCTCCTCGTCCGGGGTGAAGCGGATGTAGGTCCCGTTCGGCTCGCTCGACTTCCCACCCTTCTCCTTCTTGAGCTTCCCGCGGACGAAGCTCGCCTGCTTGTACTTGCCGTCGCGGACGCTCTTCACCTCGAAGTCCGACGAGAGCGCGTTGACCGCCTTGGTGCCGACGCCGTTCAGGCCGACGGAGAACTGGAAGACGTCGTCGTTGTACTTGCCGCCGGTATTGATCTGGCTCACGCACTCGACGACCTTGCCGAGGGGAATGCCGCGACCGAAGTCCCGGACCTCGACGGTCTTGTCGTCGCGGGAGATCTCGATCTTCTTGCCTTCGCCCATGATGAATTCGTCGATCGAGTTGTCGATCACTTCCTTCATCATCACGTAGATGCCGTCGACGGGATTCGTGCCGTCGCCGAGGCGGCCGATGTACATGCCGGTCCGCAGCCGGATGTGCTCGAGGGCGTCCAGGGTCTGGATCGCCTTCTCGTCGTACTTGACGTCCTTCTTCCCGCCGGAGCCGTTGGGCTTCGCAGCGGCCTTCTTCTTCGCGGCTTTCTTCTTGGCGGCCATGTTCCCAGCCCTTCCGCAGGTTGCGGTCCGTCGGACGTCGGACTCCGCGCGCACGGGCGCTTCGCACGAGTCGGGCGATGCTCGGCGCGGACCCCTGGAGGCCGGCTCTGCAGGCGTTCGAGACGCGCGGTCCGCGGCGGCGGGCTCCTGTGTGGAGCGATCTGTGGGGGGGTGCGGCGTAGAGTGGGCCATTCGCCGCAATCGTCAAGCGGGGGAACCTCGGGGCTCCCGCGGCTCGAGTCTGGCCCGCGGGGAACGGCACCTCGCAGATCGGCAGAGCGGAAGCAAAGGGGCGTCGGTGGGTAGATCGACGGTCCCCGGAGCGGGGCTCCGACGACCCAGATGCATCGGAGGACGATGCGATGGATGAGCAGCACACCCTGGACCTGAACGAGACGAACGAGCCCGCCGCAGCGATGCCCCGGACCTGGGACACGCAGATGCGGTCCTACCGCGTCCGCCTGATTCGCTTCGACCGGCCCCAGAGCAAGACGCTCCAGGTCCGTTCGAACAGCGAAGCCGGCGCGCGCACCCAGGCGCAGAGCCGCGCGGGACGCGACTGGCGGGTGGCCCGAATCGAGGCCGTCTGAGCGGCGGACCCGGCGGCGCACGGACCCTGATCCCCGCGGTCGGCGAAAGCGCCACGGCCCAGGCGGCTTCGATCGTCGGCTGCTTCGACGGTCTCGATCGCGTGGGCGACGCGACGGGGATCCGGCTGGACCCGAAGCGCGAGGCACGGGGCGCCTCGAAGATCGTCGAGCCCCTCGAGTTCGAGGCGCTCCGGGCAGCCCGCGCCCGAACGCACGACGCGGAACGCACCCGAACGAGCGCATTCCGAGTCAGCGCAGCAGACGCTTCTGTGTCGTCCACGTCCCACGCGGCGCGGAGAAGACGAGGATGCGACGCGCGGTCCGGATCGTCACCAGCGTATCCTGCGCCGTCACCGCCTCGAGGCCTTCGCGCAGCTGCAGCGCCTCCGACGCGAACCTCCGCAGACGAGGCGCGATCCCGAGCGCACGGCGATTGGTCGTGACCACACCGACGGCCGTTCCGACCCGGACCGCCGTCGCGACCTCGTTGGGCGAGAACGCCTCCTCGACCCAACCATCCAGACCGTTGAACGCGAGCACGCGGCGATTCGAGACCAGGAGGGCCAGCCGGTCTTCGACCAGGACCGACGCCGCAGGCGACTCCTCGATCCGGAACCGGAGCTCGCTCCAGTCGCGGCCCGGCGTCACCCCGAGCGCCCGTCGATCGGTCACGACGACGGCGACCCGCCCTCGACTCGCCTGGAAGAGAACCTCCTCGGCGACTTCGAGTCGCGCGGTCACGCGTCCGCCCGTCACCGAATCGAAGGCGTAGAGTTCGCGACCGTCCCGCTCGATCACGATCACGTCGACCCGCTCGACCTCGGTCGGGAAGAGCCCGACCTGCGCCTGCGTCGGGGCGGACGGCAGGAGGAGAAGGGTCCACACGAGCAGGAACGGCGGCAGTCGCTTCATGGGCAGAAGAGAGCCCGGATCGGCGCTCGGGGCAAGCGACGGGCCCGGCGGCCGGACCGATCGCATACACGACGGCGCGCGACCCCACGGGCGACGGCCTCGTGGGCGTCCGTGCGCCGACCGCGATTCACGGGACGCCCGAGGCGTGGTATCTACCCGCCTGCCTGTGCGCTGGAATGCCGACTTGGACCCCACCTACGTAAGCGAGATCAACCGCGACGTCGCGCCCGCCGCCCCCGGCGAGTTCGCACCGGTCTCCCTCGGCCCGATCCTGGCGGACCCGCCGGTCGTCCTCGCGCCGATGGCCGGGATCACGAACGCGCCCTTCCGGCGCCTCTGCCGAAGCTTCGGCGCCGGGCTCTACGTCTCCGAGATGATCACGGCCCGGGCGCTGGTCGAGCGGAACGCGAAGACGATGCACCTCGCCGAGTTCGATCCCGACGAGAGCCCGCGCAGCCTCCAGCTCTACGGCGTCGACCCACACTACGTCGGCGAGGCGACGAAGCTCCTCGTCGGCGAGGACCGCGTCGATCACATCGACATGAACTTCGGATGCCCGGTCCGCAAGGTCACGCGAAAGGGGGGCGGCGCAGCGATTCCGGCCAAGCCGCGGCTCCTCGAATCGATCGTGCGCGCCGCCGTGAAGAACGCGGGCGACATCCCCGTCACGATCAAGTTCCGCATGGGGATCGACGACGACTGGATGACCTTCCTCGAAACCGGCCGGATCGCCGAGGCCGAAGGCGTGAAGGCCATCGCCCTCCACGCTCGGACCGCTGCCCAGCTCTACGACGGCGAGGCCGACTGGAACGCGATCGGCGAGCTCAAGCAGGCCGTCGATTCGATCCCCGTCTTCGGCAACGGCGACATCTGGGAAGCCTACGATGCCCTTCGCATGATGCGCGCGACCGGCTGCGACGGCGTGGTCGTCGGGCGCGGCTGTCTCGGTCGCCCGTGGCTCTTCCGCGATCTCGCTGCCGTCTTCGCAGGCGTTGCGCCGCCGGACCCGCCGAACTTCGGCGAAGTGATCGAGACGATGCGCACCCACGCACGCCTCCTCTGCGAATGGGTGACCGAGCGGATCGGCATCCGCGACTTTCGAAAGCACGCGACCTGGTACACCAAGGGCTTCCCGGGCTCGACCAAGATGCGCGACAAGCTGATCCGGATCGACTCGCTCTCCGAGCTCGACGCGATTCTCGACGAAGGCGATCCGGAGATGGCCTTTCCGCCGACTGCCATGCGCGTCAAGCGCGGCAAGAAGGGCGGACGGCAGAAGGTGCAGCTGCCCGAGGGCTTCCGGAACGACCTCCAGGACGCGACCCCGCCCGAGGCGGAGGAGCCGGGGGACGGCGGCTGAGCGGCACGCTCGTTCGGCCCTCCCTCGAAGTCAGCGGAACGCGACGGCCTCGCCTTCGGGCGTGATCCGCCGGAGCTCGGGTCCGTGGCGCGCGACGAGGTCGGGAAACGACCCTGGATGGAGGATCGCCGCCAGGATCTCCGCGGACTCGACGAGCCGCGGACCGGGCCGATTGAAGTACGCGTTGCCATCGGCGACGTAGACCTCTCCACTCCTCGCCGCGCGCCACTCCTCCCAGGGAAGCATCGTTCGGAACAGCGCCGTCTCGCGGAGGGTCCGCGCGACGTCGAAACCGCAGGGCTTCAGCACGACGACGTCGGGGTCGAGGGCGCGCAGCGCGTCCAGCTCGAGGGTCGGAGCGTGATCGCCCGCCCGGGTCACGAGCGCCTCGCCGCCGGCGATCTCGACGAGCTCCGGCATCCACGTCCCGCCGATCATGACCGGGTCGAGCCACTCGATCGTCAGGACCCGAGGGCGCCCGAGCAGAGCGGTCGCCTCGCCGAGCGCGGCGCAGCGCGCCTCGAAGGATCGCGCGGCCGCCTCCCCTTCCGACGCGCGCCCTGCGGCGCGCCCGACCCGCCGCACGTCCTCCCATACGTCGGAGAGACGAAGCGGACTCAGGCTGCAGATCTCGACGTCCCGCGCCGCCAGCTCGTTCAGGGCCTGCCGCACGTCGTCGAGGGAGACGGCGCAGACCTCGCACAGGTCCTGCGTCACGATCAGGTCCGGGGCAGCCGATTCCAGGGTCGGCAGGTCGAGCTCGTAGACGGCGATCGCCTCGGCGACGATCTCCCGGACCGTCCGATCGATCGCGCCGCTCGCGCGCGGCAGCGACCGCCTCGGGCGCGTGAGTACCGGGAGCACTTCGACGCCGGGGGGATGGTCGCACTCGTGGGAACGACCGACGAGCCGATCCCCCGCGCCGACCGCGAACACGATCTCGGTCGCGGAAGGCAGGAGCGACACGATCCGATCGGGGCGACTCATCGGAGATCGCCCACCGCGGCCCGATCGACGAACCAGTCGAGCCGCCCTTCGTTTCGAACACGCTCGCACGGATGAACCGCGGAGGGATCCCGATTCGGACTCATGATCTCGGCCATGCGCGCCCGCTTCCCCGCTCCGCAAACCAGAAAGACGATCCGCCGCGCGCCGGCGAGCAGGGGAAAGGTCGCCGTCAATCGACGGGTCCCGAGCTGCGGTACCTCGTTCGCGACGAACCAGCGCGTCTGCTCCTCGAGCGCGGCGGTCCCCGGAAACAGCGAAGCCGTGTGACCGTCGTCTCCCATCCCGAGGAAGACCAGATCGAAGGCCGGGGGCGCGCCGTGGGTGGAGACCCCGAACTCCCGGGCCACGCACGCTTCGTAGTCGCGCGCCGCCTCCGACGGATCCGGCGCCTCTCCCCGCAATCGCTCCGCGCGCCGCGCCGACCCCGGGATCGCGTCGAGCAGCGCGCGGCACGCCATCCCGTAGTTCGAATCCGGATGATCCGGCCCGACCGACCTTTCGTCGCCGAAGAAGAAGCGGACGGCGTCCCAGCCGAAAGGCACGTCGTCGACCCGCTCGGCGAGCACCTCGAGCATCCGCTTCGGAGTCGAGCCTCCGGAGAGCAGGACCCGGAACGCGCCGCGCGCATCGATCGCCGCGACCGCCTCCGCCTCGAAGGCGTCCGCCGCCGAGCGCGCCACGGCTTCGGCGTCGGGAAACCGATGAAGGCGACCTCCGGAAGCCAGCGGCTGCAGGGAGTCCGGCGCGGGGTCGGCCAACTAACGTGGCTCCTGGTGGCCGCCGAAGCCGGCGCGCATGGCGGACAGGATCTTCTCCGCGAAGGTGTGGCTCTTGCGCGAACGGAAGCGGGTATAGAGCGAGGACGTCAGCACTTCGGCGGGTGTCCCGGATTCGACGGCCGCCTCGACGGTCCAGCGCCCTTCGCCCGAGTCGGAGACGTGGCCCGAGTACTCGTCGAGCTCCGGGCTCTTCGCGAGGGCCGAAGCCGTCAGGTCGAGCAGCCAGGACGTCACGACGCTGCCGCGCCGCCAGACCTCCGCGATCTCACCGACGTCGAGCGAGAGTCGCAGCGATTCTTCGACGCTCTCGCCGCCCTGGGCGCGCAGGATGTCGAAGCCTTCCGCGTAGGCCTGCATCATGCCGTACTCGATCCCGTTGTGGATCATCTTGACGAAGTGCCCGGCTCCGGGCGGGCCGCAGTGGAGGTAGCCTTCCTCGGCGGTGCTGGCGCCGGCGCGCCGGCCGGGGGTGGCCTCGATGTCGCCGCGTCCCGGGGCCAGGGTCGCGAAGACGGGCCGGAGTCGGTTCCAGATCGCCTCCGACGCGCCGATCATCAAGCAGTAGCCCCGCTCGAGTCCCCAGACGCCGCCGCTCGTGCCCACGTCGACGTAGTGGAGGCCGGACTCCGCCAGCTCGCCGGCCCGGCGAACGTCATCCTTGTAGTGGGCGTTGCCGCCGTCGATGATGACGTCGTCGGGCCCCAGCACCTGAACGAGGTCGCGAATCACGGCTTCCGTCGGATCACCACAGGGCACCATCACCCAGACCGCGCGCGGAGCCTCGAGTCGCGTCGCGAGATCGGCGAGATCGGTCGCCCCGACGGCGCCCTCGCTCTCCAACGCGTCGACGGCCTCGCGATCGAGGTCGTAGACGACGACCTCGTGCCCCCCCTGCATCAGCCGACGCGCCATGTTGGCGCCCATCTTTCCGAGTCCGACCAGCGCGATCTGCATTCGCCCCTCCGTCACGACCACGACCGGGCGTCCCCGGCCGACCTGCGCGTGTCCACCATATCGAAGTCCTCCGCCGAGATCGGCAGGGATCGTGGGTGGCCGACGGTTTGGGCCGAACCCGACCCAGACGCGCGGATTCTCCCGCCTCTGCGGGCCGCGCCCTCGGCGCCGGACGAAGGAGTGCCGTACCTTCGAATCGAACGACGACGCGCATCGACGCGGAGGCAGGCTTTGAGCAAGAACGCGGCGGACATCGGTCCGCAATATCCGCAGGTCGTGGTCCTCTTCGGAGCGACGGGCGATCTCTCGCGTCGCAAGCTCCTCCCCGGCCTCTTCCATCTCGTCGGTGAGGGCTTCGTCCCCAAGAGCCGCATCATCGGCGTCTCGCTCGAGGAGCTCGACACCGAACGCTTCCGCGCCATCGTCCGCGAGGCGCTCGAAGAATTCGCCGACGAAGCGCCCCAGCCCGATCGCGTCCGGCACTTCGAATCGCTCCTCGAATACGTGCCGCTCGGAGCCGGCCCGAGCGCGCTGCGTGACGCCGTCGAGCGTGCCGAGCGCGAGCTCGACGAAGAGTGCCGACGACTCCACTATCTGAGCGTGCCGCCCGGCGCCGCGCTCTCCGCGGTCGAGACCATCGGCGAAGCCGGTCTGGTCGAGCGTTCACGGATCGTGATGGAGAAGCCCTTTGGCACGAACCTCGAGAGTTCCTGCGCCCTGAACCGTCAGCTGCACGCGGTCTTCGACGAGGAGCAGATCTTCCGGATCGACCACTTCCTGGGCAAGGAGCCGGCGCAGAACATCCTCGCCTTCCGCTTCGCGAACGGGCTCTTCGAGCCGATCTGGAACCGGAATTTCATCGACCACATCCAGATCGACGTGCCCGAGACGCTCGGACTCGAGACGCGGGCGGCGTTCTACGAGGCGACCGGCGCCTTCCGCGACATGGTCGTGACGCACCTCTTCCAGATCCTCGCGTTCACGGCGATGGAGCCGCCGACGGAGCTCGCACCCGGCCCGATCAGCGAGGAGAAGAACAAGGTCTTCCGGAGCATGCAGCCGATTCATCCGGAGGACGTGGTGCGCGGCCAGTACGCCGACTACCGCGAGATCGAGGGGGTCGATCCGGAATCCGAGACCGAGACGTTCATCGCCCTCAAGTGCATGATCGACAATTGGCGATGGGCCGACGTGCCCTTCTTCCTGCGAACCGGGAAGCGGCTCGCCGAAGGTCAGCGGATCATCTCGATCGCGTTCCGGGAACCACCCAAGAGCATGTTCCCCGCCGACTCCGGCGTCGGCGCCCACGGCCCGGACCACCTCACCTTCGACCTCTCCGACGTCTCCAAGATGTCGCTCTCCTTCTACGGGAAGCGCCCGGGGCCCGGCATGCGGCTCGACAAGCTCAGCCTGCAGTTCGCCATGCGCGACACGGAGTTCGCAGGCGACGTCCTCGAGGCCTACGAGCGGCTGATCCTCGACGCGATGCGCGGGGACCGAACGCTCTTCACGACCGCGGAAGGCATCGAGCGTCTCTGGGAGGTCGCCGCGCCGCTCCTCGAGACACCGCCTCCCGCCCGTCCCTATTCGGTGGGGTCGTGGGGACCGAACGCGATCCACCAGCTGATCGCGCCGCGCGCCTGGCGCCTCCCCTTCGAGCGGACCTGGCGCGACCCGAACGGAAGCGAGGACTGAGCGCGCGACGGCGATCACCCGGAGCCGGGACTAGATCGCGGAGCGCGTGCCGCCGTCGATCACGATGTCCTCGCCGTTGATGTAGGCCGCCTCGTCCGAGGCGAGGAACGCGATCAGGTCCGCGACCTGCTCGGGGCTGCCCATGGCGCCGTCTGCCGACCCACACCGGAGGCCGCTCCCGTCACGAGTGCGACCTTGCCTTCGAGCTTTCCCATTCCGTCTCCCGGGTTCGAGTCCCCGGACGGAGCCTAGTCGAGATCCCCGAACTCCTCGCCTTCCTGCGCGTGATACGGCAGCGCGAAGTTCGTCGCATTGACCCTGCTGAGCGCCTGGACGAGGGGAATCCGGGGAACCGGCCACATCGCCTTCGCCCCGGCGCGATTCGCGGCGCCCGGAACGAAGGTCGGCCCGCGCCCGAGGAACGCGAGGGTCTCGAGGGCGACGTCCCGGGGATCCATCGCCTCGTCGCTCCCCCCGGTGTCCTCGCGGAAGGTCTCGGTATCCGTCGATCCGGCGAGACAGCCGACGACGTCGACGCCCTGCGGCCCGAACTCCTGCCACAGCCCTTCGGCGAGGATCGTGTCGAAGGCCTTCGATGCGGCGTAGGTCGTCGTATAGGCGCTTCCGCAGAGCGAGCTCAGCGAGGACATGATGATCAGGCCGCCCCGGCCCCGGGCGCAGAGCGTGCGGCCGACCTGATGCGAGAGCAGGAGCGGTCCACGGCAGCTGAGCTCCATCTGGTGGAGCCAGTGATCGGCCTCGGACTCGAGGAAGGGCCCCATGCCGCGTCCCGAGCCCGCGTTGTAGATGAAGAGACCGAGGTCGAGGCCCTCGAGCGCCTGAGCGACCTCCTTCTCGAGGTCGGCCCCGGTCAGATCGATGCTCGCGACCCGGACCTCGACACAGTGGGCATCCCGGATCGCGCGGGCCGTGTCCTCGAGCTTCGCTTCGTTGCGCGCGATCAGGACGAGGTCGAAGCCTCGTTCGGCGAGCACTTCCGCGAAGGCCCGGCCGATCCCGTCCGAGCCGCCTGCGATCGCGGCCCAGGGTCCGAACCGATCCGTGAAGGCCTGGCCTTCGTACTTCGCCCGCATTTCCGCGCGACTCCCTTCTCCGGTGAAGGCAGGCGGGCCTACCCCTGCCCCTTCTCGGGCGCCGGTTGGTCGACGACGAAGTTCTTGTCCTTCAGCTTCGTGATGAGATCGTCGATCGTTCCGCCGTTCAGCACGGTCGCGAACTGGGAGCGGTAGTTCGAGACGAGGGAGACGCCCTCGATCACGACGTCGATGATCTTCCACGCGTCCTTGCGGTTGCGCAGGCGGTAGGCGATCTCCGCGCCGTCGAACTGGCCGCCCACGATCCGGCTCTTGACCGTGACGTCGTTTCGGACCTCGACCTGGGCGCCGTAGACCTCGACCTCCTCCTGGTCGTAGCGATCCAGACGCGTGCCGTAGGTCCGTGAGAGGTGGGTCTTGAACTCGCGGACGAACTCGGCGCGCTTCGGCTTGTCCATCTTCCGCCAGTTTCGAGCCAGCACGAGCTTCGACATCGTGGTGAAGTCGAAGATCGCGTAGGCGATCTCCTCGATCTCTCGGACGCGGACCTCGGCGGGCTCGTCCTTGCGCGCGAGGACGGCCATGATCTGACCGGCGGCCTTCTCGATGATCTGCGTGGGCTCCGCCGTCAGCTCGGCCTCTTCGGCGGAGTCATCGGCGGAGAAACCCACCGGCGCGCTCACGAGCAGGATCGCGATCCCGCCGAGCACGCCGCGCGTGAACGCGCGCCGCGAGCTTCGCCGGGTCAGCGAGACCCGATGACGCGCCCGGAGTCCGTCGACCGTCGGCTCAGATGTCATCATAGTCCTCCTCTTCCTCATCCTCTTCGAACTCCTCTTCGTCGAAGAAGTAGAGGTCGTCTTCGTCGATCACCGGCGCGTCGGTCTGGTCGGCCACCTTCGCCGCCCGGCTCTGGAGATAGGCGTTGCGCACGAACACGTAGTAGTCGAAGGCGTCCTTCCGGCTCTCCTCGAGCTCCTCGTCGAAGATCGAGCGCAGGTTCAGGAGCTCCAGGCCCTTCTGACCGATCGAGACGCCCCAGAGTTCAGCCGTGTCGAGATTCAGCGTACGCGCCGATGTCCAGACGGGAGAGTAGAGATAGCCCGTCGCCGTCGTGTCCACGATCTCGCCGAAGCCGTCCCGAAGCGTATACGGGCCCAGGATCGGAACCATCAGGTAGGGCCCCGCGGGCGTCCCGTAGTAGCCCAGCGTCTGACCAAAATCCTCGTCGTTCTCGGGAATTCCGAGGTCGGTCGCAATGTCGTAGAAGCCACCGAAGCCGAAGACCGTGTTGTGCGTGATCCGCGCGAGGTCCTCGAAGGCCGCGATCGGTTTGCCCTGGAGGATGTCGTTCGCGAGGACGATCGGCATGTTCAGGTGACCGAAGAAATTGTCGAGGCCCTTCTGCGCGAACTCGGGCACGACGAAGTCCCAGGCCGTCGCCGCGGGCGCCAACAGGTAGCGATCGAGCCCTTCATTGAAGGCGAAGACCTTGCGGTTCGCGTCCTCCAGCGGGTCCGGCCCCTCTCGCCAGGCACACCCGGTCGTGACCAGCAGCATGAGAACCGCGATCAGCGTGGACGGAAAGATTCGACGGGCGGAGTTCACGAGACGTTCCAGATGGATGGGCCAGCGGGTCGCGCGGATACTACGTGCCAGACGACCGACCGGCTACGCCGCCGACCAACATCGTCTCTCGAAGTCGATCGGCTGGTCTAGACGCCCGCGTCGTGGACGAGCTGGCCGACGAGCTTCTCGATCGAGAGGGCGCTCTCGGTGAACTGGAAGGCCTCCCCGTCGAGGAGCACATCATCCTCGGCACCGAGCTCGACGGCGATGAACTGGTCGCCCAACAGCCCGGCGGTCCGGATCGCCGCGGAGGAGTCGATCGAGAGCCCGACGTCCGCGTCGACCTCGAGGCTGACCGTCGCGCGCAGGTCCTCGTCGAGGTCGATCCCCGAGACCTGGCCGATCTTCACGCCGGCGACGCGGACCGGTGCGCGGGCGGAGAGGCCGCCGATGTCGTCGAAGGTGGCCTTGAGCAGGATCTTCTCGCCCTGGGAGAGCTCGATGCCGCCCACCTGGAGCGAGAGGTAGGCGAGCGCCAGCAGTCCGATCAGGACGAAGAGGCCGACGACGAGGTCGCGGGTGGCGTTGCTCTGCATATCGATCCTTCCTTTCGAGCTCGGCTCGGTCGAGGCACCGCTTCGCCGAGCGCCCGCAGGCGAAAAACTAGACGCCCCAGAGCGCCGTGATCACGTAGTCGGACAAGAGAATGACGACGGAGGCGGTCACCACCGTCGAGGTCGTCGCGCGCGCGACGCCGACGGCGTTGGGCGCGCAGTGGTGGCCCTTGTAGGTCGAGACCAGGCCGATCAGCATCCCGAAGACGAGGCTCTTGAGGAGGCTCTGCGCCACGTCCTGTCGGAACTCGACGGCGCTCTCGAGACCGGACTGGTAGACGCCCGCGTCCATGCCCTGATTGGCGACGCCGATCGCATAGGCCCCGGCGATCGCGAAGACGATGAAGATCGCGTTGAGGAGCGGCATCGCGAAGGTCAGCGCGAGCGCCCGCGGCATCGCCACGAAGTGGATCGGGTCGATCGCCATCATGCGCAGGCCGTCGAGCTGTTCGGTCGCCTTCATCGTGCCGATCTCGGCCGTCACCGCCGAGCCGGCACGGCCCGTGACGAGCAGGCCGCAGACCACGGGGCCGAGCTCGCGAATCAGCGAGAGGCCGACGACCGCGCCGAGGCCCTCGTCCGCCCCGAAGCGGGTCAGCACGTTGAAGAGCTGAAGGCCGAGCACCATCCCGACCGTGAAGCCGGAGAGCGCGATCAACGCGACAGAAAGGACGCCCGCGTCGTAGAGCGCGCGTAGAAAGAAGCCGAAGCGGGTGGGCGGCCGAAGGGTCGCGCCGGTGATCGCCGTGCCGAAGGCGGTAACTCGCCCGAGGCCCTCGAGCTGCTCGTTGGTGCGCGAACCGAGGGAGCGGATCGATTCGATCATGCCGGCGACGCTCCTTCGATCTCGTGGAGACGCGCGAGATAGGCGCGCCCGTCTTCACCGAGGAATTCGATCACGCCCTCGTCGTGTCCTCCGGCCAGCTCCTCCGGGGTGCCCGCGACGCAGTTGCGGTCGCGGAGCAGGATGATCTGGTCGGCCATGCGGAGGGAGGACGCCATGTGATGAGACGTGATGACGACCGTGAGGCCGAGGTCGCGATTCAAGCGCATGAGGAGATCTTCGATTCGAGTGACGTTCAGCGGATCGAGCCCCGAAAAGGGCTCGTCGCAGAGAAGGATCTCGGGCTCCATGACGATCGCGCGGGCGAAGGCGACGCGGCGGAGCATGCCGCCGGAGAGCTCGCTCGGAAGCAGCGGCTCGACGTCCTCGAGCCCCACCGCCGAGAGGACGGTCCGAACGCGCTCGGCGATCTGCGGGATCGACTGGTCCGTGTGCTCGCGAAGGGGGAGTCCGACGTTCTCGAGCACGGTCATCGAATCGAGGAGCGCCCCGTTCTGGAAGAGCATGCCGATCCCCTTGCGGATCTGACCGAGGTCGCGCTCCCGGAGCCCGGAGAGACGTTGGCCCGCGACGCGCACCTCTCCCTCGGTCGGCTGCTGCAGGCCACCGATCATCCGGAGGAGCGTCGACTTGCCGGAGCCGCTGCCCCCCAGGAGCAGATGGACACCGCCCTTGCGCATCGAACACGAGAGCTTGTCGTAGACGATCCGACTTCCGAAGGCGAGATCGACGTCTCGAACGGAAATGAAGTCGTCATCGGCGGAGCCGCTCAGAATGGATCCTCCCGGGCCGCGCGGGCGGAGACGATCGCCCCCGGACCCTACGGACAGCGCGCGGAAAATAACGCAAACGTGAAATGTGCGTCGATCCGGACCGGGTACTTCCGGAAACCCACGGTTCCGGGAAGCGAAGGAACCACTCGAGGGCCTCGATCCGGTCGAAACGTGATGGTCCGCACACGCCGCGAGGCAAGCGCTAAGTTCGACCGAATCGTTCCCGACCGGCCCGTCGATTCCTTCCGAACGACCCAAACCCGCAACCCGGAGATCGGCATGCGCTTCGGCTTCGCGCTTCGACTGATGGGGGCCGCCGCCAACGCAGAGGTTCTGCGGGAGAGCGCGCGCCTCGCCGAGGAGGCCGGTCTCGACGCCCTCTGGGTGCCGGACCACATCGCGATCCCGCCTGACGACGCCGAGGGTTCCGGCGGACGCTACCTCGACCCGCTCACCTCCCTCGCCTGGCTCGCCGCTGCGACGGACCGCATCCGGATCGGAACGGCCGTTCTCGTCGTGCCCTACCGCCCGATCCTCCCGACCGCCAAGGCGATCGCGACGATCCAGGAGCTGTCGGGCGGGCGCCTCGAGCTCGGCGTGGGCATCGGCTGGATGGGCAGCGAGTTCAGGGCGCTCGGCGTCGACCGGAGCCAGCGCGGCCGGATCACCGACGAGACGCTCCGTTTCCTGAACGAAGCCTTCGGCGCCGAGGGCGACGTGACCTCGCTCCGTGATCAACCCTTCCTCTTCCGCCCGAACCCTCCGAAACCGCGGATCTGGATCGGCGGCGCGGCGCCCCACGCCCTCGATCGCGCCGTCCGCGCGGGCGATGGATGGATGCCGATGACCGACGATCCCGAGAAGATCCGCGAGCACGCGGACGCACTCCGGGCACGCTTCGTCGACGCCGGTCGCGCCGATCCCGAGATCGCTGCCTTCGGCGCACTCGGTCACCGGTCCGAAGCCGAAGATCTCGATCGACTCGCCGCCCTCGAAGCGCTCGGCGTGACGGAGTACATCCAGGGGGCGCGCTACGACGACCTCGACGGATTCACGAGATCCTTCGAGCCGCTCGAAGAACGGATCGCCGCCTGGAAGAAGGCGCGTTAGGCGAGATCTTCTGCGAGCGGTCGCCCCGCCGTCGCCGGTAGAAAGTCCCGGAGCCGCCGCTTCTGGCCACCGGCGGCGTCGAAGTTCGCCGGATCGAGCCAGGCCTCGAAGCCCGCCTTCAGCGCGGGCCACTCGAGGTCGGTGATCGAGAACCACGCGGTGTCTCGATTGCGACCCTTCACGACGGTCTGATGTCGGAACGTGCCCTCGTACCGGAAGCCCAGCCGGGCCGCCGCCGCGCGCGACGGCGCGTTCAGCGCGTCGCATTTCCATTCGTAGCGGCGATAGCCCCACTCCTCGAAGACCCGCCGCATCATCAGGAACATCGCCTCGGTCGAGAGCGGCGTGCGCTGGAGCGCCGGAGAGAAGCAGAGATGTCCGACCTCGATCGCGCCCAGCGCGGGTGCGATCCGAAGCCAGGACGAGACGCCGATCGGACGCTCGCTCCCTCCCTCGACGATCGCGAAGAAGAGCGTGTCTCCCGCCGCTCCGAGACGTTCGAAGTCGCGAACGCACGCGGCGTACGCCGCCGCGCTCTCGAAGGGGCCGTAGGGCAGGTAGGTCCAGTTGCTGCCGTCGGCGTTCGCGGCGAAGGCTTCATGGAGGACCTCCGCGTGACGATCGGCGGAGAGCGGCTCGAGCCGGCATCGCGCCCCCTCGATCCCCTCGTGGACCGGCGACTCCGCCCCCTGCCAATCGTCGATCGCGAATCCGATCGGCTGTCCCATCTCGTTCTCCCGCACGCGCACCTCCCGGGACCGGGCGTTTGACACCCCGGCCGTGCCTGCCACCTTGTCTTCGCGTCCCGCCGAGCGTCGCCGATCCCCGCTCCCGGGCAAGCGCGTCCAGCACGAATCGCGAACTCGCGAGACCAGTCGAAAAACGCAAGGACGAGCAGGAGCCGACATGAGCGACCGCTATCTCGTCATCTCCGGCGACGGACACGCCGGCCCTCCCCTCCCCGGCTTCGCGCCCTACTTCGACCCCGAATATCGCGACGAGTTCGATCGCTACTGGCGATCACGGCCGAGTGCGCCCCTCGCGGAGGCCGCGGCGCGCGGTGATCGCGACGCCCTCGCCGGCTTCCTCGACGGCTTCATGCAGGCGACCGGCGCGACCCCCGAAGCAGCTGCTGCCTTCTCGGAACGCGCGCTCGAAGCGACCCTCGGCCTCTTCGACGGCGCCGTCCGCGACCGTTTCCTCGACGCGGAAGGCATCGCGGGCGAGATCCTCTACGGCGACGGCTTCGTCGAGAACCAGCCGCCCTTCTCGGACATCATGGAGTCCGAGGGCCCGATCTTCTCGGGCAGACCCTGGCCCTTCGAGCTCCAGCTGGCGGGCGCGCGAGCCTACAACCGCTGGCTCGCGGAGTTCTGCAACGAGAACCCCACGCGACGCGCGGGGGTGATCCAGCTGCCCGCGGCCCACGACGTCGACGCCCTGATGACCGAGACGAAGCGGGCCCGCGAAGACGGACTCCGGGGCGGGCTGCTCGTGCCGCCCCTGGAGCCGGGGCTCCCCGGCTATCACGACCCGGTCTACGACCCGCTCTGGTCCCTCGCCGCCGACCTCGATCTGCCCGTCAGCATCCACGGTGGCAACGCCCGCTCGCCGGACGGCGCGACCGCGTACGGATCGGAGGAGCCCCTGGCCTCGTTCTTCCACTTCACGGAATCGACCTTCTACGACCGGAGACCGCTCTGGTTCTTCATCTGGGGCGGCGTCTTCGATCGCGTTCCGGGCCTGAAGCTCGTCTTCGCAGAAGCACTCTCGCACTGGGTCCCCCAGGAGCTGATGCGCCTCGACGAGATGTACGACATGTGGAACTCGCAGGCCCTGCGCGATCGGATCGAGCGACGGCCGAGCGCGTACTGGCGGGATCGGTGCGCGATCACCGCGACCTTCATCTCACGGGGCGAGGTCGAGATGCGCCACGAGATCGGCATCGAGAACCTCCTCTGGGGCTCGGACTTCCCGCACCCGGAAGGCACCTGGCCCGAGACGCCGACGTGTCTTCGCCACGCCTTCCACGGCGTCCCTCCCGACGAGACCGCGCGCATCCTCGGCGCCAACGCGGTCGAGTTCTACGGCTTCGATCGAGCCGTGATGGAGCGCCTCGCGGCTCGGATCGGCCCGGCGTCGTCGGACGTGATCCTTCGCCCTGCCTCGTTGCCCGAAGACTACGTCGGGATGGGCCTCCGCTAGGTCGAGAAGTTTCCGACGCGCGATTCCAGGCCATCCCTTCCGACAGCCTCATGATCGGTGAATCGGCTTCGCTACCGTGGTCGGCATGGCGGAAGATCTCTCGACCAGAGGGCAAGCCGTCCTGGACGCGTCGCTCGCCCGCGCCATCCATCCGGCGACCTTCGCGGTCGGGCTCGGATATCTGGCCTCGGCCGCCGTCCACTTCGTCTTCGGTGGCCTCCACGAGGGCGGGCTCCCGTCCCTCGAGTTCGCCTCGGCGATCCTGCTCTTCGTGCTGGCGGCGCGTCGCCCACAGCGTCCCCGATCCCGCACGGCGGTCCTCGTCGCCGTCATTCTCGTCAACAACTTCGTCCTCCACTCGATCCACGACGCTGCCGCCCATACGCCCGTCCTCTATCTCCTCGCACTCGGCGCGGGCGTCATCGCCGGGATCCCGCGACTCGACTACGCGCTGATCCTGGCGGGAGCGTTCCTGGTCCAGGGCCTCTCGATCGCCTCCTCCGCCGATCCGATCGCGGCGTGGGTCGAGCCGGTCATGACCCTCGTCTCGGCCTCGGTGCTCTCGGTCACGCTCCGCTATTACGCGCGGGAACACCTCGCCCAGATCAGCGCGCTCGAAGCCCAGAACGCGTCGAACCGCGCCGCGCGCGAAGCGGCCTTCACCCACTTCCGCGACCTCGCGGAAGGCGCGAGCGATCTGATCTACGAGCTCGATGCCCAGGGACGATTCGTCTACGCGAACCCGGCCCACGAGACGCTCTTCGGGATCGACCCGAACGCGATGATCGGCGTCGATGCCTTCGAGCTGCTGGACGAAGTCTTCCGCCGCCACGACAGCCCCGACCTGCAGACGCTCCTCGCCGGCCCCGCTGGTCCCGTCGAGCTCGAGATCCCCACGTCGATGACGGGGCGTGAGCGGGTGGTGATCGAGGCCAAGTCGAGACCCTTCGACAGCGCGACCGGGAGGCAGCACCTCGTCGTCACGGCGCGGGACGTGACACGGCGGGTCGACAAGGCCGCGCAGGACGCGCGCCATCGCCAGGCGCTCGAAGCAGAGGTCGCGTCACGCACCCAGGCGCTCACCGCCTCGGTGATCGAGCTCCAGCGAAGGGAGCGTCTCGCCTCGGTCGGGACCCTGGCCGCTGGAATCGCCCATCAGATCAACAACCCGGTCGGCGGGATCCTGCTGAGCTCGGAGCTCGCGCTCAAGGAGTTCGAGCAGGCGTCGACCGATGCCGACGGCCTCGCCGATGCCCTGCGCGTCAACATCGAAGAGGCGCGTCGCTGTGGCGACATCGTGAAGCACTTGCTCCGCTTCGCGCGCAACGAACCGTCGGAACGGCGCCTCGTCGACCTCGGCCCCACGATCACGCGCGTCGCCGACCTGTGCCGGCCTTATGCGGCGAGCCGGGACGGCGTGGTCCAGGTCGAGGTCGAGGCGCCCGAGGCCATCATCTCGGCGAACCCCGTCGAGATCGAGGAATCGCTGATCAACCTGATCCGCAACGCCCTCGAATCCCGGGACGAGGGTGCCACGGTCCACATCGGCCTCCGCACCGGTCCCGACCAGGCCGAGATCCTCGTGACCGACGACGGTCCCGGCATCTCGGAGCAGGACCTGCGTCACGTCTTCGACCCCTTCTACACCACGCGCCTGCGTGAGGGCGGAACGGGTCTCGGGCTCTCCGTCGCCCGCGACATCGCGATCGACCACGGCGGCGCCCTCGAAATCGAGAGCGACGGCGCGAACGGGACGCAGATCCGCGTCACGCTGCCCCTGTCGCCCGTCCCCGCCTAGCGCCGCGGCGCTCGACGCGCTCGCCTGGGCGCCTAGAGCGTCTCGGCCATCAATTCGTTCACGAGCTCCGCGAACGCGGTCGGATCGTCGAGCTGCCCGCCCTCGGCGAGGATCGCCTGCCCGAGCAGCAGCCGGGCCGACTTGCCGATCCGCGGATCGGTCGGGTTCGCCTCGAAGCGCTTCCCGAGCGCCGCGACGACGGCGTGGTCCGGGTTCAGCTCGAGGATGGGCTGGCGCTCCGGGATCGCCTGCCCGGCCTGGCGGAGCATCGCCTCGAGCTGCGGCGAGAGGTCCCCCTCCTCGAGGACGAGACACGACGCGGAACTCTTCAGGCGACTCGAGAGCCGCACCTCCTTCACGTCGCCTTCGATCGAGGCCTTCATCGCGGCGAGCAGGTCCTGGAAGCTCTCTTCCTTCTTGCCGAGATCTTCCTTGGCTCTCTCCTTGTCCTCGTCGGAGCCGAGCTCGACCTCGCCGTGGCCGATGCTCCTGAAGGGCTTCCCCGCGTACTCCAGCGGACCCTGGTTGGCCCAGACTTCGTCGACGGGATCCGTCAGGAAGAGGACCTCGATCCCCTTCTCCTCGAACGCCTCGAGATGAGGCGAGCGACGCAGCACGTCGAGGTTCGGACCCGCGATGTAGTAGATCGCCTCCTGGTCGTCGGACATGCGCTCGATGTAGCTCGTCAGGCCGGTGAGCTCCGTGTCGTGGTTCGTCGAAGGCGCGAGGACGAGATCGAAGATCCGGTCCTTCTTTTCTTCCCAGTCGAGGAGGCCCTCCTTCACGACGGGACCGAACTCGCCCCAGAACGAGAGGTACGCCTCGGGTTCGTCCTTCGACATCTTCTTGAGGCTGTCGGCGACCTTCTTGACCAGGTGCTTGCGGATCGTCTGGATCTGCTTGTCCTGCTGGAGCATCTCCCGCGAGACGTTGAGCGAGAGATCCTCGGCATCGACGACGCCGCGAACGAAGCGCAGCCACTCCGGCAGGAGCTCCCGGCACTCGTCCATGATGAAGACGCGCCGTACGTAGAGCTGCACGCCGTTGTGCGCGCGCTCGCGGTGGTAGAGGTCGAAGGGCGCCTTGCCCGGCACGTAGAGGAGCGCCTTCGCCTCGAAGGTGCCCTCGATCGACGTGCTGACGCGGAGCATCGGGTCCTGGAAGTCGTGGGTGACGTGCTTGTAGAACTCGTTGAAGTCGTCCTCTTCGACCTCCGCCTCCGGCCGCGTCCAGATCGCCTTCATCGAGTTGAGCGGCGCGTCCACCGCGCGCTCGAGCGGTTCGCCCGGCGTGACGTCGATCGCTTCGTCGCCGTCCTCGGGCTCGGGCATGGAGGCCTCTTCGATGACCGTGAGCGTGATCGGGTAGGCGACGAAGTCCGAGTACTTCTTCACGACGTTGCGGAGGACCCACTCGTCGGCGAAGTCCGAGAGTCCGGCCTCGCCGTCGACTTCCTTGAGGGTGAGCCGGATCGTCGTCCCGGCTGCTTCCCGCTCCGCATCGTCGAGCGAATACTCCCCGGCGCCCTTCGAGGTCCACCGCGCGGCCTTGTCTTCACCGGCTCGGCGACTCACGACGTCGACTTCGTCGGCGACCATGAAGCTCGCGTAGAAGCCGACACCGAACTGACCGATCAGATCCGGGCTCGCGTCGTCACTCTCGCCTGCCCGCTTCAGGAACTCGAGCGTGCCCGATCGCGCGATCGTCCCGAGGTGTTCGACCAGCTCCTCCCGGTTCATGCCGATCCCGTTGTCCGAGATCGTGAGGGTCCGGTCGATTCGGTTCGCGACCAGCTCGATCCCGAGTTCCCCTTCCACCGCGAGCTCCGGGTTCGAGACCGCCTCGAAGCGACGTCGGTCGAGGGCGTCGGACGCATTCGAGATCAGCTCGCGAAGAAAGACCTCCTTGTTCGAGTAGAGGGAGTGGATCATCAGATCGAGCAGCTTCTGCGTCTCGGCCTGGAAGGGTTGGGTGGTCGCGGTCATGAACGGGCTCCGGAAATGGGTCCATCGGTGCGAGAGGCGGCCTCTTCGGGCCGCTCGCGCTCGGACGCGAATCCTGGGCACACCGGATCTCCTGGCAACCACCCCGCGCAGATGAATCCGAACGTCACCCCGCGGGTAGGGCCTATCGGGTGGGCGAACCCACTCGGTGAATCCCTCGATCAAGCCTTCCAGCCGATCGGGCGATCCCGACCTCATGCCCGACGAACGACCCGACCAGGAACCGGAAACCGCGATTCATCGCATCGTGTACACCAGCCGCGCCGTCGATCCCTGCGACGCCGACGAGCTGCTCGAGCTGCTCGCGCACATCCGCGCCAAGAACGGTCGACTCGGCGTCTCCGGCATGCTCCTCTACGCAGATCCGACCTTCCTGCAGGTCCTCGAGGGCGACCTCGAAGTAATCGAGTCCCTCTACGACGTCATCGAGTCGGACGATCGTCACACGGACACCCGGGTCCTGCTCCGTGAAGAGTCGCCACAACGCGCCTTCGGGAGCTGGACGATGGGCTTCGTGCAAGCCGACCGCGAGATGCTCGCGTCGGTCGCGGGACTCAACGATTTCCTGCAGAGCCACCGGGACGCAGCACTCATCCCCGACGAGGCGACGGTGCGGGTCGAGAAGATCCTCGAGCAGTTCAAGGGCGGCCGCTGGCGCCGCGAGATCGAGGGCTGAGAGACGGCGAGGCCACCGCGCGGCTAGGCTCCACCGTGTCCATGTCTTCGATCCCCGACTTGCCTGCCGCCGAAGCCCGCCTTCCCCTTCGCATCGCGATCGCCGGCGCCTCGGGGTTCGTCGGCTCCGCGCTCGCCCGCAAGCTCGCACCGACGGATCGCGTACTCACCCTCGGTCGACGCCAGCGTCGTGGGGACGACGCGGATACGGGCGGCGAGGTGACGCCCGGCATCGAGCCGCGACGATGTGATCTCTTCTCGGTTCGGCAGACCCGCGAAGCGCTCGAGGGCGCGGACCTCGCGGTCTATCTCGTCCACTCGATGAGCCCGAACGCACGACTGACGCAGGGCCGCTTCGACGATCTCGACCTGCTGATCGCCGACAACTTCGGTCGGGCCGCGGCGGAGGCGGGGGTCGAGCGGATCGTCTACCTGGGCGGCCTCCTTCCGCCGGACGAGCACAAGGGCATCTCGAGCCACCTCGCGAGTCGAGCGGAGGTCGAGCACGCCCTCGCTGCCCACGGCGTTCCGGTGACGGCGGTTCGTGCGGGCCTCGTCGTCGGCCCGGAGGGCTCGTCGCTCAACCTCCTCGTCCGTCTGGTCGAACGGCTGCCGCTCATGGTCTGCCCGAGCTGGACCTCGTCCGAGACCCAGCCGATCGCCCTCTCGGACGTGATCGAGATCCTCGCCTACTGCTGCCACCACGAATCCACGACCGGGCGGATCTGCGACGTCGGCGGACCGGACGTCATGACCTACCGCGAGATGATGAAGACGACGGCGCAGGTCCTCGGGCGCAGACGCCCGATGATCCCGGTTCCCTTCGTGTCGCCGGCGCTCTCGGAGCTCTGGGTCTCGCTCGTGACGGGCAACTCGCGCAGTCTCGTGCGCCCGCTGATCGAGAGTCTGCGGCATCCGATGGTCGTGAAGGACCCCTGGCTGCAGGAGGAGATGGGCTTCCCGGGTCGACCCTTCCGGGAAGCGCTCGCGGATTCCGTCGACCACACGGGCGGGTGGAAGCGTCCGATCGCCCGGTCGGTCCAGCGCCTCCCCCTCCCGGAGGGTCGGGACGCGAGCTGGCTCGGGCGGGCCTACGTCGAGTGGCTCGGGCGCCTGGTCCCCGCGCTCCTGATCGTCACGACGAACGAAGAAGAGACGACGATCCGCCTTCGCGGGCTGCGGGCACCCCTGATCCGCCTCCGTCCCCGGGACGTCGCGACCTCCTCGGGCCGCTACGTCCTCGACGTCGTCGGTGGCCTCCTCGCCGCCGAGCGCCCGAGCGGCGAACCGCGACTCGAGTTCCGCAGCACGCCGGACGGAGACGGGGCCCTGTCCGCGCTCCAGGACTACGCGCCGCGCCTGCCCTGGTGGATCTATCTCTGGACGCAGGCACCGTTGCACGCCGCCGTGATGGCCGCCTTCCGACGTTGGTTGCGACGCACTTCGTCTGCGTGAACATTCCGTGCGAAGGAGGGGAGCCGTGCAGATCGCCGAAGACAGCCCGTGGTCTCGATCGGAAGTGGACGACCACCTCGACGGATTCATCGCCCCGCTCCGCCTCTCGGCCACCGACGCCCGGGGCTACCCACGCGTCTGCTCCCTCTGGTTCCGCCGTGACGGCGACCGTCTCCTCTGTGCCACGCAGGCCGACGCCTGGGTCGCGAAAGCGCTCGCGCGCGACCCCCGCTGCGGCTTCGAGCTGGCCCCGAACGAGCCGCCCTACTTCGGCGTCCGCGGGACCGGCCGCGCGACCGTCGGCCCGGACGGAGGGCCCCGGGAGCTCGGACGCCTGATCGATCGCTACCTCGGAGACCGCTCGTCTTCCCTCGCGAAGTGGCTGCTCTCCCGGGCGGACCACGAAGTCCTGATCGCCGTCGAGGTGGAACGGCTGACCGTGTGGGACTATCGGGACCGGATGACGCGCTGAGCGAAGGGCCCGACCCGCTTCAGGGGCGCGCGATCGGCCAGTTCTCGACGGCGGCGGACAAGCCGTCGATCAGTCGCTGGATGGCGACCGTTCGCGACACGCCCGCGTGATCCGACCACCCCCACTCCCGCCAGTTCCAGCGGATCGAAGGCGGAAGCTCGATCTGCACACCCTGCCCTGGCGGTCGGTTGACCGGGTTCCGTTCGTGCTGGCCGCGCAGCTCGTTCGGAATTCGATCGAGGTCGTCGAGCACGACGTAGCGCGCTGGCAGGTCGCGGCGCAGGTGGCCGGCCACGTGGGTCGCGAGCGAACGATTGCGTCCACCGAGCAGGAGGTGATGGCGGAGCCGGCGGCGGCCGTAGCCGTGGATCGTGACGACGACGTCGACGTGGTCGAGGAAGCGGGCCAGCGCGTCGGAGTGGGCGGGATCGAAAGCCGTCGAGGCGAGGTGGGTCCGACTCGGCGCGGCCTGGGCGACGGTATAGAGGGAGGCGCCCGTCCGGGCGGCGACCTCGGTCGCGACCGCGTCGGTCGTACGCTCGAGGTTCCCGCCGTGATACGCCATCACGCCGAAACGACCCGCGATCTCGCAGTGCTCGCGCACGTCGGGTCGCGCCAGGAACTGCCGCAACGCTGCCATCTCGCCTCGAGCCACTCCTCGACCTGCTCCCCGCCACTATAGGAAGTCGCAGGACGACGCTCGGTCTCGGCGCCGTCGCTTGCCCCCGGGGGCATCAGCCTGCCTCAACCCTTATATCTGGATATCCGAATGTCCTGATGTTAACTTCGCGCCCTTCGAATCGGCCGCGGCGGCTCTGCCGTCGGCGCTTCCCCCTGGAGCTCATGCCATGTCCAGCCGCCCTGCCCGACCCGAACGCATCGAGACGCTCCTCGGTCTCCTCCGCGAGAAGATCCTCGTCCTCGACGGGGCGATGGGCTCGATGATCCAGGGCTTCGGACTCGAGGAGAAGGACTTCCGGGGAGACACCTTCGTCGACCACGAGAGCGAGCTGAAGGGGGACAACGAGCTCCTCTCGCTCACGCGCCCCGACGTCATCCGGAAGATCCACGACGACTTCTTCGCCGCCGGCGCGGACATCGTCGAGACGAACACCTTCGGCTCGAACGCGATCTCCCAGGCGGACTACGCCCTCGAGCACACGGTGCGCGACCTCAATCTCGCGTCCGCACGAATCGCCGCAGAGTCGGCCGCAGCGTGGACCGCGAAGGATCCGTCGAAGCCGCGCTTCGTCGCCGGTGCCGTCGGCCCGACCCCGAAGACGCTGTCCATCTCGCCGGACGTGAACGATCCATCCGCGCGAAGCCTCACCTTCGAGGAGCTGAAGGCCGCCTACCGCGAGCAGGTCGACGCGCTGATCGAGGGCGACGTCGACGTTCTGCTCGTCGAGACGATCTTCGACACGCTGAACGCGAAGGCGGCCCTCGTCGCGATCGACGAAGCCTTCGAAGCGAGCGGCATCCGCCTGCCGATCATGATCTCCGTCGCGATCACCGACGCGAGTGGTCGCACGCTCTCGGGCCAGACCGTCGACGCGTTCTGGCGCTCGGTCGCCCACTCGAGGCCGCTCTCGGTCGGCGTGAACTGCTCGCTCGGGGCCACGGACATGCGCCCCCACGTGGCGGAGCTCGCCCGGATCGCCGACTGCTACGTCTCGAGCTATCCGAACGCCGGCCTGCCCAACGCCTTCGGCGAGTACGACGAGGCACCCGCGACGACCGGCGAGCTGGTCGGCGAATTCGCCACGAGCGGGCTCGTCAACTTCGTCGGCGGCTGCTGCGGCACGACGCCGCCCCACATCCAGGCGATCGCCGAGGCGGTCGAAGGCGTGGCGCCCCGGGCAATTCCCGCTGCCGAAGCAGAAGCGACCTTCTACTCCGGGCTCGAGACCCTCGTGATCCGGCCCGACTCGAACTTCCAGATGATCGGCGAGCGGACGAACGTGACCGGCTCCGCGAAGTTCCGGAAGCTGATCGAGGCCGACGACTACGACACCGCCCTCGAGGTCGCCCTCGACCAGGTGCGTGGCGGCGCGAACCTGCTCGACGTCAACATGGACGAGGGCATGCTCGACAGCGAAGCGGCGATGACCCGCTTCCTGAATCTGATCGCGAGCGAGCCCGAGGTCGCGAAGATCCCGATCATGATCGACAGCTCCAAGTGGAGCGTGCTCGAGGCGGGGCTCCGCTGCGTCCAGGGCAAGGCGGTCGTGAACTCGATCTCGCTCAAGGAAGGTGAAGCCGACTTCCTCGAGAAGGCGAAGCTGATCCGTCGCTACGGCGCCGGCGTCGTCGTCATGGCCTTCGACGAAGCGGGCCAGGCGGACACGACCGAACGCAAGATCGAGATCTGCGAGCGCTCCTACCGGATCCTCGTCGACCAGGCCGGGTTCCCGCCCGAAGACATCATCTTCGACCCGAACATCCTCGCGATCGCGACGGGGATCGAAGAGCACGACGACTACGCGAAGAACTTCATCGACGCGTCTCGCGAGATCCGCGAGCGCTGTCCCGGCGTCCACATCTCGGGCGGTGTCTCGAACCTGTCCTTCTCGTTCCGAGGGAACAACCGCGTCCGCGAAGCCATCCACTCGGCCTTCCTCTTCCACGCCACACAGGCCGGCATGGACATGGGGATCGTGAACGCCGGCCAGCTCGAGCTCTACGAGGACATCCCGAAGGATCTCCTCGAGCACGTCGAGGACATCCTCTTCAACCGGCGCGACGACGCGACCGAGCGGATGGTCGAGTTCGCCGAGACCGTGAAGGGCGCGGGCAAGAAGCGCGAAGTCGATCTCACCTGGCGCGAGAACAGCGTCGAGGAGCGACTCTCCCACGCCCTCGTCCACGGGATCGTCGACTACATCGACGACGACACGGAAGAAGCACGCCAGAAGCTCGGTCGTCCGATCGACGTGATCGAAGGCCCCCTCATGGACGGCATGCGCGTCGTCGGCGACCTCTTCGGCGCGGGCAAGATGTTCCTGCCGCAGGTCGTGAAGAGCGCGCGCTCCATGAAGAAGGCGGTCGCCTACCTCGAACCCTATCTCGAGGCCGAGAAGGTCGAGGGATCGAGCCAGGGCAAGATCGTGATGGCGACGGTCAAGGGCGACGTCCACGACATCGGCAAGAACATCGTGGGCGTGGTCCTCGGCTGCAACAACTACGAGGTCATCGACCTGGGCGTGATGGTGCCCGCCGACAAGATCCTCGAAGCCGCGATCTCCGAAGGCGCGCAGATGATCGGACTGTCCGGCCTGATCACCCCGTCCCTCGACGAAATGGCGTCGGTCGCCAAGGAGATGGAGCGGCGAGGCCTCGAGCTGCCGTTGCTGATCGGCGGTGCGACGACGAGTCGACAGCACACGGCGGTCAAGATCGCGCCGAACTATTCGCAGCCAGTCGTGCACGTCCTCGACGCGTCGCGCTCGGTCAACGTCGTGTCGGACCTCCTGTCCGACGAGCGACGGGACGGGTTCGCACAGGAGAACCGCGACGAGCAGGAGAAGCTCCGGGCCATCTACGACGGCCGCAAGGAGAAGCCCCTGCTCGCGATCGACGACGCACGCGCGAACGCCGAGAAACTCGACTTCACGGCAGCACCCGCGAAGCCCGGGTTCCTGGGCAAGCGCGTGATCGACGACGTGAGCGCGGCGGACCTCGACCCCTTCATCGACTGGACCTTCTTCTTCTCCACCTGGGACCTGAAGGGCAAGTACCCGAAGATCCTCGACGACCCGAAGGTCGGTGCCGCGGCGCGCGAGCTCTACGAGCACGGCCGCTCGCTCCTCGACGAGATCATCGAGAAGCAGTGGCTCCGGCCCCGCGGCGTCTACGGCTTCTGGCCGGCGCGTCGGGAGGGCGACGACGTCGTCCTGTTCGCGGATGAAGAGCTGACCGGCGAGGTCGCGCGCTTCCCGATGCTCCGGCAGCAGGCGATCGCCCCCGACGGCAAGCCGAACCGGTGCCTGGCGGACTTCGTCGCGAGCCGCGAAGACGGCGTGGCCGACTACGTGGGCGCGTTCGCCGTCACGAGCGGAACCGAGGCGGAAGACCTGTCGGCGCGCTTCGAGAAGGACCACGACGACTACAAGGCGATCATGGTCAAGGCCCTCGCGGATCGCCTCGCCGAGGCCTTCGCCGAGTTCCTCCACGCGCGAGCGCGCCGGGAGTGGGGCTACGGCGACGGCGAGAACCTCTCGAACGAGGATCTGATCGCCGAGCGGTATCGCGGGATCCGCCCCGCGTTCGGCTATCCCGCCTGTCCCGACCACCTCCCCAAGCGCACCCTCTTTCCGCTGCTCGACGCCCCGTCGGTCGGGATGGAGCTGACGGAGACCTGCGCGATGACGCCGGCGGCGAGCGTCTCGGGCCTCTACTTCGCCCACCCGGACGCTCGCTATTTCACGGTCGGTCGCCTCGGTCGGGATCAGATCGAGGACTACGCTGCGCGGATGGATCTCTCTGCCGACGAGGCGGAGAAGTGGTTGGCGTCGAACCTCGGCTACTAGATCTTCGGCGCTGCGCGCCTCTCGACGCGCTCTTCGGTGAGCGCGTCTTGCGCTGAGGGCTCCGGGGGGCTCGTCGCCACGGAGCGTCGTCTCGGGGACGGGGATGCGGCAGACTCTGCTCCGCGGAGAGCGATTCGCTCGCTCCGCGCGGAGGGTTCCCATGTCTCGATTCGGTTCCGTTCTCTTCCTGTCGCTCTCGCTCGCGACCACCGGCTGCCAGTGGCTCGGCGGCGGAACGGCCGACGGGCCGGATCCGGTCGCGGCGGCGATCGAGCGCGCGGCGGCCGATCCCCATCGGAGCGAGTCGAACCGCGCCCGAAACGGCTACCGACACCCGGTCGAGACGCTGACCTTCTTCGGCCTCGAGCCCGACATGTCCGTCCTCGAGATCCGACCCGGCGGCGGCCTCTGGTACACCGAGATCCTCGCGCCGCTGCTCGCGGCGGACGGCCGCTACATCGCCGCCTCCTACGACCTCTCGAAGCCGGACCTTCCCGCCTACGTCACCCGATCCCACGAGGCGCTGCTCGCGCGCTTCGAGGAGCAGCCGGAGCGCTACGGCGATCTCGACCTCGCCGTGCTCCACCCGCCGACGATCCAGCTCGGCGCTGACGAGAGCGTCGATCTCGTGCTCAACTTCCGGAACACCCACGGTCTGATCCGCGATGGCGCAGCGAAAGACGCCTACGCGGCCTTCTTCGCGGTCCTCAAGTCCGGTGGCGTGCTCGGCGTCGTGCAGCACCGCGCGGGGCCGAAGACGGACACCTCGGAGTTCAACGGCTATGTCCCCGAGGAGAAGGTCATCGCCCTCGCCGAGTCCGCCGGCTTCGTCCTCGACGCGAAGAGCGAGATCAACGCGAATCCGAACGATTCTGCCGACTACGAGGGCGGGGTGTGGACGCTGCCGCCGACGCTCCGGCTCGGCGACACGGATCGCGAGAAGTATCTCGCGATCGGCGAGAGTGACCGGATGACCCTGCGCTTTCGCAAGCCCTGACGCGTCCCTGCGAAGCCCGGCGCCTGAATCGACGCCTGTGTGAAGCCCCCGACAGAGAGGAAGCCCAGGAGCTCCGATACTGATCCCATCGAAACACAGCCCGCGGACGCGATCCCGAGGATCGCCCGTCCGCCCCGATGGAATCACGGAGACCCACATGCAGCGCATCGCGCACTTCGCCTACGGCGCCCTGTCCTACGCCCTCTTTTTCGGCACGTTCCTCTACACGGCTGGCTTCCTGACGAACCGATTCGTCCCGAAGTCGATCGATTCCGGGGAGACGGGCTCGCTCGGCACCGCCGTCGCGATCGACCTCGCGCTGCTCGCCCTCTTCGCCGTCCAGCACTCGGGCATGGCACGCCCCGCCTTCAAGCGGGCCTGGACGCGGATCGTGCCGGAGCCGATCGAGCGGGCGACCTACGTCCTGCTCTCGAGCGTCGTGATGATCGCGGTCTTCGCATTCTGGCGACCGCTGCCCGAGACGATCTGGAGCTTCGAGTCGACGCTCGGCCAGGGGATCGGATTCGGACTCTTCGCCGTGGGGGTCGGCACCGTCCTCTATTCGACCGTGCTGATCGATCACTTCGAGCTCTTCGGGCTGCGTCAGGTGTGGGACGGCTTGAGGCGGAGAGACGCCCGCGAGGATGCCTTCGTCACGCCCTCGCTCTACCGCTTCGTGCGACATCCGCTCTACGTCGGCTGGTTCGTCACGCTCTGGGCGACGCCGACCATGAGCGTGGGCCACCTGCTCTTCGCCGGGGTCTGTACCGTCTACATCCTGGTCGCCGTGCGCCTCGAAGAACGGGACCTCGTGGCCGCCTTCGGTCGCCGCTACGAGCAGTACCAGGCGACGACCCCGATGTTCGTGCCGAAGGGACGGCCGGAGCCCGAGGCAGCGACGGCCTGACCTGCACGACCCCGAGTCCCCACCCGGCCCGCGCCGCACCCCCCGCATCGGGCGCGGCACGGACCGGGCGCGCGGGCTCCACGAGGCCGCGATCCGGTCGGGGATCGCGGCCTTCGTGCGTTCGGGGCTCGGTTCGGCGGCGGCTCAGACCTCGGCGGCGTAGGGCGGCGCCGGGTCGTACTCCATCATCTTCTGGGTGATCCGCGCGTGGCGCACGCCGTAGAGCTGACCGACGAGCCAGAGCGCGGAATCGATGCCCGCCGAGACGCCGGCCGCGGTCAGCAGATTGCCGTCGCGGACGTAGCGGACGTTCTCGAGGACCTCGGCGCGACCGGCCGCGTCCTCGCGCAGGGTCGGCAGATAGCCCCAGTGGGTCGTGATCTTCTTGCCTTTCGTGAGGCCCGCGGCTTCGAGCACGATCGAGCCGGTACAGACGGACGTGACCCACTCGGCGGTCGCCGCCTGCTTTCGCAGGAAGTCGAGCATCACGGGATTCTTCATCTCGTCCCGGGTGCCGATCCCTCCCGGAACGAGAAGGACGTCGAAGTCGGGTGCGTCGGCGAAGGAGAAATCGACCTCGTTCCGGAGTCCCTTCGCCCCCGTCACGACACCGCCGTGCTCGCTCGCGAGCACGACCTCGATCTCGCTCGCGGGTCCCTTTCCGCCCGACGCCTCACGGGCCATCGTGAAGACCTCGAAGGGCCCGACCCAGTCGAGCTCTTCCGCCCGATCGAAGAGCACGATTCCGATCGTTCGCTTGTCGTCCGCCATCTCGTTCGTTCCTCTCTGTTGGTGTCCGGCTCAGGGGGCGCTGTTGAATCGTTCGCGATAGGCCGAAGGTCCCACGCCGATCTGGCGGAGGAACGCGCGACGCATCGTCTCCGCCGTGCCGAAGCCCACGTCGCTGGCGACCGCGTCTACCGAGCCCGGCGAATCCTCGAGACGCCTTCGTGCCGCCTCGACCCGTACCCGCTCGACGAAGCGCCCCGGCGACAACCCGACCTGCTTCGCGAACACCCGCGAGAAGTTCCGCGGGCTCATCGAGACCCGAGCCGCCAGGCGCTCCACCGCGTGATCCTCCGCCGGGTGCTCGACGACCCAGGCCTGCAGCTCCCGGAGCGGATCGCGATCGGCCGCCTGACCCGCCAGCTGGGCCGAGAACTGGGACTGGCCGCCGGGCCGCTTCAGGAAGAAGACCATCCGACGCGACACCTCGAGGGCGAGATCCCGCCCGAGGTCGTCTTCGACCAGCGCGAGGGCGAGGTCCATGCCCGCCGTCACCCCCGCCGAGGTCCAGACGTCCCCGTCGCGAACGAAGATCGGATCCGGGTCGACGTCGACGTCGGGGAAGCGCCGCGCGAGCTCGTCAGCACTGCCCCAGTGGGTCGTGGCGCGCCGACCGTCGAGAAGACCCGCCGCCGCCAGCACGAACGCCCCCGTGCAGACGGAGCAGGTCCGCCGGGCCCGGGCGGCGCCAGAGCGAACCGCCTCGAGGATCCGGGGCTCGCGGAACGCCCGGGCGGTCCCGTGGCCGCCGGCGACGATCAGCGTGTCGATCTCGTCGGGCAGATCCTCGTAGGCCCGGTCGACGCCGATCGCGAGCCCCGAGGAGGCCCGGACGGTGCCGGGCGCGGAGCCGACGACGGTGATCTCGTAGCCACGGGCGGTCGCGTCGGCGCCTTGCACGCCGACCGCTTCGCTCGCCGCAGCGAAGACCTCGAGCGGACCGACGACGTCGAGGAGCTGGACGCCCGGATAGGCGACCATCGCGATTCGTCGGGGCGGAAGCGGCGGGCTCGACATGGGAAGAGGATGCCGGGCCCGAGTTTCGTCATCAATGACAAAGGCCCCTCGTTTAAGGACATCATATTAATCGATTTTATTCCCCCAAGGGTCAATCGGACGACTCGAGACGATCACATGCGACCCGCCGAAGCCATCGGCGCGACGGGCGGACCGCCCATCGGCCATCTTGCGAACACGGTCGCGAATCTCGGCGCGGGGCGACGGACACGCGAGGCACGAGCCGCTCGCGACCCGGGGCGGTGCCCGGACACGAGCTGCGTCGCCGGCCCGGCGATCTCGAGGGCCCAGCGCCGTTGCAGCCGTCCTCCCGCCGCTGACCCGGCCGAACACGGCGGTTCGGCCGACCCGGAACGGGTCGCAGGTGCAGAGCCCGTCCGACACGACGAAGCGGGCGAAGGACGCACCGTTCCCTTCGATCGGATCGACGCGCATGAGCTCGACCGTCCGCCCGTTCGGGTCGAGCGTCCGCCCTCCGTCGCAAGTCACGACACATCACGCCTCGCGAACGGAGAGACCGCGTCGGTCGCCGGCAAGGACGAGCGCACCGGCCTTGCCGAGCGTTTCGTCGCCACCGGCCTCGCCCCGGACGGCGGGTGTCCAGCGGAAAGTGGATCGGCGCGGCGAAGCGCGACGCGACGGCGGTGCGGACCCGTTCCGTGTGGAGGGCGCGACCGAGTCATCGATCGAGACGACGTCGACCGAGTTCGTGTCGTCGCGACGCGTGCAGCCTGCCCGTCCCGATCACGCTCGATCGTGCGATGTCGGAGAATGTCGCACCCGAATGCGATATCGTTCGGTGCTTGGGGGAGGATGCCCGCGACCGATGACGTCGAACGCGGACACGACTGACGGAACCGGCGATGCCGGCGACGAAGACCGCGACTACGCGCGCGACCTGGGCGTGATCGAAGCGATCATGTTCGTGACGCGCTCGTGTCCGAGTGGCGTGGTCGTCTCGGTCGCCGAGCAGGCGCTCGAAGCGATCAAGCAGCAGGGCGCCGATGCGATTCCGCAGCAGGCGTATTTCGTGCTGACGTCGATGCAGGGCTGGCGAGGCGAACGCGCCCGACAGGTCCATCGCTCCCTCACGAAATACCTCGAAGAGCGCGAGCGCTCTTCCCAGTGAATCGAGCCGAGTTGCCATGTCCCGCAAGGAAGTACTGAAGATCGCCAAGACGTTCGAGGACCTCGACAAGCTCCTCGGGCGGATCGAGAGCGGAGACCTCGCGAAGCCCGACTGGATCCGGCTCCAGGGGGACTGCGACCTCGAGGACATGACCGAGGACCAGCGCAGGGGCTTTCTCGCGCGGATCCACGGGTGCGTGCTGCGCGGCTTCAAGGACGCCTGCGGGATGCCGGACGACCGCAAGGAGCGCCTCGCGCTCTGGCAGTCGATCACCCGCTGTGGCTTCCACGACTTCAGCGAGCTCGGCTGGACGAAGAACTACGACTCGCCCTTCGTGGAGAACTACGACTACATCCAGGCGTACCAGACCGGCGGGATCGACGCCCTCGATCCCTACAAGGTCTACTCCTCGGTCCTCGGGACCTTCGACTTCGGCGTCGAGGACTTCATCGAGACACGGATGTGTCGGAACGTCCGGACGATCGTCGAGCCGATGGCCGGCACCGCCGAGTTCTGTTATTCGGGCCACTTCCGCTACCCGGACTTCAACTACCTGATGATCGACCTCGACGAGGAAGCCGCCGAGCTCGTGATGGGCCAGAACTGGCTCCCGCAGGCGAAGAAGGAGTACGTCGTCGGCGACGTGCTCGCGCCCGCGATCTGGGACCAGATCAAGTCGAAGAGCGAAGGCGAATCCCTCGCGTACATCGGCAAGCAGAGCCACCACTTCTTCGACGCCAAGCAGATGATGCAGCTGATGAAGGTGGCGACGGAGCACGTCGACTACCTCATGCTCGAGACGCCGCAGATCTGCCTCGTGTCGGAGATGGGCGACACCGACGAGCTCACCCGCCAGGAGCAGGAGGACGCGGGCTTCAAGTGCGAGCTCGCCGGCGAGAAGGGCGGCGACCCGAACCCGCTGACCAACCAGCTCTCCTTCCGCCTCCAGGCGACGAACGGGCGCAAGGACAAGACAATGTTCAACTATCACGGTTGGACCTCGTGGGCCCACTCGACCCTCGTCGCCTTCGCGGACCTCCTCGACCTGAACTCGTTCTACTACCACTCCGAGAAGGAGGAGTTCACGACGGTCCGCGAGTGGGACGAGGACTGCGACTGCGAGGAGAACGTGACCTTCATGCTGTTCACCGGGCGCAACCTGCCGGACGACTACGCGTGAGGGCGGGGGCGTTCGACCCGGGAGCGCCCTCGTGAACTGGGACGCGGTCGGCGCGATCGCAGAGCTCCTCGGCGCCCTCGGCGTGATCGTGTCCCTCGCCTATCTCTCGGTCCAGATCCGCCAGAACACGAAGCAGATCGGGGAGCACAGCCGAGAGCTCCGGGTCGCGGCCCTCGACGCGATCGCGAGCTCGTTCTCGCGCTTCCGGGACCCGCTGATCCGCGATCCCGAGCTGGCCGCCCTCTGGTTGAAGGGGATCGAGGACTACGATGCCCTCGACCCGGTCGAGAAGGTCCGGACGGGCCGGCTCTTCCAGGAGCTCTTCTTCGCCCACCAGAACACCTGGACGCGCTACATCGAAGGCGCCACCGCCGAGAACGTCTGGAGCGACCAGGCGGGCGCGATCCGGGCCAACCTCCGCCATCCGGGGATCCGGACCTGGTGGTCCCGGACCCGCGCGATCTACAACGACGACTTCGAAGAGGTCGTCGAGGCGATGATCCGCGACGCGGACGCGGACGCGCAGCAGGCCAGCGAGGGGGACGCCGGACATTGAGCCTCTCCAACACGTTCTTCAGCCTGCTGAACGTCGGTATGCGCCCCCTCCTCCGGATGGGGGTCGCGAAGGGCAACCTCTGCATCCTCCGCTACGCGGGCCGCAAGTCGGGCAAGCAGTACGAGACGCCGCTCTCCTACGTGCGCGAAGGCAGCCAGGTCCGTCTGCTGTCGAGCTACAACACGAGCTGGTGGAAGAACTTCACGGGCGAGTCTCGCCCGGTCGAGGTCGAGATCGCCGGCGAGCGCCTTCCCGGATCCGCCCGAGCGATCACCACCGACAGCGAGGCCTTCCGAACCGGCGTGCGCGAGTTCCTGACCGCGCTTCCTCGCGACGCGAGCGTGTACGGCATCAAGCTCGAAGCGGACCGGACCCCGCGCGCGTCCGACATCGAGCAGTGCGCGAGTCACGTCGTGCTGATCGAGGTCGAGCTCGACGGAGCGTAGAGTCCTCGGCGCCTAACACCCCCCGTGCTCGCGCACGATCTGGAGAATGTCCTCGCCAAAGCGCTCGATCTTGGCCGGGCCGAGCCCCGGGATCCGTGCGAGCTCGTCGAGGGTCGAGGGTTCCTCGCGGTCGATCGCGAGCATCGCCGCGCGCTGGAAGACCATGTATGTCTTCCATCCGAGCGTGCGCGCCCGACGGCGGCGGTAGTTGTCGAGGGCGCGGGCGATGTCGCCCCCGTAGCGCGACGACTTCTTCTTAACGGGCCGCGCGTCCGATGCGCCTTCCCCGCCGCGCGTTCGCGCCGGGCGCACCGGCTTCCCCGGGATCCAGACCGTCGGGTACTTCTTGCCCGTTCGTTCGAGCCGCCCCCGCGCGAGGAGCCTGTCGATCCCGGCGACGAGGCGATCCTCGTCGTAGTCCGAGAGCGTTCCGTACTCGGGCATCGTGAGCAGCCCGCCCCGCGAGAGGCTCTTCGCCTTCCCGCCGCGGAGCGCCTGGGCGAGATTGCGACGCCCGACCGGGCGCGAGAGTCGATCGACCGCCGACACGATCACGTCCTCGACCTCGGCGGTCAGCGGCTCCGGAGGAGCCGCCCGCTCGGCGCCAAAGACGTCCGAGTCGACGTCGCTCGCGGACCCGTCGCACACGTCGCAGCGCCCGCAGGTCGGCTCGTCTTCGCCCCCCGTGAAGTGCGCGACGAGCCCCGCGTGCCGACAGGCCATCCCGATCGCGTAGCGTTCGATCTCGCCGAGGGCGTCCTCGCGTCGCTGATCGAGGGCCGCGCTCGACGGGCCGCTCTGGGCGAGCCGCCGCTGGGTCTGGAGATCGGCGCGCCCGAAGAAGAGCAGACAGCGCGCCGGGTCCCCGTCCCGGCCTGCCCGCCCCGCCTCCTGGTAGTAGGCCTCGAGACTTCCGGGGGTCTGGTAGTGGACGATCAGGCGGATGTCGGGGAGGTCGATCCCCATCCCGAAGGCGTTCGTCGCGACGAGGATCCGGGTGCGGCCCTGCTCGAAGGCCTGCTGGGCACGCTCGCGGGCGAGCGCCGTCCGGCCGCCGTGGTAGTGACCGACGCGGAGCCCGGAGGAGCGCAGGGACTTCGCGACGCGCTCGGTGACCTTGCGGGTCGAGCAGTAGACGATCACGCGCCCCCGTCCGCCCCGCCCACGGATCCCGGCGGCGTCGATCGCGGCGAGGGTCGCCTCCGTCCGTTCCTTCTCGGTTCGAATCGCGTGGACCGCGAACGAGAGGTTCGGACGATCGAAGCCCGTGCGGACCCGGGCGGGCTTCACGAGTCCGAGCCGGCTCTCGATCTCCTTGAGCACGACCGGAGTGGCGGTCGCCGTGAGCGCGATCATCGGGCAGTCGACGACGTCCCGGAGCTCTCGGAGCAGCATGTAGTCCGGGCGGAAGTCGTGCCCCCACTGCGTCTCACAGTGGGCCTCGTCGATCGCCACGAGCGCGACGTCGATCCGGTCGAGCATCCGCCGGAAGCTGGCCTTCGCGGCCCGCTCCGGGGAGACGTAGAGAAGCGCGAGCTGGCCGGACAGCAGATCGCGGACCGTGTCCGCCTGCTCGTCGTCGTCTTGATGGGAATGAAGCGCGCCCGCGGCGACGCCTCGCCCGCGGAGCGCACCGACCTGGTCCTGCATCAGCGCGATGAGCGGCGAGACGACGATCGTGGTACCGCGCCCCTCCCGCGCCAGCGCGATCGCCGGGACCTGGTAACAGACGGACTTCCCCGACCCGGTCGGGAGCAAGACGGCCGCATCGCGCCCGTCGAGCACGGCCTCGACCGCCTCCGCCTGCCCGGGCCGGAACGACGCATGGCCGAAGACTTCGGCGAGGACGTCGACGCCCGAGCTCCCGGACGCGTCCGAGAGCGTCCCGCGATTCCCCCCTGAATCGGCCATGCCGTAGGGGTATCACGAAGCGCCGCTCGGCGCCGGAGCGGGGAGCGGAGTTCGGGCTCGCCGGGGTCTACATCCCGACGTTCGGGTTCGCGCGGGGCGCGGTCGACGCGTCGAGGTGGGCGACGCAGGCGAGCAGCTCGATCGAATGGTCGAGGACATCGCCTTCGCGGGGGCGGGGCTCGAGGATCGAGACGGCGGTGTTCGCGATCGCGACCTGCCCGTCGGCGTTCGCGTGCGCCTGGAGTCCGGCCTCGCCCAGCAGCCTTCGCTCGAAGAGAGAGCGGAGGACCAGGCCGTGGGTCACGATGCAGAAATGGTCGTCGGCGCCCGCGAAGTGCGCGCGCCAGTGGTCCTCGATCCGGGCCCAGACGCTGTCGACCCGGTCGTGGAAGACCTCCCAACTCTCCCCTTCCGGCGGGACGTAGCCCGGCGCGAAGGGGTCGAAGTCGAGCTCGGAATACGGGCGCCCACGCAGGGCGCCGAGGTTCCGCTCGGCCAGGTCCTCGACGACGGACAGGCTCGCGCCAGTCGCGCGCTCGACCGCCTGGGCCGTCTGGTGGGCCCGCGCGTGGTCGCTCACCCAGATCTCGCGGATCGGCTGCCCCGCCATCCGCTCGCCGAGGCGCGCGGCCTGCTCGAGCCCTCGGTCCGAGAGCGGCGTGTCCGGGAACTGGATGATCCGGTCCCGATTTCCGGGAGTCTCGCCGTGTCGAATCAGGAAGATCGCCATGACGCGCCACGTTAGCAGCGTCGCGTCGCCCGCCGGTCGCGCGAAGCGCGCCCAGCAAGGCCACCGACCTGTCCATCCTGGTTCGCCCGAAGGGCGAACTGATGAGATCAGTGATGCGCAGCGGACAGCGCCGACAGGACCTGGGCCAGGTACTTCGGCTCGACCAGCATGTGCGAGACGGCGGTCAGGACCTCATCCCGGGCGTCGATGCGCAGGCGCGTCGAGAAGACGATCGTGTCCGACGGCGCGTGGGTCTTCACGAGCATCGCGAGCTCGGGCTCCTCGACGAGGCGGGCCCCTTCGAAGCGCGCCTCGCCGTCGAGCAGCTCCCCGAGCGCGCGGGACACGCCCTCGAGCAGCGTGCGCGAGAGCGCGACGAAGGCCTCGAGCGGATCGTCCCCGCCCGCCAACCGGGCCCAGAGGAGCGCGTCCTCCGGCTCGAGGGCGAGGGAGAGCGTGCCCGGCAGGCGCCCGTCCAGGCGTCCCATGACCGAGGCGACGAGATCGTCCGAGAGGCACAGACCCCGCTCGCCGAACTCCGCCAACGCGGTCGCGCGGATCTCCTGGACCTCGACTTCGGTGTCGCAGCCGGTCATCTCGCCGAGGGCCTGTTCGCCGACCGCCGCCGCCTCGGCGAAGAAGCCGTGCAGCGCGATCATCTGTTCCGTCGAAATCTTCAGGGGGGTCATCTCCGGGTCGTACCCACTCCGCTCGAACGCGCGATCGGATCGCGGTCGAGTCTCTACCGGGCCACCCCAGCGGTGGACCTTGAAGCTATCGTCCATTCCAGCGCCAATAGAAGGGGTTTCCCATCACGCGCTGCGGTTTTTTCGTCGGGAAATGCAGCCCGTCGGCAGAACCGAGGCAGGCAGGGCCGGGCTTGCGTCCAAGGCCGGGCGCCGACCACGATCGCCCCGCCTCCCCAACTCGCAACCGACCTGGAAGGGGCCGATGCCGCTGGTGCTCTCGAACGATGATGGCGTTTCCGCCGATGGACTCGCCACCCTCCACGAAGTGCTCGCGCCCCGCGCCGAATGCCTGATCGTCGCCCCGGCGGGGCCCCAGAGCGGCGTCGGGCACGCGGTGACGACCCGCGAGCCGCTGCGTCTCGACCAGCACGGCCCCCTCCGATTCGGCCTCGCCGGCACCCCGGCCGACTGTGCGCGGGTCGCCCTCGGTCGGAGCGCCGCCTTCGCGCGGCAGACCCTCGGCGATGCAGGCGACGACCCGCTCTGGCTGGTCTCCGGGATCAATCATGGCGCCAACCTCGGCATGGACACCTACATCTCCGGGACCGCCGCTGCCGCCCGGGAGGCCACGATCCTCGGCTTCCCGGCGATCGCGATCTCCCAGTACATCGGGAAGCACCGCGCCCCGGACTGGGCCGCCACCGCCGAGCGCGCCCAGCAGGTCCTCGAGGTCCTGCTCGAACGCGCCCCCCGCCCCGGTTACTTCTGGAACGTGAACCTGCCCCACCCCACGGACGAGGGCACGAGCCACGACCTCGTCTTCTGCGCCCTCGACCCGAGCCCCCACGACTTCCACTACGAAACCCGCGACGGGGTGCTCCACTGGATCAGCGACTTCCACGCCCGCCCGCGGGTATCGGGGCACGACGTCGACGTGTGCATGGGCGGAGCGACCTCGATCACCGAGATCCCGGTCCAGCCGCCCCACGACACGACCGCCTAGCACCGCCTCGGCCCGCGCTCGGCGGCCCTGCGTCGCAAATTTTCGTGGCGACGCGAAAACGCCTTTGACTTCGCGGGCGTCAACCGATACAAAGCCCGCAACCGAGGTTCCAGCGCGGACCCGAATCACGAGGTTTCCCGTTCCGATGATGTCCACCAACCACATCAGCCTCTACGCCGCAGGCGCCGCCGCGACGACCCCGATGGTCGTCCCGCCGTGCGTCGTCGAAGGCGTACTGCGAGGCGGTGTCGTGGTTGGCCGCGGCATCCAGTCGAGCACGCGCTGGACGCGCGGCGGGGCTGCGAACCCGGTCCTTGCGTCCTTTACGCAGGCCGGCGCCAAGCAGGGCCACTGCTCGAGCATCGACAACGGAGGGGGACTCCGAACCCGGGTCGAGGTGACGCATCGCCAGTAAGCGAACCACCCCGACAAGCCCCGCGAGAAGCGGGGACCGAGTCCACGAGAACCCCTCCCGCCCGACCGGCCGGAGGGGTTCCGTCGTTTCAGGACGCGGAACCCGAGCCCGGGCCGGCCGGCGGAGCCGGATCACGAAGATGGGAACGAAAACGACGGATCGAACCTCCCGGGGAAGGACCCCGCAGCGACGGATCCAGAAAGAGAGAGCCACCATGCAGCCCGAAATGCAGCCCGGAACGCAGCGAAGAATGGAAGCCGATCACCGCGCCGCGCTCTGGTTCGAGCGCATCGTCTGGAACGCCGCGGCGGCTGCCGCCCTGGCGGTCATGATCCTGGTCCTGCTCGGATCGCTGCAGTGGCTCGACGAGGTCGCCGCATCGACCGCGACGGCGGAGACCCCTGCGGTCTCGGCCGGGGCCGAGGTCGACGACGCCGAGCCCGCCACAGTCGGTGTGAACCGACCGTCGGGCTAGTCCGCCGCCTGCGGGCGCTCGGCGGGCTAGTCCGCCGCCTGCGGGCGCTCGGCGGGATGGTCCGCCGCCTGCGGGCGCCCGGCGCGGAGGACGGCACGACGAAACGGGGCCGTGGCCGGACCCTGCTCTTGGCAGGCATCCGGGCACGGCCCCCCGTTTCGGATCCGCTCGGGATCCGATGGTCGTTCGCGTCGACAGGCCGCGTCGGCCCGCCGACGAGCGAGGTCTACTGGAGCGCCGAGCGCGCGTCGTCCGCGGCGTCGTTCATCGCAGCGTTCGCGGAGTCCGCGGCGTCGTTCATCGCGGCGTTCGCAGAGTCCGCCGCGTCGCCCATCGCGTCGTTCGCCGAGTCGATCGTGTCCCCGGCCGCATTGGCCGCGTCGCTCGCCGCCTTCCTGGTGGCGTCCGTCGCGTCTTCGACCGCGCCGTTGACCGCGTCCGCCGCGCCGCTGGCGGCATCCTGGGCGCCCTCGACCGCGTCGTTCACCATGTCGTTCGCGCTGTCGAGCGCCTCGCCGGCGCCCTGGCGGACGCTGTCCGCCGCGTCTTCGAATCCGGCCTGGACGTTGCCGAGGGTCTGGTCGAGCGCCTCGCCGGGCGTCGACGCCTGATCTTCGCTGCAGCCGACGGCCGCGACCGTCAGCCCGAGAATCGACGCGAACACCGCGCCCTTCGTCTTCGAAATCGTCATCTCATCCTCCTCTTCTCACCCCGTTGCCCTCCCCAATGGACGAAAGGTGCGATTCGTCACAAAGCGAGTGGGTCCGACGCCGCGCAGTCAACGGAAGGCGGGGATCTACCGCCGTGACAGGCATCACGTTTTCCGGGAATCCGGGCGGGTCGCAGGATCGGGAACGAGGAGACGCGCGAGGGCGCCTACGAGCGACGGGAGCGTCGTAGCCTGGCCAGCAGGCCTGCTCCGAGCAGCAGCCCGACACCGAGCCCCGGCTCCGGCACGCTCGCGAGACCTGCGGGCGTGAAGCGGTCGACGTGCTGGGTCTCGACCGTCGAGATCGTCGTGGGATCGATGACGTTGTAGAAGGACACGGTCGTGCTTCCGCCCCCCACGACGTTGTAGGTCACTTCACCGACGGCGTAGAGCATTTCCGTGTCCGGCGAGTAGGCGAGACTGGCGTTGTTCCAGAAGAGTCCCTGGCCGATGCGCTGGGTCGGCGTGCAGTTCCCGCCCTGGCAGGCTGACATGTCGATCTCCCAGATCCCGGTCAAGAGCGGCGGATCTTCCGGATCCGTGTTTCCGAAGGGCGAGGCCAGGAACAGCTTGTTCAGGCCCGGGTGGAACGCCGCGCCGCTGAAGGCGGTCGACGGACTCCGTCCGAGCTGTCCGAGCAGCGTCGAGGTATTCGGATTCGCCGGGTCGATCGACCGGACCTGCCCGAAGTTCACGGGATCCGCTTCCGATTCGACTGCCAGCAGGCGATCGTCCGTGGTCGCCGCCGTCGGGCCCGGGTCGTAGGCCAGGTTGATGAACTCGTCCGTGCCGTTCGCGATCGCCCCGACCCAGCTCACGATCTGCCCGGTGTCGGGGTCGATCGTGACCAGCGCGTCGTCGGCGGTCGTAGGCACGATCCCGTAGAGCGTGCCCGAATCCCAGGCGTAGGCGAGTCCGCGCACGTCGTCGTTGGTGGGCGCGAACGTCCCGAGGCTCGACCAGCCCCCCGTGTAGGGCGAGACCGTGAGCGCCTCCTCGGGCGGGAAGCCGAACTCGCCCGGTCCCCCCGCCGCGAGCAGTCGCACACCGGCGTCGCCCGTGATGGGGCCGCAGCAACCGCCGGAGCAGACGCCGCCGTTCGCGTCGCAGAGGGCGCCGTCGGCGAGCGTCGACCCAGAGCCGTCGTGACAAGTACAGAACTCGCCGCTCGACACCTCGGTCCGGGCGTTCCGGATGCTCGTGCACTCGGACAGCGAGATACAGCCGGCGAGGCCGGGCGTGAAGACCGAAGCCTGCATGAGGGCACAGGTCGGGGTCGAGACGTGCTGAAGGCAGGAGTTGTGGCCGCGTTCGTGCGCGATCACGGCACCCAGGGTCTCGTCCTCGAACGCATCCACGGTCACCATCATCCAGAGGTTCGGGTCGTCGTTCGCGTTGGCGGAACAGTTCGGCCGGAGCGCGCAGCCGATCGCCCCCGGCGACGAGCCGCTGCAGTAGGTCAGGCTGTCGACGAGGAAGGCACTCGATCCCATGCCGCTGCCGAGCGCGGCGATCGCCTGCTGGTCGGCCAGGCTGTCGATGACATCGAGGCCGTCGTCGGGGGAGCCGAAGGTCGAGACTGCCACCGAGCTACCCAGCTTCGCGCAACAGACGTTGTCAGCGGGTCCGTGAGAGCCTTGCAGGAGCTGATTGCCCTGATCGACGGCCTCGGAGATGGCGTTGCTCCAGTAGACGAGATCCTCACCGGCGCCGGGATCGATCAGATCGACGTGCACGAACCAGGTCAGATCGTGGAGATCGACTTCGGGTCCAGTCTGCGCAGCCGCCGCGGAGCCGAAGACGACGCCGAAGAACGAACATGCGAGGGTCGCTGCCATGAATCGGGTCCATCCCGCCCTCATCGGTTCATTCCCCCGCGTCCGACCTCACGACGGTCGCCGCGACGCTCCGCCCGGCGTTCCCGGTAGCGGTCGCGGGCCCGCTCGATGTGGGCCCTCACTTCGACGTTGCGTGCGCGACGCGCGGCGCGATCGAGCGCGGCGTCGGCGTCCGGGTGATCCGTATCGGCGAGGCAATCCGCCGCCGCGCGCTTGCGCAGCTTCCTCAGGCGATCGCCCCGGTGATGCCGGAAGGTCCATCGCGGCGTGTCTTCGCTCTCTAGGCGGGCCGTGAGGCGCGCGACGGCACGCGGGTCTTCTTCGGCGAGGGCTGCCAACGCGAAGGGCAGCGCCTGCCAGGCTCGAAAGGTGGCGCGGTCGATCTCTCCGTCGCGGGGTCGGTCGGCCCAGGCCGCGATCGCCTCGAGACCCCCGTCGGGCCGACAGCGCCCGATTCCGAGAAGGACTTCGGCGTGGCTCTTGCGCTCCTTGGGATCGGCCAGCATCTCGACGAGGCGCTCACAGCCTTCGGCCCCGATCCTTTCCAGCGATTCCGCCGGCACGCCCTCGTAGTGCCGCATACGAACGAGGTTCTCGGTCTCCGCGACCCCGAGCGCCTGAGCGAGCGCGACCCCGGGGAAGAAGAGAAGAAGGAGCACGGTGACGAGGAAAGACGGCCTCGAGGCACGAGAAGGGATTCCGGCCGAAGGCCTCGGATCGGATCCCGGAAAATGGCGCACGTTGACCTCCGCTTCGTCCGCTCGATCGCAGCTCCGCTCGCGGCGGAAAGTAGCAATCCGCGAGCAGGACCCGGCGTTGACACGCCTTCCTATTCGGCGATTCTGCGCACGCAGCGGAGAGAAGGCCGAGCGCCCGCCCCGCCTCCACCGCGACTTGCCGACCCGATTCCTCTCCGTGACCCCCGAGACGCACACGGCGCGCCGGCCGGGATCCGTGAGATCCGTACAGGGAGCACCGAAGGCCATGAACTTCGACTTTTCCGATGAACAGAAGCTCTTGCAGCAAACGGCGAGGGACTACCTCGAAGCCAACTCACCCCTCACGACCTGTCGCGAGATCCTCGAGGGCGATCAGCCCTATGCGACGGACCTCTGGAAGGGCGCCGCGGAGATGGGCTGGCAGGGGGCGGTCGTGCCCGAGCAGTACGGCGGGGCCGAGTTCGGCTACCTCGAGCTCGCGATGATCGCCTTCGAGGTCGGTCGCGCCCTCGCGCCGATCCCCTTCGGCCCGAGCGTCTACGTCGCCACGGAGGCGATCCTCCGTTTCGGCTCCGACGCCCAGAAGGGCGCCTGGCTCCCGAAGCTCGCCGACGGCTCGGCGATCGGCACCTTCGCCTTCACCGAGAAGCCCGGCCAGAACGCGGTGGCCGGAATCGAGGCGAGCGTCTCCGGCGGCGCGCTCAGCGGTACGAAGCTTCCGGTCGCGGACGGCGACGTCGCGAACGTGGCGATCGTCGCCGCGACGGAAGGCGGAGCCCTCGGCCTCTACGTGGTCGACCTGGACGGCGCGGGCGTGACCCGCGAGGGGCTCGACTCCTTCGACATGAGCCGGACCCAGGCGAAGCTCGCGTTCGACGGGGCGGCGGCGGAGAAGCTCGCCGGCGCCGACGAGGCGGGGATCGCGAAGCTCCTCGACGTCGCCGCGGTTCTCCAGGCCTTCGAGCAGGTCGGCGCCGCCGAACGCGCCCTCGAGATCACCCGCGAGTTCATCCTCGGTCGCTACGCCTTCGGCAAGCCGATCGCCGCGAACCAGGCGATCAAGCACCGCATGGCCGACCTCTGGTGCAAGGTCGAGCTCGCCCGATCGAACGCGTACTACGCCGCCTGGGCGCTCTCGACCGACGACCCCGAGCTCGCGACCGCCGCGGCGATCGCCCGGATCTCGGCCTGCGAAGCCTTCGAGGACACGACGGTCGAGATGATCGAGTTCCACGGTGGCGTCGGATACACGTGGGAGTACGACTGCCACCTCTTCTACCGGCGAGCCAAGCTCCTCTCGTCGCAGCTCGGCACCCCGAAATACTGGAAGAACCTCCTGATCGATCGGCTCGTCTAGTCAGTTCCGGCTCCGCCGGAACCAGGGGATTCGCGCCGGACACTCGAGCCGCGAATCCGACCGCCCCTCCTTCCTTCTACTCATCAGCCGGGCGATCCGCCCAGGAGACACGACATGGATTTCAACGACACTCCCGAAGAAGCCGCCTTCCGCGCCGAAGCGCGCACCTGGCTCGAGGCGAACGCCGAGCTGCGGGGGCCCGACGACGACGCCCCGATCATGGGCGAGAACCTTTCCGACGAGAACGTGGCCGCGGCCCAGGCCTGGCAGAAGAAGAAGGCCGACGCCGGCTGGGCCTGCATCACCTGGCCCAAGGAATACGGCGGCCGCGGCGCCACACCCATGGAGAACGTGATCTGGAACGAGGAGCAGGCGAGGTTCAAGACGCCCGGCGACATCTTCTCGATCGGCATCGGCATGTGCGGCCCGACCGTCATGGCCCACGGTACGCCGGAGCAGCAGGCGCGCTGGATCCCGAAGCTCCTCTCGGGTGAGGAGGTCTGGTGCCAGCTCTTCTCCGAGCCCTCCGCCGGCTCGGACCTCGCGGGCCTGCGGACGACCGCCGTCAAGGACGGCGACGAGTGGGTCGTGAACGGCCAGAAGATCTGGACCTCCGGCGCGCAGATCTGCGAGTGGGGCATCCTCGTCGTGCGCACCGACCCGACGGTCGTGAAGCACGCGGGCCTCTCCTACTTCGTGGTCAACATGAAGTCGCCCGGGATCGAGATCCGACCCATCACCCAGATCAACAAGGCCCAGGGCTTCAACGAAGTCTTCTTCACCGATGTCCGCATCCCCGACGACCAGCGTCTCTCCGAGGTCGGCAACGGTTGGTCGGTGGCACTCACGACGCTGATGAACGAACGCCAGTCGATCGGCTCCGGGATGGGCGTGGGCTCGCTCGAGGATCTGGTCGAGTTCGCCGAGGGGATCGAGCTCGACGGCAAGCCGGCGATCGAAGACACCGCCGTCCGCGAGCGGATCGCGGACTACGTGACGAAGGCGCGCGGTCTCAAGAACACGTCGCTTCGGACGTTGACCGCGCTCTCCAAGGGATTGCCGCCGGGGCCCGAGGCCTCGATGGGCAAGCTGGTCGGCGCGGTGCTCCAGCAGGAGGCGGCTTCGTTCGCGATGGACCTCGCGGGCGCGTCGGGCGCGCTGCTCGACGACGAGGTGACGCCGGACGGCGCGGCGTGGCAGGAGCGCTACCTCTCGCTGCCCGGACTGCGGATCGCGGGCGGCACGGACGAGATCCTGCGCAACATCATCGCCGAGCGCGTGATGGGCCTCCCCTCGGACGCCCGCGCCGACAAGGGCGTCGCGTTCAAGGACATCCCGACCGGCCCGCCGCAGTAGCCACCGCGCTCTCTCGAGGTCCGCGCGGGCACCGGACGTACCCGGAGCCTGCGCGGACTTTCTGCTACTCGTCGGACTCCCTCGGCGCGACGCCGCGCCTCATCCGGGAGCCCCCGATGCCCGAGAAATACGTCCGACGGGACGGCCTGCCGATCCTCGTGCGCCACACCGGCCGCACGACCCTGCCCCAGGATCCGCCCGTCCTGGGCGACGGCCCGCCGATCGTCTGCCTCCACGACGCCGGGCTCCAGAGCTCGGTCTTCGAGGGTCTGCTCTCCTCGGTCGAAGCCTTCGGCGGCGCGATCGCCTTCGACCTCCCGGGTCACGGACGCTCGGGCTCCCTCGACGCCCTGCCCTCGATCGGCGACATGACCGAGATGGCGCGCTGGGTCGCGGACTGGTGCGGCGCGAACGAGCCGATCCTGGTCGGCCACGGCATGGGCGCCTTGATCGCCCTCGAATGGGCGAAGCAGACCCGCGTCGCCGGGCTCGTCCTCTGCGGTTCGGGCCTCGCACTCGGGATCGAGGACGACGCGATCTCGACCATGGCCCAGGTCACCCGCGGCAAGGCCCCGCGCCCCTTCGATCCGGCCCGCGTCTGCAAGGAAGGCGGGCGCGAGATGATGCAGAAGGCGTACATGGAAGGGATCAAGACCGATCCGCGCGCGACCCTCGTCGACCTCCAGGCGAGCCGCGCCTGGTCGGACGCCTTCGACGCGGCGGCGTGTGGCATCGAATGCCCGGTGACGGTCGTGTCCGGCGCCGCCGAGAACGCGGACTGTGTCGCGCGAGCCGAGGCCCTGGCGAGCGCGCTCTCGAACGGCCGGTCCTCGACGATCGAGGCCGCCGCCCATTTCCTCCCGCTCGAGCAGCCCGAAGCCCTCGCCGATCGGATCCGAAGCGCCGCGGAGGCCGCCTAGCATGTCGTTCTCCGGAAAGATCGCGATCGCCGGCATCCACGAATACGAGAGCCGATGGGCGCCGGACAAGACCTCCTTCCAGATCATGGGCGAGTGCACCCGGGAAGCCCTCACCGACGCGGGGCTCACGCTCTCGGACGTCGACGGCCTCTTCTGTGCGTCGATGGCTTCCGACGCGATGATGCCGGTCCAGCTCTCCGAGTACCTGAACATCAAGCCGCGCTACCTCGACGGGAGCAACATCGGCGGATCGAGCTTCGTCTCCCACGTGGCGCACGCCGCTGCGGCGATCCACGCGGGGCTCTGCGACGTCGGACTGATCCTCTATGGATCGACGGCCGCCTCCGACGCGATGGCGATCGGGACGGGCAACTCCGGCGGACGCGACCCGGGCGCGGCGTTCAACACGCCTTACGGCATGACGCTCGTCTCGTCCTACGCGATGGTCGCCCACCGCCACATGCACGAGTACGGCACGACGAGCGAGCAGCTGGCGGACATCGCCGTCTCCACCCGTCACCACGCCTCGCTGAATCCCCACGCGAAGATGCAGAACCCGATCACCCGGGCCGACGTGCTCGAGAGCCGCGTGATCGCCGACCCGCTCCACCTCCTCGACTGCTGCATCATCAGCGACGGCGGCGGCGCCGTGATCGTGACGAGCCTCGAACGCGCAAAGGACCTGCGGCAGAAGCCGGTCGTCGTGCGCGGGACCGGTGAGTCCGTCGCCCACCGCGAGATCGGCGCGCCGGACCTGACGACGATCGCCGCGAAGCAGTCCGGCGAGCAGGCTTTCGCGATGGCCGGCCTCTCGCCCGCCGACATGCACCTCGCGACGATCTACGACTCGTTCACGATCACCGTCCTCTGCACCCTCGAGAACCTCGGCTTCTGCAAGAAGGGAGAGGGCGGCGCGTTCGTCGAGAACGGCGGGATCGGGCTCGGCGGACGCCTCCCGGTCAACCCGGACGGCGGCGGACTCTCCTCCAATCATTCCGGGATGCGCGGCATCTTCCTCGTGATCGAGGCCGTGCGGCAGCTGCGCGGCGGCCTGGGCGCGCGGCAGGTCGAAGGTGCCGAGCTCGCGGTCGCCCACGGAACCGGCGGCTATCTCGGTCTGATGCACAGCGGCGCGACGCTGATCCTGTCCAACAGCTAGGGGAGAGCGAGATGGCCGACGAAAAGCAGAATCCCGAATACTCCGCGCCCGCGATCGACTGGGAGAGCCGCGCGTACTGGGAAGGCGCGGGCCGTGGAGAGCTCGTGTTGCAGCGCTGCCGCGACTGCGGCGTGGTCCAACACCGCCCCCGCGGCCTCTGTGCCAGCTGCCTCTCCGACGACATCGAGCACTTCGTCGCGAGCGGACGCGGCGAGGTCTACACCTACTCGGTCGTCCGGCAGAACCAGATGCCCGCGTTCGCGAAAGCGGTCCCCTACGTCGTCTCGTACGTCCAGCTCGAAGAGGGTCCCCAGCTCCTGACGAACATCGTCGACTGCGACCCGGACACGGTCACGATCGGGATGCCCGTCAAGGTCGACTTCGTCCCGACGCCGTCGAAGAACGGCGACGTGCTCGGCGTGCCGAGGTTCGTGCCCGCATGATCCTCGACCTCCACTCCCACTCGGTCGCGAGCGACGACGGACGCGCGAAGGTCGAGAACTACTGCCAGTGGATCCGGAAGAAGTCACTCCCCCTCGACGGCTTCGTCCTGACGGAACACCGGCAGTTCGACGACACCAGCGACTACCGCGCCCTCGAGGACGAGTTCGGCCTGCTGATCCTGAAGGCGAGCGAGGTCGAGACCGAGTACGGCCACGTCCTCGTCTTCGGCGTGAACGACGACCTGAAGGCGCGCTTCGACTTCGCAGACATCCGAAACCCCCTCGCCATGGTCCTCGAGGAGAGCAAGCGCTGCGGCGCGGTCCCCGTGCCCTGCCACCCCGGCCGTCCGAAGGTCGGGATGTGCGCCCACTGGGAGTCCAGGGGCGAAGTCGAGGGCGTCGAGATCGTCGAGACCCTGAACGGCGGCAGTCGCGAGGGAGAGAACGAAGAGGCCCTCGCCTATGCGGAACGCTACGGCTGGAAGCGGATCGGCGGATCCGACTCCCACATCGTCTCCCACATCGGCCGCTGTGCGACGCGCTTCGACGCGGAAATCCGCGACATCGACGGCCTGGTCGCGGCGCTCAAGGGCGATGGGTACGAGGCGGTGACGCCCCTCGACCAGGCGTAGCGGGGCATCCGCGGGGTGCTCAGCGCTCGCCGCCGATCACCACCTCTTCCTCTTCCGTCACGATCCAGACGTTGCGTTCCTGATCCGAGAGCCGGGCCTCGTCCGGGGCGATGACGGCCTGGTAGTCGGGCTCCGCGAAGAGCGCGTCCATGTCCTCGCGCGAGCGGTACCAGGCGATCGCCACGCCGTCGAAGTCGACTTCGCCGCGGGCGTAGTCCTCCTCGGTTCGGTGGTTCTGCTCGTAGCGGACGATGCGGCGGGCGACGCTCGGGGTGTCCGCGACGAGGCGCGCGTGCACCTCGCGCCAATGGCGATGGAACTCTGCCGGGGTGAGCGCGGAATTCCGCTTCACCATCACGATGACCTTGATCACGAGACGCCCTCCTCGCTGGACAGTCTAGGAGCGAAGGCGATCCGGGCGCGAGCTACCGGCGACGTCTCGCCGACAGACCGGCCAGCCCGAGTCCGAGGAGCAACGCCGTGCCGGGCTCCGGGATGACGACGAAGTCGAAGGTGTAGGCAATGATCTGGCCGCTGGTCTGCTGAATGAGGAACGCATAGTCGCCTGGCCCGAGGGGCGCGGTGAAGCCGGTTCCGCCGAGCGGCGCCCCGGCCAGGTTGAGGAGCACGTCCGTTCCCGCGTCGATCGCATCGAGATGATCGCCGCCGAGGAACCCGCCGATCGTGCTGCCACCGGGGATCGCGGCCGTCGCCCCCGGGTGGAGGGCGATGAACCCCCGGTCAGGGGCTCCGCCGGTCGTGCCGTCCTCGGACGACACGAGCTGGATCGCCGTCAGGAGCTCGCCGGGATCGATCGTGAACGTCCAGTAGTCCCGCACGTCCTCGGGCGCCGCGACCGAGCCCGTGAAGAGGTTGCTGCCCGGCGCGACGTCGACCGGCGTCGGCGCGAGGGGGTCGGCGGAGAACTCGCCGTCGGTGGTCTCGGTGTACGCCTGGGCACCGCCGGCGGCGAAGCTCAGGACAAAGAAGACGACGAGAGACGAGGGGGCACGGAATCGGGGGGTCATGGGCGGTTCCTTCCGAATCCCCGGCCGAGCCGAACGCGCCGGGGTCTCGTCTCTTCGTGGCGCCCGAGGCTCGGGAATCGCGAAGGAATGGCTCGCCCCGACGGACGAATGAAGCGAGAATCCAGGAACGGGCGCCCGCCTGTTTCCTACGCGAATCTCGAGAGCGCCGGATTCGACATCGCAGGCGAAACCTCTACGATCGGGTCCGCGGCCGATCCGCCGCCCTCCGCCGAGAACGACCATGACCGCTGCCGAACTCCTCGCCGAATACGGCGACCACGTCTTCGACGAGATCGACCTCGAGATCGAGGCCGACTCCCTCGTCGGCTTCGCCACCGCCTGCGGCGAGACCCATCCGCGCTTCGTCGACCCGTCCCACGCGGACTTCCAGGGCGTGCCCAACTACCTCACGCGGATCCACGGGACGCGCTCGCTGCCCGAGGGATTCCCGGTCGAGATGCACCGATGCTTCGACGCCGGCAAGTCGATCCAGGTCCACCAGCCGGTCCGACAGGGCGACCGCGTGACCGGCCGGAGCGAGATCCACGACATCTACGAGAAGAGCGGCCGGACCGGCACCATGCTCTTCATCGTCCACCGCATGAACTTCTACAACCAGGGCGGCGACCCTCTCGCGACGGTCGACTGGCGTCTGGTCCAGCGCGAGTTCGACTGAGCCATGAGCAAGCCCTCCGACACCCCCGAGACCTCCGAGAAGCAGTTCGAAGACGTCGAGTTCGGCGAGGACCTCCCCGAGGTCGACGTCGACGTGAGCCTCGACACCGTGAAGGTCTTCGCCAAGGCCTCCATGATGCTCGCCGACCGATTCACCGACCACGAGGCCGCGAAGAAGGCCGGACTCCCCGGCGCGATCGTGCCAGGCATCATGAGCCAGGGGATCCTCGTCGCCGCGATCCATGCCTGGGCGCCGAACGCGAAGGTGTTGAACGTCGACACGATCTTCCGCGCCCCGCTCCTCGTCGACTCGAAGCCCGTCGCCAGCGGCGTCGTCACCGACATCGACGACGACACGAAGGTGATCGAGGTCGACCTGACGCTCCGGAACGAAAAGGGCGAGACCCCGGTCGTGGGCACGGCGAAGGTCACGCTCTAGCCACGCCCTCCTGGAGACGATCGGGATGGACCATTTCGAGTACATCACGATGGTCGTCTCGTTCGTGACGGCCTTCGCCGTCTCGCAGGTGCTCGCCGGTTGGGGGCGGCAGTTCGCGCTGCGCGAGAGCCAACCGCCCTACGCGCTCCACACCGTGAGCTCGATCCTCTTCCTGATCACCCTCGTCCAGTCGATCTGGGGGAGCTGGATCTACCGCGACGTGCCGTGGACCTTCGGAACCTTCCTCGTCTACTTCGCCTCGACGCTTCCCCTGGCCGGCGCCGCGGTCCTGATCCATCCCCCCGCGACCTGGGCGGACTCGACGAGCCTCCGCGCCCACTACTTCTCGAGCGGGCGCGCGGCCTACCTGCTGATCGCGATCTGGATCGCGATGGCGGGCCTCCTCGAGTGGCTCCTCACCGACCACCTCGGTCGATACGGCGAGAATACCGGCCAGCTCCTGGCGGTCCGGATCCTGACCGCCTCGGTCCTCACGATCCAGTCGGCCTCGCGCAACCCGAAGGTGCACTGGGCCGGTCTCACGCTGCTGGTGAGCATCCTGCTCTTCTTCGCCCTGCGCTTCGCGGAGTTCACGACGGGCTGAGGCGACGCTACAGCGTCCCCGCTCGGCGCCCGCGACCGTCGGGGTCGAATCGAGGCGAGACGAGGCCTAACGCGGCCCGCACGGATCAGTGCGCGATCAGGAGACGTAGACGGTTTCCGACCCGCTCGGCGTGATCCGCGATCGTCGCGATCCAGAGTACGAGGCGGTGCCAGTACACGGTCGCGACGCCGAGCTCGTCTTCCATGCCGAAGAGGACCCGACAGCAGCGATCCTGGAGCTCGTCCGTCTCCGTCTCGAGCCGGCCGAGATCGGCGATCATGCCCTCGACCCGACTGGACTCGCGCCCGGCGAAACCGGTCTCGAGTAGCTCGTCCAGCTCGTTGATGATGCTCTCGGCCAGCTTGCAGGCGGCGACCACGCGCGATGCCAGAGCCTCGACGGGTTCCCGCAGGTTCTCGGGCAGAACCATGCCCCGCTGGTCCGCGAGCTCTGCGATGTCCTGCGCGACGTCTGCGATGGAGTCCTGGCTCTCCAGAACCTCCAGCAGATCGCGCCGCTCGATCGCGAGCATGAATCGACGCGGCAGATGGTTCCGGATCTCGTTCTTGATCCCGTCCGCCTCGTGCTCGCGCTCGTCGATCTTCGCGCGAACGCGTGCGATCGCCTCCAGGTCACCGATGGACATCGCGGCGACGAGCTCCGGGATCTGCTCGGCGCAGGCGACCGCCGCCTTCATGTGTTCCTGCATCGGTTCGATCGGAGATCGGCCGACGAGCTTGTCGATCCAGGCCATGGTTCGCTCCGGTTGCTAGGACAGGAGTCCCTTGAAGAAGTAGAAGAAGAAGATCGCGAGCGCGGCCGCGATCGGCAGCGTCGCGACCCAGGAAGCGACGATGCTCCCGACCACGCGAAGGTCGATCGCGGCGATCCCGCGGGCCATCCCCACACCCAACACGGCGCCGACCAGCGTATGGGTCGTCGAGATCGGAATGCCCATACGACTCGCGAGGACGATCGTCGTCGCCGCCGCGAGCTCCGCCGAGAAACCGCGACTCGGCGTCAGCTCGGTGATCTTCTTCCCGACCGTCTCCATCACCCGGTAGCCCCAGGTCCCGAGGCCGAGAACGATCCCGAGGCCGCCGACGGCGAGCATCCACGGCTCGACCGGCGCCTTGGCCGCCACGCCCCCGCCTTCGACGACACTCACGACCGCCGCCAGCGGGCCGATCGAGTTCGCGACGTCGTTCGAGCCGTGCGCAAAGGCCACCGCGCAAGCGGTCAGGATCTGGAGAACGACGAAGACGCGCTCGACCTGACCGAAACGATTCCCCTCGACCTCCTCACCGGCGTCGACTCGCCGGAGGACGAAGTATCCGAAAGCCATTCCGACGAGACCGAGCACGACCGATCCGCCGAGCGCCTCGGGAAGATCGAGATCGAGCTTCAGGTTCTTGAGACCCTTGAAGAGCGTGACCAGGCCCATGATGAAGAAGACGTAGAAGAAGAAGAAGGGACCGACGCGTCGCACCTCCGTCATGGGATCCGGCCGATCGAGCACGGCCCGCCGCGTCAGGTTGAAGATCGCGAACGCGAGCACGCCCGAGAGGAGCGGCGAGGTCAGCCAACTGAGCACGATCTGCCCGACCTTGGCCCAGTTGACCGCGTCCGGACCGATCGCGATCGCGCCGAACCCGACGATCGCGCCGACGATCGAGTGGGTCGTCGAGACGGGAAGCCCGAATCTCGTCGCAGCCAGCAGGAGCGTCGCCGCCGAGGCCAACGCAGCGAGCATGCCGTAGAGGATCGCTTCTTCCGTCACGAGGTTCATGTCGAGCATGCCCTTGCGGACGGTATTCGTGACGTGCCCACCCGCGAGAAACGCGCCGCCGAACTCGAGCACCGCGGCGACGATGATCGCGCCGCGAATCGTCAGCGCACCCGAGCCGACGCTCGTGCCCATCGCGTTCGCGACGTCGTTCGCGCCGATCGCCCAGGCCATGTAGAGAGCCAGCCCACCTGCGAGCCAGATCTCGAAGGAGATATCGGCAATCACTCGGTCACCTCCGGCCGGGGCCCTGGCCGGGCCCGCAGGCACCGGCAAGCCTATTCCTTCCGCCGGCGCATTGCAGCCGAGCGACCGCGTCTTCGAGGGTCGACGGCAGTCGCGCATGCTGCCACCATTGGGGGTTCACCCCCCATCCGGATCCGTCCTGGATCCTCGAGGACACCCTTCGCCATGCACGACCTCGTCATCCGCAACGGAAAGATCGTCGACGGAACCGGAACGAACGAAGCCTTCTCGGGCGACGTCGCCGTGAGCGACGGCGTGATCACCGAGGTCGGCAAGGTCGAGGGCGAGGCGCGGGAGACGATCGACGCCGACGGCCGCCTGGTCACCCCGGGCTTCGTCGACATCCACACCCACTACGACGCCCAGGCGACCTGGGATCCGCACCTGCTGCCCTCGGGCTGGCACGGCGTGACGACCGCCGTCGTCGGGAATTGCGGGGTCGGCTTCGCCCCGGCGCGCCCGGACCAGCGACAGATGATGATCGAGCTGATGGAAGGCGTGGAGGACATCCCGGGCGCCGCGCTCTCCGAGGGCATCAAGTGGGACTGGGAGACCTTCCCGGAATACCTCGACGCGCTCGAGCGCTCGCCGCTCGCGGTGGACCTCGGGACCCACGTGCCTCACGGCTCGATCCGCACGTACGTGATGGGCGAACGCGGCGCGAACAACGAAGCGGCCACCGCCGACGACATCGCCGAGATGGCCGAGCTCGTGAAGGAAGGCATCCAGGCGGGCGCGCTCGGCTTCTCTACCTCGCGGACGATGGGACACAAGGCGCTCTCCGGCGAGCCGGTGCCCGGCACCTTCGCCGCGGAGGACGAGCTCTTCGGGATCGGTCGCGTGCTCGGCGACCTCGGCCAGGGCGTGTTCGAGCTCGCCGGCGCCGGCGCCGCGGGCGACATGGGCGGGGACGAGGTCGACTCGGCGCTCAAGGAGATCGAGTGGATGCAGCGCCTCTCGAAGGAGATCCAGCGGCCGGTCTCCTTCGCGATGCTCCAGTTCGACGGCGCGCCGAACCAGTGGCGTGAGCTGGTCGAGATCTGCCACAAGTCCCACGAGAACGGCGGTGACGTGATGGCCCAGTTCGCCCCGCGTCCCTTCGGCATCCTCACGGGCCATCAGACCGAGGCGAACCAGTTCCTCAGCCGGCCGGCCTATCTCGAGATCAAGGACCTGCCGCTTGCGGAGCGCGTCGCCCGCATGAAGGATCCCGACGTGCGTGCACGGATCCTCGGTCCGGAGCGGGACGATTCGGCCGGCTTCGGCAGCATGCTCGACAACGAATACATGCTGAAGAAGATCTTCCCCCTCGGCGATCCGCCGGACTACGAGCCGGGCCCGGAGCAGAGCATCTGGGCGATCGCCCAGCGCGAGGGCCGGAACGCGGACGAGGTCCTCTACGACTACATGCTGCGCGACGAAGGCAAGGAGCTCCTGTTGCTCACCTTCTTCAACTACAGCGACGGCAACCTCGACTTGATGCACGAGCTGCTGAACGACGACCGGGCGGTCGTGTCCCTCGGCGACGGCGGCGCGCACTGCGGCGTGATCTGCGACGCCTCGCTCCAGACCTTCATGCTGACCCACTGGGTTCGCGACCGGAAGCGGGGACCCAAGGTCGGCCTCGAGCACGCCGTCCATCGCATGACCCAGGACACGGCGCGGGTCTACGGACTCTACGACCGCGGCGTGGTCGCCCCCGGCTACAAGGCCGACTTCAACGTGATCGACTTCGACAACCTCTCGCTCCGCCGACCGGAGATGGCCTTCGACCTGCCCGGCGGGGCGCGACGGCTGCTCCAGAAGAGCCGGGGCTACGACGCGACGATCGTTTCCGGACAGGTGACGATGCGCGATGGAGAGATCACGGACGCGCGACCGGGTCGGCTGATCCGCGGAGCGCAGGCGACGCCCGCCTAGGCTCGCCAACACCAGACCACGCTCGACGGACGGGACGGATTCGAAAGGGGGGTTCGAAACGTGAAGGACCGAAGACGACGATCGGGCGTACTCGCCGCGCTGCTGCTCGCGCTGTCGCTGACCGGCTGTGGCTACAACGACATCCAGGCCGGCGACGAAGAGGTCAAGGCGCAGTGGGCCGAGGTGACCAACCAGTACCAGCGTCGCGCGGACCTGATCCCCAACCTCGTGCAGACGGTCAAGGGCGCCGCCGCGTTCGAGCAGGAGACGCTCGAGGGGGTCGTCGCTGCGCGATCCCAGGCGACGAGCATCCAGGTCACGCCCGAGCTCGTGAACGACCCCGAGGCGCTCCAGCGCTTCATGGACGCCCAGGGCCAGCTCTCGAGCGCCCTCTCCCGCCTCTTCGCCGTCGCCGAGAGCTATCCGCAGCTGACCGCGACCGCCGGCTTCCGGGATCTCCAGGCCCAGATCGAAGGGACCGAGAACCGGATCACCGTCGCCCGCGGCCGCTTCATCGACGGCGTACGCCGCTACAACACCCTCGTCCGCTCCTTCCCGACGAACCTGACGGCGATGGTCATCGGTGCCGAGGTGAAGCCCACCTTCGAGGCCCGCGCGGACGTCGGAGACCGGCCGCCGGAGATCACGTTCTGAGGCTCGGGCGGCGCGGGAACGTTCCCGGCGCGTCGTTTCGCGAGGTCGCGATCCGGACGACACTCGTCCTGACGCTCGTCGCGCTTCTCGCCGGTGCCGCCCCCGCGCTCGCAGAGATCGCGGTCCCCGAGCTGACCTCCCGCGTCGTCGACGGCGCAGGACTCCTCGCGGCAGAGACCGAGAACCGGCTGCGCTCGACCCTCGGCGCCTACGAAGCGGAGACGCGGCATCAGGTCGTCGTACTCACGGTCCCGACCCTCGACGGCGAGCCGATCGAAGCCTTCGGGATCCGCGTCGCCGAAGCCTGGAAGATCGGCACCGCCGAGTTCGACAACGGCGTGATCCTGATCGTCGCCTCACAGGATCGAAAAGCGCGGATCGAGGTCGGCTACGGCCTCGAGGGCGTCCTCCCGGACGCCGTCGCCGCGCGCATCCTGCGCGAGCAGATGATCCCCGAGTTCCGACGCGACCGGATGGCCGCCGGCATCGTGGCGGGCGTCGACGCGATCCTCGCCGTCGGCCGCGGTGAGGCGCTGCCGCCCGCGGAGGCTCGGCGCTCCATCGAATCGTCCTCGAACGACTTCCTCGTTTCCGCGCTGCTCGGCGTTCTGATCGGGGCCTTCTTGACTCACCGGAAGCCCGTGTGGCTGGCGCCGTTCGCGTCGACGATCTGTGCCGGCGGTCTGTGCGGCCTGCTGACCGGATCCCTCCTCGCCGCGTTCGGCGCTGCCGTCTTCGCGGCGGCCGTCTCTTCGACCATGTTCGTGACGGGTGCCGTCAGTCCGGGACGACGCGGCCGCGGGGGCTTCTACGTAGGCGGCTCCGGCGGCGGGTTCGGCGGCGGCGGCTTCGGGGGCGGATTCGGAGGCGGCCTCGGCGGTGGATTCGGAGGCGGCGGCGCCTCGGGAGGGTGGTGAGATGCGGCCGTCGAAGCTGATCGGGACCGCCGAACGGGAGCGGATCGAAGCCGCCGTAGAGCGCGCGGAGGCGAATACCTCGGGCGAGATCGTGGTGAGCGTCGTGCGCGCGTGCGACCCGCACCCGGCGGCGGCCTGGCGACTCGGCGTCGCGCTCGCGACCCTCGCGCTCCTGCTTTCCTTCTACCTGCCCGTCGAAGGGCTCGTCTTCGAGATCCTCGCGCTCCAGCTCACGGGTCTCGCGCTGGGTCATCTGCTCTGCCGGATCGACGCGATCCGCCGCCTCTTCCTGACCGACGTCGAGCTCCAGCAACGCGCCGAGCGCGCGGCCTTCCACGCCTTCCAGGAGCAGGGACTCCGCAGGACCCGCGGCCGGACCGGCATCCTGATCTTCGTCGCCCTCCTCGAACACCGGGTCGTCGTCCTGGCGGACGAGGCGATCGACCAGGCGCGGGGGCCCGGCGAGAGCTGGGAGGAGATCGTGGATCGGATCCTCGCCGGAATCCGCGCCGGGCGCCTCACCGAAGGCCTCGAAGAGGCCATCGCGCGATGCGGCGAAATCCTCTCCCACCCGCTCCCGGCTCAGCCCGACGACGAGGACGAGATCCCCCACGCCCTCGTGCTCTCCGACTAACGCGTCTCTTCGACGGCGTCCGGCGCGAAGCGCTCGCGCTCGAGACTCCGCGCGGCGAGCACCCCGTGCAGCCCTGCCCAGACGCTCGCGGCGAGGGCGACGGCAAGGGCATAGCGGAGCGCGTCGTCGCCGTAGGTCGGCGTGAGCCGATCCGAGAGGAAGCCCACGAGCGGCGGACCGAGCCCCTGACCGACCAGCCCGCTCGTGATCATCGCGAAGAGCGCCGACGACGTCGCCCGCATCGACGGACGCGCGAGCAAGTGGACGGTCGCGTTGAACGTGCCGACCCACATCGTGTTCAGGAAGGCGCCGGGGATCGCGACGAGGAACGCGACGTCCGGATCCGGCAGCACGAGGAACGCGCCCAGGAAGGGGAACGCGCCGACGGAGGCGATCGAGGGCCACCACAGGTACCAGCGGAGGTCGCGGCGCCCGAGGCGGTCGGCGATCGCGCCGGCCGCGATCAAGCCGAGCGCGGAGACCATCGTCACGTAGAACCCGACCCGCGCACCGGCCTCGGCGAGCGAGAGCCCGTGCCCCCGCATCATCGCCGCCGACGCCCACGCCAGCAGGGCGTAGTTCGCCAGGCAGTTGAGCGAACCCGCGACCAGGAGATGCCGGAACGTCGACATCGCGGCGAGCTTCCGAAGGACCGCCGGGAGGGTCGGCGTCGCCTCGTTCGTCGTCAGGCCGTCCGCCGCACCTCGCACCGGCTCCCGGACCGTCGCCACCAACAGGGCGGCGAGCAGCAGGCCCGGGATCCCGAAGAAGACGAAGGTCCACCGCCAACCGACCATCTGGCCCAGGAGACCGCCCAGCGCCAGGCCGATCATGGCGCCGAAGGTGCCCCCCGACGCGTGGATCGAGAGCGCGCGCCCGCGTTGCTCGATCGGGAAATAGTCGGTCAGGAGCGACTGCGCCGGACCGCTCCCCACGGTCTCGCCGATCGCGACGCCCACCCGGGTCGCGAAGAGGTGCCAGACCGCCTGCGCCAGTCCCGTCAGCGACGTCAAAGCGCTCCAGAGCACGAGCCCGCCGCCCAGGACGTTGCGGCGGCTCCCGCGATCCGCGAGTCGCCCCGCCGGCACCATCGCGACCACGTGGGCAAAGCCGAAGGCGCTGCCGAGCAGGATCCCCATCTGCAGGTCGGTCAGCGCGAACTCGGCCTTCACCGGCTCGACCAGCGCCGCGAGCACCTGTCGATCCATCACGTTCAGCGCCGTGAGCGCGAACATCACACCGAGGACATAACGCGCGTATGCGGGGGACGACGGAGGCGGCACGTGATTACGATACCGCCCACACGCGCCGGCGACGACGGCTCCGAGATGCGCCTCAGTCCTCGACCACGCCGAGCAGCGCCCACGCGCTCCGCGCGCCGTCGATCGCCGCGCTCATGATCCCGCCCGCGTAGCCGGCCCCCTCGCCGACCGGCCACAGGTTCGGGATCCCCGTCGCCTCGCGCGAGACGCGATCGCGCGGGATGCGCAGGGGGCCCGAGCTTCGGGATTCGATCCCGACCAGGAGCCCGGCCTCGCTCGCGTAGCCCGGGAGCTGTCGGTCGAAGCGCGCGATCCCGGCGCGCAGCGCGTCCGTGATGGGTTCCGGGAGGAGCGTGTCGATCCGGCGCGGGACCGTCCCGAGCTTGTAGCTGCTGCGCGGAAGCGCGCTCGAAGCGCGACCCGACAGGAAGTCGTCGACCCGCTGCGCGGGCACCGAGTAGTCGCCGCCACCCGCCTCGAAGAAACGGGCTTCGAGCGCTTCCTGGTAGTCGACCCCGGCGAGGATGCCCCGGCCGTACTCGCGCGGCCCGAGGGTCACGACGAGGCCCGAGTTCGCGAAGGGCGAGGAGTGCCGCGAGTTGCTCATGCCGTTCGTGCAGAGCAGACCCGGCTGCGCGACCGCCGCGACGACCTGTCCACCGGGACACATGCAGAAGCTGTGGACCGCGGCGACGCCCTCGGACCCCTTCGCGACGAGCGAATAGTAGGCGTGCCCGAGCTTCTCGAGGTCCGCGCCCTCACCGAAGCGTCCGACGTCGACGAGCGCCTGGGGATGCTCCACCCGCAGGCCGAGCTGAAAGGGTTTCGCTTCGAGGGGGAGTCCTTCGGCGTGGAGCGACCGGAGCGTGTCCCGTGCACTGTGCCCGACGGCGAGGACGACCCCGTCGCAATCGAAGCGCCCCTCGCTCGTCCGGAGCGCGACCACGCGACCGTCGCGCGCCCGCTCGAGGCCCTCGAGTCGCGTCTCGAAGTGGAAGCGGACGCCCATCGACTCGAGGCGCTCGCGGAGACGGGGAAGGATGCGGTGCAGCCGATCCGTGCCGACGTGGGCGCGCGCATCGAAGGCGATCGCGGGCTCCGCTCCGGCCTCGACGAGGGTCGCCACGATCGGCTCTTCCAGGGCGTGATGGCTCCGCGTGTAGAGCTTGCCGTCGGAGTAGGTGCCCGCGCCGCCTTCTCCGAAGAGGAGGTTGCGCTCGGGATCGAGCTCCCGGGACCGGGTGAAGCGCGCGACGGCGCGGCCGCGTTCCCGGAGAGATGGGCCGCGATCGAGGACGTCGACCGCGACGCCGTTCGAGGCGAGAGTCCACGCGGCGTAGAGCCCGGCCGGCCCGGCCCCGACGACCGCGATCTTCCGCCCGCGCGCCGCGGCTTCCACGCCGTCGCGCTCGAAGCGCGCCGGCGGCGGCAGCTCGCGGAGGATTCCCGTCCGGAGCGCCTTCGCCACGGCCTTGCTCCCGGCGGCACTCGCGTCCGGGGCGAGCGTCAGATCGACGTGATGGACGAAGCGCAGGTCGTGCCGGCGACCGCGCCGCCGGGCGTCGAGGGCGCGGTGGGCGATCCGCAGGTGGACGATGCGTTCCGGTTCGATGCCGATGCGCTGCGCGCATCTTGCGCGCAGCTCGCTCTCGGGCTCGTCGACGCGGAGCTCGACGCCCATCACGCGGAGGCGATGTGACGTGGATGACGACGCGGGGACGGCGGCGGGCGATGTGTCCTGTGAGTCGGTCACGGCGCACGAGTCTATCGCCTCGAGACACGCCTGGGCCTCAAGACACGCCTCGGGCGCTCCGATCGATTCGAGACGGGTAGACGGTTTCGACGAGAACGGAACGCGCCCCACGAAAAAATCTCCGCAACGCTCTTCGAAGCCCGAGTCGGTCATGCAAACCTGGAACGGATCCCAACTCGCCGCCCATCGCCACGACCCGGTCCTCGTGATCGGTCCCGACGGCCTCTTCCGCCGCGCGCTCGCCAAGGAGGTCGAAGCCCTCCCCGCAGCGAGTCTGGTCGCGACCTCCCTGGCCGACGCGATCGACTCCGCCGAGACCTTCGAGCGACCGCCGCAGGTCGTGCTCGTGCCCGAGATCCACATCGACGACGACTTCGAGACCGCCCTCGCCGAGCTGCGCATCCGCGCCGGTGCGCCGGACCTCGTCCCGATCGCCTTCGGCCGCGCCCCCGGCGACGAACGCCGCCGCGAGATCCGGGACGCTGGCGTCGAGCTCGCTCTCTTCGGCCGCTTCGGTCGCCACGCGCTCCGCTTCCAGATCAATCGCGCCCTCTCTCCCTGGTCGGAGCGACCGCCCCGGGGCGAACAGCGCGCGCCGATGGAGTGGCGGACGCGGACCTATTCCTCGGGCAAGGAGAAGGCGGTCCGCTGCTACTCGCTCTCGAGCGGCGGCGCCTACTTCGTGACGCCGCGACCCTGGGTCGTCGGCTCGGACATCGCACTCGAGCTCCCGATCGGGCGCGATCGGCTCCTCGTCTCGGGCCGGATCCTCTACACGAACATGGGTGGGGACCGGAACGGGTTGCCCAGGGGCATGGCCGTCGCCTTCCGTCCGCTCTCGGAGCACATCCAGCAGGTGATCCGCGACGACGTGGAGACCACCCACGAAGGCCTCGAGGTCTGAACGAGTAGGGTCTCGACCTCCTCGACGCCGGACTGACCAGGGGCCACGAAGCCCACGCCCCCCGAACGCTACTCTTCCGCCCTCCCCCCGCGTCCCCGGAGAGCCGAACATGGATCCGGCCCGACTCGATCCGGCCCAGCGAAGCCGCGATCTCGAACGTGTCCAGCAGGAGACCTTCGACCTCGTCGTGATCGGCGGCGGCGTGGTCGGCGCAGGCACCGCCCTCGATGCGGCCAGTCGTGGCCTCTCCGTCGCGCTCATCGAACAACGCGATTGGGCCTCGGGGACCTCGAGCCGGTCGAGCAAGCTGATCCACGGCGGACTCCGCTACCTCGAGCAGCTCGACTTCGGGCTCGTGCGCGAGGCGCTGACGGAGCAGACGCTGCTCCTCGATCGATTGAGCCCGCACCTCGTGAAGCCCGTCCCCTTCCTCTATCCGCTCACGCGACGCATCTGGGAGCGGATCTACATCGGCGCCGGCACGCTCCTCTACGACACCCTCGCCGGGCGTCGCGCGCTCCCGCGCCATCGACACCTCACGCGCCGCGGCGTCCTCCGGCGCTTCCCGGGTCTTCGCGGCGATCGCCTGGTCGGCGGGATCCAGTACTACGACGCGCAGGTCGACGACGCGCGGCACACGATGACCCTGGTGCGCACGGCGCGGATGCACGGCGCGGCGACGCTCTCGAGCGTTCGCGCAGAAGGCTTCGTGATGTCCGGCGCGCGGGTCGCCGGGGTCGAAGCGACCTGTCTCGAGAGCGGCGCCACCCTCGAGATCCGCGGACGTCAGGTCGTGAATGCGACGGGCGTCTGGACCGACATCGTCCAGAAGCTTGCCGGCCGCGGCCGGATCCACGTCCGCGCCTCGAAGGGCATCCATCTCGTCGTCCCCCGCGACCGCATCCACGGCGACGCGGGCCTCATCCTCAGGACCGAGAAGAGCGTGCTCTTCGTGATTCCGTGGGACAGCCACTGGATCGTCGGGACGACGGATACGGACTGGAATCTCGACCTCGCCCACCCCGCCGCGAGCCGGACCGACATCGACTACCTGCTCGACCGTGTGAACGACGTCCTCGCCCAGCCGCTTCGCCACGAAGACATCGAGGGCGTCTACGCCGGGCTCCGCCCACTCCTCCAGGGCGAGAGCGACGCGACCAGCAAGCTCTCCCGCGAGCACGCGGTCAGTCAATCGGTCTCGGGGCTGATCACGGTCGCCGGCGGCAAGTACACGACCTATCGCGTGATGGCCAAGGACGTGGTCGACGTCGCCGCGCGCGGCCTCGAGCAGAAGGTCCCGGCCTCCTGCTCCCACGAGACGCCCCTCGTCGGCGCCGCCGGCTACCGCGCCCACTGGAACCGGCGCGAGGCCCTCGCCGAGGAGACCGGCCTGCACGTCCACGTGATCGAGCGACTGCTCGATCGCTACGGCACCCGGATCCACGAGCTGCTCGATTCGATCCGTGAGCGCCCGACGCTCGCCGAGCCCCTCGACGGCGCGCCGACGTACCTCGCCGCGGAGATCCGCTACGCAGCGAGCCACGAGGGTGCGCTCCATCTCGACGACGTCCTCACTCGGCGAACGCGCATCTCGATCGAGACGTTCGACCGGGGTGTGATCGCCGCCCTGCCCGCCGCGCGGCTCATGGCCGAGGTCCTCGACTGGGACGACGCCACCCGGGATCGCGAGATCGCCCACTACGAGGCGCGGGTCCAGGCGGAGCGCGAGAGCCAGGAGCAGAGCGACGACCAGGCCGCGGACGCGGCCCGCATCGGCGCGCCGGACGTGCGCCGCGGCGACGTCGACGCCGAACGCGCCCCCGTGATCTCCCTCGATGCCGCGCGCCGCGCGGACTGACGACCGCCAGCCGCCCGCACTACCCTCGCTGGACGCCGTCGCGGAGCTGCTCTCCGCGGTCGGGTGCGAAGGAGAGCGAGCATGGCGACGGACGACGCCGCAGGGATGGGAAACCGGATCGGAGGCCCGGGGAGCCTCGCGGGCAAGCGGGCCCTCGTGATCGGCGCGAGCAGCGGGATCGGACTCGCGACCTCCGAAGCGCTCCTCGCGGACGGAGCGGACGTCCTGATCTGCGCGCGTGACGCAGCGCGCCTGGAGGCGGCCGCAGAGGGACTTCGAGAGGCAGCGCCCGACGGCGGCTCGCTCTCGACGCGAACCTGCGACGGGATGGACGGCGCGCAGGTCCGTGATGCCGTCGCGGCCGCCGCCGGCGAGTCGGGCCTCGACATCGCCGTCTCGGTCCCCGGCGGCGGAAACTACTGCCCGGTCCTTGGCTACGACGACGAAGAGTTCTCGGCGACGATCGACCTCAACGTGCGACCGACGTACCTGATGATCAAGTACGCCGGCCTCGCGATGGTGAAGTCCGGGGGCGGCTCGATCGTCGTGACGAGCTCGACCGCCGCGGAGTTCTCCTCTCCGTTCCTGGCCGCCTACTGCGCCGCCAAGGCGGCCTGCGACCAGCTGGTGCGCGTCGCGGCGGACGAGGTCGGCCAGCACGGGATCCGGGTGAACTCCGTCCGCCCGGGTCTGACGCGGACCGGCGCGACGGACACGATGTTCGAGAACCGGCCGATGATCGACGCGTTCCTCGCAGAGCAGCCGATCAAGAAGGATGGAAGCGCCTCGGACATCGGTCGCGCGATCCGCTTCCTGGCCGGTCCCGAATCCGCCTGGATCACCGGCCAGAGCATGACGGTCGACGGCGGTCACACGATCCGGAAATTCCCCTGGCTCGAAGACGTGGCGCGCGCCGTCGCAGGCGAGGACGTGTTCGAAGCGATCGCGCGCGGAGAGACCCGCTAGCGGCGAGCGCGCCGAGGGCGCGCCGCGACCGGGCGAACCGGAGACCCGCCACACCATGGCCACCCTACCCGCCGTTCCCACGTCCGATGCGAACCCCGAGGCCCTCGAACACCTCGAGACGCACGGCTACGTGATCCTGCCGTCGCTGCTCTCACGCGAGGAGGTCGAAACGATTCGCGGCGAGCTCGCGCCGCACCTCACGCACTTCGGCCGCAATCCCTTCGAAGGCCACAAGACCCAGCGGGTCTATGCCCTCCTCGCCAAGGCCCCGTCGATCGCTCCGCTCGTCGAGCACCCGGACGTACTCGCCCTGATCGATCGTTTCCTCGCGCCGTCGTACCTGCTCTGGGGTGGACTCGCGATCAACAAACATCCGGACGAGGTCCGCCAGGACTATCACGTCGACGATGAAGCGGGCGCGCCGCCGCGCCCGCGACCGCCCCAGGGCGTCAGCACGATGTGGACCCTCGACGACTTCACCGAGGAGAACGGGGCGACGGAGATCATCCCGGGGAGCCATCTCTGGGGACCCGGCGAAGCGCCCGCCGCCGACGACGCACGCACGTTCAAGGCGGTCATGCCGGCGGGCTCCTGCCTCGTCTGGCTGGGCTCGCTCTTCCACCGCGGCGGCGCGAACCACACGAACACGACGCGCCTCGGCATCACGCTCCAGTACTGCCAGCCCTGGCTCCGGCAGATCGAGAACATGGTCCTCGCGGTCCCGCCGGAGACCGCGGCGCGATACTCGGAGCGCGTGCGCGCGATGCTCGGCTACGACCTCATGCAACACTCGTTCATGGGCTACGTCGATGGCCGCAACCCGAGCAAGCTCGTCGAGCCCTTCGTCGCGGAAGCGAGCCGAAAGAACGACCCGGCCCGCTAGAGGCTGCGCGGATCGCTCGTGTCCCTGTCCTCGAGGACCGGGGGGAGCGTGAGCGCGTGCCAGGCGCCCACGGGCTCGAGCATCCCCGCAACGCGGCGGCGAACCTCCCGGTCCAGGGACGACAGCTCCCGGCCGATCGCGGTTCGCCGTGCCTCGCACTCGGGCTGGACCGGAAGGGGCTCACGCCCGAGGCCCAGATCGATCCGGACCTCGTCCTCGTGATCCTTGAGGGCCTGATGGTTCAGGACCAGGAACGCGTGGTAGTCCGCCGCGATCTCTTCGAGCACGTCGAGGAGCGAGATCGGGATCGCGTCCCCTTCCTCGGCCGACCCGTCGACCCGTTCCTCGGCGGCGAGCAGGTCGTCCCCGAATCGCACGAGCCGAGGCGCGATCCGGGCGAGATGCTCGCGCGCGTGCGCGTGGACGAGCACTTCGGTCTCGAGCCACGCGGCGAGCAGGCGATCGGGGCGCGTGGGCGCGCGGCCGAGCAGGAAGCCCGCCGCCCCGACGTGGAGACCGAGCCGTTCGAGCGTGCCCCAGGAGCGCCGTGGCCAATGCGGGAGCCAGAGCTCGACCCAGTCCTCGAGGAGTCGGGCGCAGGTCCGTCGCACCGGCGTGGTCGGCAGGAGCACCGGCTCGGGATGGACCCGGTCGAGCCATTCCCGGATTGCGAACGGGTCGGCGAGGACGAAGCCCTCCGGCGTCCTCAGGTACGGGCCCCGGTCGCGCCCCGCCCTCGACGCGAGCACCATCGCGAGCGAGGACGTCTCGTCCACGAGCTCGACCGGGACGCGCTTCGCCACGAGGATCGCCGCCAATCCGGCCGCGTCCCGACGCGCGAGGTCTCCGTAGAGGGTGTAGCGCCCGTCCGTTTCCACTCGCTGGATCTCCGCGCCGGCCTCAGCTCCAGTCGATCGACAGATCGACCGCGAGGTCGGGATGGATCGAGAGGGCGACGGGACACCCGCGCGCGGTCTCGTCGAGCTTCGCCCGCGCCGCCTCCGGCAGACCCGGCGGCATCGTGAGCGCGACGACCAGGCGACCGACTCGTCGCCGGGGCTCGAGCTCCATGTGCTTCTCGACCCGCGCCCGCGCACCGTCGATCTTCCAGCCCTCGCGGTCCCCGACGATCGCCATCGTCGTCAGCATGCAGCTCGCCAGAGCCGTGCCGAGGAGATCCGTCGGCGAGAAGGACGCCCCCTTCCCCTGGTTGTCGACCGGCGCATCGGTCGCCAGCTCGGCGCCGGACGGGCCGTGGGTCGCGGTCGTGTGCAGACCGCCTTCGTAGACCAGAGTCATCTCGACCATGCGGGGCTCCCGGATCCAGGACTGGAGGAAGTGGAGAGAGTGCCCGATGCGGCGCGTTCACGCCGCAAGCGCGCGGCCTTCGCGTGCTAGCCTGCTCCCCGATTCGCTCCCCACGCCGCCCCCGACGAGCAGGAACAGGAAGATCCCCCCGGAATGGCAGAACAAACGGATCCGGGCAGCTTCGGGTGGAACCCGGACGATCCGAACGCGCGGGAGGCCGCACTCCTCGAGCGCCTCGCCCGCCTCGGCCACGCGACGTTCCGCCCCGGCCAACGAGAAGCGATCGAAGGCCTCCTCGATGACGACCGGATGCTGCTGGTCGCGCCGACCGGCGGCGGCAAGAGCCTCTGCTACCAGCTGCCCGCGTTGCTCCTCGAAGGCACGACGGTCGTCGTGTCGCCGCTGATCGCGCTGATGCGCGACCAGGTGGATGCCCTCGAGCGACTGGGAATCGAAGCGACCTACCTGGCTTCGACCCTCGACGGCGCGGAGATGGCGCGTCGACTCGACGACCTCGAAGCGGGTCGCGTCCGGCTCGTCTACGTCGCGCCGGAGCGGCTGGTCTTCCCGCGCTTCCGCGAGATCCTGCGCCGGCTCGAGGTCCCGCTCTTCGCGATCGACGAGGCGCACTGCATCTCCGAATGGGGCCACGACTTCCGACCCGAGTACCTCGAGATCGGTCACGTCCTGAAGGAGCATCCGGGCGCGCGCGTTCTCGCGTGTACCGCGACCGCCACGCCCTTCGTTCGCGACGAGATCCTCGTCCGCCTCGGGCTGCCGGCGGAGACGCCCCAGCTCGTCCGCGGCTTCGCGCGTCCGAACCTCGCGCTCCGCGTGCTCGAGGTCGAACGAACCGCCGAGCGAAGGCGCACCGTCGACGGTGTGCTCCACGAGACGCTCGGCGCGCCGGGCGAAGGTCGCGGCTGCGCGATCCTCTACGGCCCGACACGCAAGTCGACGGAGAACGAGCGGGATCGGCTCCGGGACCGGGGCTGGCGCGCCGAGTCCTACCACGCGGGGCTGACCGCCGAGGAACGCGACCGCGTCCACGCCGCCTTCGCCGAAGGCGAGGTCGAAGTCGTAGTCGCGACCAACGCCTTCGGGATGGGGATCGACCGCGCGGATGTCCGGGCGGTGATCCATCTCGCCCCTCCCGGCTCGATCGAGGCCTACTACCAGGAGGTCGGGCGTGCGGGACGGGACGGAGAGCCGGCGGTCGGCCAGATGCTCGTCGGTCCGGGAGATCTGGCCCGCCGGCGCGCGCTGATCGAGAACGATGCCGTGCATGATGGCCCCGGCGCGAGCGAGAGCGCACGTCATCGCTGGAGCCTCTTCCTCGAGCTGATGCGTTTCGCGGAAGGCGGGACCTGCCGACACGATGCAGTGTTGCGCTACTTCGGTGACGAGGAGGAGACCCTCGCCGGCTGCGGGCGCTGCGACATCTGCGTCCAGCTGGGCGCCGGCGGTCAACGGGCGAACGACGAGTCCGATGAGGAGGTGTCGCTCCTCGTGCGCAAGAGTCTCTCGGCGGTCGCGCGGATCCACGGCCGGTACGGCCTTTCGGCAGCCGTCGCGCTGCTTCGGGGCGTCGACGATCCCCGCCTGCGGAGCGCCGGCCTCGACCTGACGAAGACGTTCGGGATCCTCGCCGAACGAAGCGAGGTCTGGCTCACGCGCCTGCTGCGCCGTTGCGTCACCGCGGGCTGGCTCGACTTCGACGGTGGCGATCGCCCGGTCGCGGTGCTGACCGAGCTCGGCGCGGCGGTCATGCGCGGAGAGCGCGAGGTCCGTCTGCTGCTGCCGCCCGAGAAGGGGGCGGGGCCACGAACGCCGACACCCTCGAGTCCGGGCTTCGTCGTCCGTAAGAAGGGCGGTACGGCGACGGAGGACGCGCCGCTCGACGAGGCCGGCCAGGCTCGTTTCGAAGCGCTCCGTGCCCACCGACTCACGGTCGCGCAGGTCGAAGGCGTGCCGCCCTACGTGATCGCGAGCGATCGCGCGCTCCGGGAACTCTCACGACTCTTCGAGGAACCGCCGAGGCGCGTCGAGGATCTGACCCTTGCCCACGGGATCGGCGAGACGAAGGCCCAGCGCTACGGCGAGGGCATCCTGAAGGTGCTCCGCGACGTCGCCGAGGAGCGCACGGACCGAGGCGGTGAAGCCGAAGCGGACCCGACTCGGGCCTGAGCCCTAGGCGTTCTCCGCCAGCGCCGCGGCGCCCGGCTCCTCGATCGACGAGTTCCCCATCGCGGCGGTGATCCTGCCCATCAGGTCCCCCTGCAGACGCTCGGGGATGATCGCGACGACCACCGCCTGCGCCGGCTTCTCGCCGGCGGCGACCCAGCGGTGGGGGATGCTCGGGTCGAAGTGGATCGAGTCGCCGGGCCCGACCTCGAAGATCTCGCCACCGACGTCGGTCCGGACGAGGCCCTCTTCGACGAGCAGGACCATCTCGCCGTGGAACTGCCAGGGCTCATCACCCTCCATGCCCGCACCGATCCCGGGCTCGATCCGCACGCGCCATACGTCGAGCTTGTTCCGCGGGATCGTCCCGACGAGGTGTTCGATCGCCCCACGCGAATCGACCGACAGGGTCTGCCGATCGTCGCGGCGCATGACCGCCACCTGCCGGCCGACGTCGACTTCGGCGAGCAGCTCGCTCGGCCGCCGATTGAGCCCGTGGGCCACCTTGAGCAGCACGGCGATCGTCGGAACCGTCTGGAGGTTCTCGATCTTGTGGATCGTGCTGGCGGAAACGCCGGAGCGGTCTCCGAGCTGCTGCAGAGTCAGCCCGGCTTCGTCCCGCCAGCTACGGATCCGAGCGGCGATCCGCTTCAGGTCTTCATCCACGATGGATTCCTCGAGCCCAGACGACAGACGCAAACCGGTGTGCCTCAAACAGTCGAGCGCTTCGCGCGGCCGCCAGGTTGCGCCGCGGTCGAAGCGTTCTTGTTCTCACACTCGGTAATTCTGGGGAGCTGCCTTTCGGCACATCTCCCGGCTCGCCCCCGGAAGATTCATCGGCAGAAGGAAAAACGAAGCGTACCCGCGCTCTGTCTCACGGCAAGCCGCGAAACGCCCTCGCTGGACCACTCGTGACCGCCGCACCACCGGATGCGCGCGCCTCGCCGCAGTACGGTGACGCCGGGAGCACATGGGAGCAGTGCTTTCAGTCCGATGGGTTGGCGCGCTCACCTGCCGGTGCGTTGCCCCTCGGAAACGCGCGTGGAATGACGGGAACGAGGGCGGCAGGAAATTCTTCCTGTCGTCGAGCGCGCAGACGCGGCCGAAGGGGGTCGGCCCGGACCGCTCCCTCCACCGACTCGGGGGTCCATCGATTCGGAGTCACCCACACCCTTTCAAGATCGGCTGGGCTCCGGGTCTCCGGTGGAAGCCCCGCATGCCCGAGCCGGACGCCGCGGCGGGAGGCCTCGGCCCTGCCTCCCCGTCGGGACGCGAAACGCGCCAGAGCGACCCTGGAAGCCGCCTCGGGGCGCCATGACCCCCCGGTAGAACATGTTTCACCCACCTCTTTCCGCAGCTATGGTTTCGATGACTCGGGGCGGAACCGGCTCCGGCCGCCCAACCCCGGATGCGCCGGCGCCCGCCCGATCCTGCGAAGCGTCACCGCGCCATCCGGTCCATGAGGAGACGAAGAGATGTACATCGACCTGACCGAAGACCAGAAGGCGCTGCGACAGCAGCTCCGTGCCTACTTCGACCACCTGATGACGCCCGAGGTCAAGGCCGAAGTCTCCGGCATGGAAGGCGGCCAGAAGTACCGCGAGCTCGTGCGCCAGATCGGCAAGGACGGCTGGCTCGGCGTCGGCTGGCCGAGCGAGTACGGCGGCGGCGGCATGACCATGGTCGAGCAGATGATCTTCCTCGAAGAGCAGCGCCGCTCGGGCGCGCCCTTCCCCTTCGTGACCGTCTCGACGGTCGGCCCGGCGCTGATGGAGTACGGCAGCGAGGAACAGAAGGCGGAATACCTGCCGAAGATCCTCCACGGCGAGTGTCACTTCTCGATCGGCTACTCCGAGCCGAACGCGGGTACGGACCTCGCGAGCCTCACGACGACGGCCGTCGCCGACGGCGACGACTACGTCATCAACGGCACGAAGATGTTCACGTCGGGTGCGACGGACACGGACTTCATCTGGCTCGCCGCGCGAACCGATCCGGATGCCCCGAAGCACAAGGGCATCACGATGTTCATCGTCCCCGCCGACAGCGAGGGCTTCAGCGCCGCGCCGATCCACACGCTCTCCGGCTCCGCCACGGCGATGTCCTACTACGAGAACGTGCGCGTTCCCAAGGAGAACATCGTCGGCGGGCTGCACGGCGGCTGGAAGCTGATCACTTCCCAGCTGAACCACGAACGTGTCGGACTCGCGGCTTTCGGCTCCGCGGCGTACGCGCGGACCGAGAAGGTGATCAGCTGGGCGCGGGATACCGAGACGCCGGACGGTCAGAAGATGATCGACCTGCCGTGGGTCCAGTCGAACCTGGCCGAGGTCTACGCGCGAATCGAAGCAATGAAGCTCCTCAACTGGCGCATGACGTCGCAGCTCGAGTCCGGGTTCGTGAACCCGGCGGACGCCTCCGCGGTCAAGGTCTACGGAACCGAGGTCGTGCTCGAGGTCTACCGCCTGCTCCAGGAGATCGTGGGCCCCAGCGCGCTCGTCGCCGCGGGCTCGCCGGCGGCGCAGATCGACGGCGAGATCGAGCACGAGGCGCGGCAGGCGACGATCAACACTTTCGGTGGCGGTGTGAACGAGATCCAGCGGGAGATCGTCTCGATGGCCGGCCTCCGCATGCCGCGCGTTCCGCGCTAGGCGGGGAGACCTCGGTATGAGCGACGATCTTCAGAAGACCCTGGACGCCTTCGCCGGCACGCCGGCGGGCCCGACGGGCACCTGCCCCTATCCGGTCAACGAGCCGATGATCCACCATTGGTGCGACGCGATCGGCGATCGCAATCCGGCGTACCTCGACCCGGAGGCCGCGAAGGCTGCCGGCCGGGATGGGCTGATCGCGCCGCCGGCCATGCTGCAGGCCTGGACGATGCGCGGACTGCGGCCTTCGACCGAAGAGGAAGAGGCCTACGCCGCGGCGCTGGGCGACCAGAAGCAATCCCTCGACGTCCTCGACGAGGCGGGCTTCACCTCGGTCGTCGCGACCAACTGCGAGCAGGAGTACTTCCGCGAGCTCGTCCCCGGTGACCAGATCAGTCACGAGGTCACGACCGAGTCGATTTCCGGCGAGAAGAAGACGGGCCTCGGCGTCGGTCACTTCGTGACCCAGCTCTACACGTACAAGGATGCCGCCGGCGAGGTCGTCGCGACGATGCGCTTTCGCATCCTCAAGTTCCGACCGCCGAGTTAGTCGCCTGGTCTGTCGCCTGCGGGCGCTCGGCGACGGGTTGGCCCCCTCCTCCCACGCGACGGCCACGGGCCGCGCAGACAGAAACAATCACGGAGTTCCCGATGAATTTCGATTTCAGTGAAGAAGAAGAAGCGGTCCAGGAGCTGGCCGGCCAGATCCTCGGCGACGCGACGAGCTTCGACCGCCTGCGCGAGGTCGAGGCCGACGCGGACGGCCCGGGCTTCGACCAGGTCCTCTGGGCGTCCCTCGCCGAGTCGAACCTGCTCGGTCTCGCGCTCTCGGAAGAGCACGGCGGACAGGACTGGAGCTTCCTCGCGCTCTGCCTTCTCCTCGAGCAGGCGGGCCGCAACCTCGCTCCGATCCCGCTCATCGAGTCGGTCGTCTACACGGCCCTGCCGATCCAGCAGTTCGGAAGCGAGATCCTCAAGAAGGACCTGCTTCCCGCCATCGCGAACGGCAGCACGCTCCTGACCGCGGCGCTCTTCGAGGTCGGTGACCCGGCGCTGTCGCGCAAGGCGCGCACGCGCGCGGAAGCGACGGGCGACGGCTTCGCCCTCTCCGGCCAGAAGGTCTGCGTACCCTTCGCGGCGGCGGCCGACAAGATCCTCGTCTCCGCCCAGGGCGACGGCGGGCTCGGCCTCTTCCTCGTCGAGCCGGGCGCGGCCGGCGTGACCCTCGAGCAGCAGGAGACCACGGCGCACGAACGCCAGTTCGTGCTGAACCTCGACGGCGTGAACGTGGCCGCGGGCGACGTGCTCGCGCTCCCCGGTTCGGGCGAGGCCGTCCTCGACTGGCTGGAGCCGCGCGCTGCGACGGCCCTCTCCGCCCTCGCCGTCGGCGTCGCCGACGAAGGCTTGAAGCAGACGGCGACCTATACGAGCGAGCGCAAGCAGTTCGACAAGCCGATCGGTTCGTTCCAGGGCGTGTCGCTCCGTGCAGCCGACGCGTACATCGACGTCGAGGCGATGCGCTCGACCATGTGGCAGGCGGCCTGGCGGATCGACAACGGCGATCCGGCCGAGAAGCAGGCGGCGATCGCGAAGTGGTGGGCCTGCATGGGCGGTCACCGCGTCTCGCACACGTGCCAGCACCTCCACGGCGGCATCGGCGCGGACGTCGACTACCCGATCCACCGCCACTTCCTGCGCCTCAAGCACATCGCGATGACCCTCGGCGGCTCCAACGAGCAGCTTGCGACGCTGGGTGCGCGAATGGCGGCCGAGGCGAAGAGCGGAGCCGACGCGGGAGCGGTCCTCCAATGAGTGAAACGAGATCGCTGGCTTCGGTCACCGTCGGAGAGAAGCTCCCGTCGCTCGAGATCCCGCTCTCGCGCACCCTGATCGTCGCCACGGCGATCGCGAGCCGCGACTACCAGGACGTGCACCACGACCCCGAGCTCGCGAAAGAGCGTGGCTCGCCGGACATCTTCATGAACATCCTGACGACCAACGGCTTCGTCGGACGCTTCGTGACGGACTGGACCGGCCCGGGCGCGACCCTCAAGAAGATCGACATCCGACTCGGCGCCCCGAACTATCCCGGCGACACGATGACCGTCGAAGGCGCCGTCACGGCGAAGGACGACGCAGCGGGAACGATCGAGGTCTCCGTCCGCGGCGCCAACCAGCTCGGAGATCACGTGACGGGGACCGTGCTCGTCGCCCTCCCGAGCTGAGAACGCTCGCGAGCCCTTTCGCGGCGGCCATGACGCCACGGCCGCCGCGAGAGGTCAGGTCGGCTGCAGGTAATCCGGGTATCGCTTCCGGACCAACCGCTTCCGGCTCATCTCCTCCATCCCACGGAGGATGTCCCGCCGACTCACCTGGCCGAGCAGCCGGTTCTTGTCGACGACCGGCAGGCGACGAATCGGCCTCGTCAGGAAGTAGTGGGAGATCGCGTAGATCCCCATCTCGGGCGGGATGGTCTGGAAGTCCCGGGTCATGAACTGCCCGACCAGAGCGCCCTGCTCTTCCTGCTCCTCCTGATAGAACTCGTCGGAAGCGAGCATCCGGAGACAGTCGAGCTCCGAGAGGATGCCGATCAGGACGCCCTCGTCATCGACCACCGGCGCTCCGGAGACGCCCCGCTTCGTGAGCGTCGCGATCGCTTCGAGGATCGTCTGATTCGGCCGGAACGTGATCAAGCTCGAAGTCATCAGATCCCGGGCCGTCAGGATTCGGTTGGGTTCTCTCATGGGACCTCCTTGCTCGAGGACTCGAGTCGGGGGGGCGGGCCCGGACGGCAGGCGATGGCCACTCGAGAGCAGGGCCACCGCGAGCGAGAGCGGCGGGCGGATCGTGGGCGTCGCGTCGTCGGGCTCGGGACCTCTTCGAGCTTCTCTTTCGAGTGCCCCCGCGCGCCGAAAGACGTCTTGCGGAGGCGGCTGGCGGCGCACTCCCTCGTCGCGCCGCGATTCGTTGCAGCGAAATCCTGCTGCCTCTATCGTATCGTCGTCCGAGAAGGCCCACCATCCCAGGGTCCGTCCCGATCGTGACTCACCACGACATCCCCGGACCGACCTTCCCCGCGCGCCTCCGCGCCCGTCGCTTCGGCCGGTTCTCCGATTCGGGCACGTGAAGCGGCCGGGGCGCCTAACACTCGTCGATTTCGAGGGTTAGAGGCTCTCTCGAGGCCGTTCTCGACTCGGTCAAGGCCACCCGAGCCTCGACCGGCCTGCTCCGGAGCGGTTCGCTCCGACGCGTACGCGCCCTGGACCGCCGCCGTCGGGTGAACCCCCGAAGGCGATGCGCGAGAGGCCCCTAGATCCCGAAAGCGTCCCCCTCCTCCCTACGCAATCCGGTTGAAAGAACCCCGCCGGGACCCTACTCTCCCGGGCGTTCCAGAAGCCAGAATCCTTTCGAGATCGGTCCCTTACGACGATGAACGCCGATGACTGACGTGGTCCCTGCGCCCGTCGGGTCGGCTTCGTTAGGCCCGCGGGACGATTCCGGCGATCAGCCCTCCGAAGGGTCGGTCGCGATGCTCGAATCCGGGTTCACGACGGAACACAAGTCGCCTGCCCCTTCAGCCGAACGACCTCGGCGGAAGCCCAACCCCGATCCACACGACCGTCGGATCCGGGGGCGACGCGCAACCAGCACGGGCCCGCTCGCGGACCCCAACAATCGAGCAAGCATGGCACTGCACAAGATCGAGAAGGGCCTCGACCTCCCGATTCCCGGGAAGCCGCTCCAGGTCGTTCGAGGTACGTCTCCCTGTTCGCGTGTCGCCGTCATGGCGGACGATTTCCCCGGCATGAAGCCGCGGATGCACGTCGCCGAGGGCGACACGGTCAAGCGCGGCCAGGTCCTCTTCGAGGACCGCAAGATGCCCGGCGTACTCCACACTGCGCCCGGCGCCGGCCGCGTCCTCGCGATCAATCGTGGTGAGAAGCGCGCTCTCCAGTCGGTGGTCATCGATCTCTCCGACGGCGAGCGAAACGGCCAGCCCGGCGACGACGAGTTCCAGACCTTCGAGCACGCTCCGTCGGGCGATCCCGCGAGCCTCTCCGGAGAGCAGCTTCGAGCTCTGCTCGTCGAATCCGGGCTCTGGACGGCGATTCGCGTACGCCCGTTCAGCAAGGTCCCGTCTCCGGAAAGCCAGGCCGAGGCGCTCTTCATCACGGCGATGGACACGAACCCGCACGCGCCGCTCCCGGAGGTGGTCCTCCAGGACCGACTCGACGACTTCCGCCTCGGCGTCACGCTCCTCGCGAAGCTGCTCGATGCCCCGACCCACCTGTGCGTGGCGGAGCACTCCGAGCTCGCGGAGGTGCTCGGCGCGGACAAGCCCGAGAACGTCAAGGTCCAGACCTTCGCGGGCCCGCATCCGGCAGGGACGCCCGGCTACCACATCCACGCGGTGCGTCCGGTGAACCGCGAACACGCTGCCTGGTACATCGGATACCAGGACGTCGCGGCCGTCGGCGCGCTCGCGCGGACCGGACGCCTCGACGTCTCCCGCGTCCTCTCGGTCGGTGGACCGGTCGTCGAGGATCCGCGCCTCGTCCGTTCGCGGATCGGCGCCTGCGTGAGCGAGATCGTCGCAGAGGACGTCGCCGGGCTGGATGCCGAGATCCGCACGATCTCGGGATCCGCGCTCTCCGGCAAACGCACCCACGGCGAGGCCTTCGATTTCCTGGGCCGCTACGAGCGCCAGGTCAGCCTCCTCGAAGAGGATCGCGAGAACGTGTTCATGGGATGGCTCACGCCGGGCGCGGACATGTTCTCGCTCGCCGGGATCTACCTCTCGAAGGTCTTCAAGCCGAAGAAGTTCCGATTCACGACGAACACCAACGGCAGCCAGCGCGCAATGGTCCCGATCGGCCAGTACGAGCAGGTGATGCCGATGGACATCATGCCGACGTTCCTCCTCCGCGCTCTCATCGTCGGGGACACGGAGCGGGCCGAGAGCCTCGGCGTCCTCGAGCTCGACGAAGAGGACCTCGCGCTCTGCACCTACGTCTGCCCGGGCAAGGTCAACTACGGACCGCTCCTGCGACAGAACCTCGAACTCATCGAGAAGGAGGGCTGAGGGAGCCATGCAGTTCCTGAAGGACGCCCATCTCAACGTCAAGCACCACTTCGAAAAGGGCGGGAAGCTCGAGTTCTTCTACCCGCTCTGGGAAGCCCAGTTCACGGGCCTCTTCACGCCCGGCGAGGTGACGCGCACGGCCTCGCACGTGCGCGACGGCATCGACAACAAGCGCCTGATGTTCACCGTCGTGATCGCGCTGGTCCCGTGCATCCTGATGGCGATGTACAACACGGGCTACCAGGCGCAGCTGGCGATCGCCTCGGGCGCCGTGCCCCTCGACACCTGGCAGGCCTGGCTCTTCGACGCCCTCGGGTTCGACTACGATTTCCGGAACCCGTTCCTGAACGTGCTGGTCGGCGCCGGGCAGTACCTGCCGATCATGGCCGCCGCGATGCTCACCGGCGGCATCGTCGAGCCGCTGACCGCGATGATCCGCAAGCACGAGATCAACGAGGGCTTCCTCGTCTCGGGCATGCTGATCCCGCTGACGCTGCCGCCGACGATCTCGCTCTGGATGGTCGTCCTCGGCACCGCCTTCGGAACGGTCTTCGCGAAGGAGATCTTCGGCGGGACCGGGATGAACTTCCTGAACCCCGCGCTGACCGCGCGCGCGTTCCTCTTCTTCGCCTACCCGGCGGCCATGAGCGGCGACGCTGCCTGGATCGCCGCCGACTTCTCCGCCGTCGACGGCTTCTCCGGCGCGACCTGGCTGGCCGCGGCCGCGGTCGAGGGCGAGGCGGCCCTCGCCGGCGCGAGCTGGATGGACGCGTTCCTCGGCTTCGTGCCCGGCTCGATGGGCGAGACCTCGACGCTGGCGTGCCTGATCGGCGCTTTCCTGCTGATCTGGACCGGAATCGGCTCCTGGCGGACGATGGCCGGCGTCGTGGTCGGCACGATCTTCATGGCGGGCACCCTCAACGCGATCGGCTCGGACACCAATCCGATGTTCGGCGTCCCGTGGTACTGGCACGCGGTCCTCGGCGGCTGGGCCTTCGGCATGGTCTTCATGGCGACCGACCCCGTCTCCTCGGCCTTCACCAACCAGGGCAAGCTGATCTACGGCGGCCTGATCGGCGTGCTGGTCGTGCTGATTCGCGTCGTCAACCCGGCCTACCCGGAAGGCATGATGCTCGCGATCCTGTTCATGAACATGTTCGCGCCGCTGATCGACCACTACTTCGTGCAGGCCAACATCCGCCGAAGGGAAGCACGCTATGCAGCATAGTACCGGCTACATCATCGGCTTCGCGGCCGCCGTGTGCCTCGTCGCCTCGCTCTTCGTCGCGGGCTCCGCGGTCGGACTCAAGGACCTCCAGGAAGCCAACAAGCGCCTCGACGTCCAGAAGAAGGTCCTGACCGTGGCGGGGCTGATGGACGCGGACGCCGGCCTCTCGGCCGACGAGGTGAACGCCCTCTACACCGAGTCGATCCAGCCCAAGGCGATCGACCTGAAGACGGGCGCCCCGGCGCCGAGCGTCGACGTGGCGAGCTACGACCAGCGCAAGGCGACGAAGGGCGACGGAACCAGCTTCGTCGCGCCCGAGAACGCGTCGAAGATCCTGCGCCTCCCGAACGAGGTCGTCGTCTTCGACATCGTCCAAGATGGCGAGCTCAAGGGCCTGATCCTGCCGATCGAGGGCTACGGCCTCTGGGGCTTCCTCTACGGCTACCTGGCCCTCGAGCCCGACGCACGCACGATTCGCGGCATCACCTTCTACGATCACGGCGAGACGCCGGGCCTCGGCGGCGAAGTCGACAACCCGCGCTGGAAGGCGCTCTGGCCCGGCCGCCTCGCCTTCGACGACCGCGGAAAGCCGGCGATCACCGTCAAGAAGGGAATCGCGGGATCCGTCGAAAACGACCCCTACCAGGTCGACGGCCTCTCCGGCGCGACCATCACCAGTCGCGGCGTGACGAACCTCGTGCGCTTCTGGCTCGGTGACGACGGCTTCGGCCCCTACCTCGACAAGTACCGCGAGTCCGCCGGCTAGACCTTCGCCTGCGGGCGCTCGGCGAGCTTGCCGCACAGCCCTTCCGAAACGCCTCCAGGGCGTACCCACTCAGGAGCAGAAAAGATGGCCGATACCAGCCCGCGCGAAGCGATGATCGACCCGCTCTTCAACAACAATCCGATCGCCCTCCAGGTCCTGGGGATCTGCTCGGCGCTCGCCGTCACGACCAAGATGGAGACGGCGGTGGTGATGAGCCTCGCGGTGGTCGCAGTCTGCACGCTCTCGAACGTCGCGATCTCGGCGATGCGCAATCACATCCCGAGCTCGATCCGCATCATCGTCCAGCTGACGGTGATCGCGTCGCTCGTGATCATCACCGACCAGGTCCTCAAGGCCTTCGTCTACGACATCGCGAAGCAGCTCTCGGTCTTCGTCGGCCTGATCATCACGAACTGCATCGTGATGGGCCGCGCCGAGGCCTTCGCCATGCAGAACACCGTCCGTCTCTCGGCGATCGACGGCTTCGCCAACGGTGTCGGCTACTCGATCGTCCTGATCGCCGTCGCGTTCTTCCGCGAGCTCTTCGGGACCGGCAAGTTCTACGGCTATACGATCCTGCACCCCGTCAACGAGGGTGGCTGGTACGTGCCGAACGGGCTGATGGTCCTGGCGCCCGCCGCTTTCTTCCTCATTGGATGCTTCATCTGGGCCGTGCGCTCATGGAAGCCCGAACAGATCGAAGAGGAGTTCCACGTTGGAGCACTACTTGAGCTTAGCAACGAAGGCAATCTTCGTTGAGAACATGGCCTTGGCCTTCTTCCTGGGGATGTGCTCCTTTCTAGCCGTCTCCAAGAAGGTCGAGCAGGCAGTCGGTCTCGGTCTCGCGGTCGTCTTCGTCCTCGCGATCACCTGCCCGCTGAACCAGTTCCTCTTCGGGCTGCTGCTCGCGGAGGGGGCGATCGTCGATGGCGTGAGCCTCGAGTTCCTGAAGTTCCTGACCTTCATCGGAACCATCGCGGCGGCCGTGCAGATCGTCGAGATGACGCTCGACCGCTATCTGCCCGAGCTCTACAACGCACTCGGCATCTTCCTGCCGTTGATCGCGGTGAACTGCGCGATCCTGGGCGCATCGCTCTTCATGCAGGAGCGCGCCTACTCGCTCGGTGAAGCGACGGTCTTCGGCGTGGGCTCCGGCATCGGCTGGCTCCTCGCGATCGCCGCCCTCGCCGCGATCCGCGAGAAGATGCGGTACAGCAACGTGCCCGGTCCGCTTCGCGGGCTCGGCATCACGTTCATCACCGTCGGGCTCATGTCCGTCGGCTTCATGGCCTTTTCCGGCATTCAGTTGTAGACGCGCGCAGAGCGCGCTGTCGATCGCACGGCGATCGACCGCTGAGGGCTCCGGTCTGCTTCGAACCGGCCCTCAGAGGAGCGAGGGAGCTTCAATCGATGGAAACCGTAATTGCAGGCGTAGCGACCTTCACGGGCGTGGTCATCGCCCTCGTGCTCGTCCTGATGGCTGCGCGATCCCGCCTCGTCCAGAGCGGCAACGTCAAGATCCTGATCAACGAGGATCCGGACAAGGCGCTCACGACGGCGGCGGGCAGCACGCTGCTCAACACGCTCGCGGACAACGGGATCTTCATCCCCTCCGCTTGCGGCGGTCAGGGCACCTGCGGCGTCTGCCGCGTCAAGGTCCACGAGGGCGGCGGTTCGATCCTCCCGACCGAGACCGGCCACATCAACCGGGGCGAGGCCCGCGAGGGCTGCCGACTCTCCTGTCAGGTCAAGGTCAAGGAGGACATGGAGATCGAGATCCCGGACGAGGTCTTCGGCGTGCGACGCTGGAAGTGCAAGGTCCGATCGAATCACAATGTCGCGACCTTCATCAAGGAACTCGTCCTCGAGCTTCCCGCAGGCGAGAGCGTCCCCTTCCGGGCCGGTGGCTACATCCAGATCGAATGTCCGCCGCACACGGTCAACTACCGCGATTTCGACGTCGAGGAGGAGTACCACGGCGACTGGGACAACTTCGACGTCTGGCGCTACGTCTCGACGGTGAACGAGACGGTCACGCGTGCATACTCGATGGCGAACTATCCGGAGGAGGAGGGCATCATCATGCTCAACGTCCGGATCGCGTCGCCCCCGCCCCGCGGACCGGAAGGCATCCCGCCGGGCCAGATGTCCTCGTACATCTTCGACCTGAAGCCGGGTGACGAGGTCACGATCTCGGGCCCCTTCGGCGAGTTCTTCGCGAAGCCGACCGACAACGAGATGATCTTCATCGGCGGTGGCGCGGGCATGGCGCCGATGCGCTCACACATCTTCGACCAGTTCCGCCGGCTCCACACCGACCGCAAGGTGTCGTTCTGGTACGGCGCCCGGTCGCTGCGCGAGGCCTTCTACATCGAAGACTTCGACACGATCGCCTCGGAGAACGACAACTTCGTCTGGCACCTCGCCCTCTCGGAGCCGCAGCCCGAGGACAACTTCGACGGCTACACGGGCTTCATCCATCAGGTGCTGTACGACAACTACCTGAAGGACCACCCGGCACCCGAGGACTGCGAGTACTACATCTGTGGACCGCCGATGATGAACGATGCGGTCATCAAGATGCTCACCGACCTCGGGGTCGAGCCGGAGAACGTGATGTTCGACGACTTTGGTGGCTAGCCACGGCGTCGGTGGCTAGCCACGGCATCGGCGGAGACCCGTCGACGACACTGGAGTCCGGAAGGGGCGGATCCGATTCGATCGGATCCGCCCTTTCTCTTCCGGGCACCCCGAGCGAGACTCCACCCATGCCTCCTCCGCGACTCGTCCTCGACGCGCATACGCTTCGTATGATCGCGATCGCCTTCGTGCTGCTCGGTGCACTCTCCGTCCACCGACTCTGGTTCGCCGACGATCCCGCCGCCCCGGACGTGATCGTCGTGACGGGAGAGACGATGGGAACGACCTACCAGATCCGGGTCGCCGGCGAGGGACTCGGCGGGCGGATCAAGCGGGACGTCGCGGCGATGGCCGAGGAGCGACTGGCCCGGATCGACGGATGGATGTCGAACTGGAATCCGGACTCCGAGGTCTCGCGCTTCAACGCCCACGCTTCGACCGACCCCTTCCCGGTCGCCTACGAGACCGCAAGCCTCGTCGCGTTCGCCGTCGAGCTCGGCAAATGGACGGGCGGTGCCTACGACATCTCCGTTGGTCCGCTCGTCGCGCTCTGGGGCTTCGGTCAGGGCGCGCGCGTCGGCCAGCCGCCGACCGAAGAAGAGATCCACGAAGCCCTCGGCCACATGGGCGCGCGGCTCCTCAGGGTCGGGCGCGGCACCGTCGGCGGGCGAGGCTTCCTCCGGAAGGCCGACCCCGCCCTCGAGATCGACCTCTCGTCGATCGCCAAGGGCTATGGAGTCGATTTCGTCGCCGACGGCCTCCTCGACCTCGGTCGCGAAGACTTCATGGTCGAGATCGGGGGCGAGGTCTATGCCGCCGGTGAGCGGCCGGGTGGGGGGCCCTGGCGGCTGGCGATCGAAAAGCCGCTCGACGAAGGCAGAGCGATCCAGTCGATCGTCGAGCTCTCGAATCAGGGCATGGCCAGCTCCGGCGACTACCGGATCTTCTATCGCGAAGACGGGCGCCGCATCTCCCACACGATCGATCCGCGGACCGGGCGCCCCGTCGAGAACGGACCCGCGGCGACGACGGTGATCGCCACCTCCGCGGCGGAGGCCGATGCCTGGGCGACCGCGCTCATGGTGATCGGCGAGGAGGACGGCCTCGCCCTCACGGAGGAGTGGGACATCGCCGCGCTCATCCTCGTCCGCGGCGAAGGCGACGTGATCGAGGCGAAGAGCAACGCGCTCTTCCCACCGACGATCGACCCGGCCCCGCCGACCCCCTGATCCCCGCGTGGGTCGTGATCGCGGACCCGCTACGCTCTTCGAATGGCGAGACTCATCCCGTCCGCTCGCACCTTCGGAAACGCCTTCCGCGGGCTCGGTTCGATGCTCCGAACCGAGCCGAACGCGCGCTTCCACCTGGCGAGCGCGATCCTCGTCATCGCCGGCGGTCTCGCCCTCGATCTGCCGCGGATCGAGTGGATGATCCTCGTTCTGACGATGGCCGCGGTCCTCTCTCTCGAAGCGGTCAACACCGCGATCGAAGCGATCGGCGACGCGGTCTCGCCGGACCACAACGAGGAGATCGGGCGCGCGAAGGACGTCGCCGCGGGCGCCGTGCTGATCGCGGCCATCGCTGCGGTCGTGATTGCGGCCCTCGTCTTCGGCCATCGCGTGCTCGCGCTCTTCGCGAGCGCCTCGGAAGGACCGCGTTGACCTTCGAGAAGCTGCGCGAGCTCTTCCTCTCGTATCCGGGCGTGGAGGAGGGCTCCTCCTACGGCACGCCGGCTTTCAAGGTCCGCAAGAAGCTCCTCGTCCGGGTCCATCAGAAGGAGCCGGCGCTCGTGATGAAGGTCGCGAGCCTCGACGAGCAGGAAGCGCTGATCGAGATGGACCCGAAGGTCTTCTACATCACGGACCACTACGAGGGGTACCCCTGGGTCCTCGCGCGGACGTCGAAGCTCGAGAAGAGCCAGGCGCGGGCGATCTTCGAGGCCGCGTGGCGCGCCGACGCTTCGCAGAAGCAGATCGCCGAGCTGGACGACTAGTCCTCCTCCTCGCGAAATCGCACAGGGACGGGGCGCCGATCGAGCGGAAACGGGGGGAGCGCGATCGGACGAGCGGCGAGCGAAGCCAATGCGTGCTCGTTGTCGTCCCCGGCGATCCGATTCACACGGACGACGTGACACGTCGCACATCGGTGCACGATCGCCCACTCCCCGTCCGGCCGGACCCAGATCGCGATCGGCTCCATTCCGCCGCGGCAGTCCGATCTCCGGTCTCCGGGACGTTCGTCGACGTGACGACTCCAGAGGCACTGAGAACAGTGGTTTCGATGATCGGTTCCAGGTGCGCTGCCCGACATCGAAAGGCGGCAACGCTTGCAGAAGAAGTCCGTAGAAACATCGCGGCGTCCGCGACGGTTTCGTCGACTCACGAGATCCTCGTCTCTCAACGTGCGCGTCGCACGTCGATCGCCAGGCGTGGAGGTACGCCTGCGCGCAAGGCCTCCGCGCCGTCACGCGAAAGCGGGTTCCAAGCAGGGGGAAAGGGCTTGGGCGTGCGCCGCGCGGATCGAAGATGAGGACCGGACGCTGCACGTCGTGCGAGCACGACGGCTGCGGCGAAGGAGACCCGGCTACTTCATCGCAGCACGGAGCTCACTTCACTCGAGAGCGTTCGATTCTGGGCCGGTCGCTATTCGGGGATCCGAAGGCGGCGCGGGGGCACAAGGGCGATGCTCGGAACGGTGTGGGTCGGCATCCATGCCTCCTCTCTTCAGCGTCTTCGGGCGGCATTCTGTCGCGACCGGGCTCGAATGTCAACGCGTGCATGCGCGCACCCCGGCGCTCCGTCCGCGACGAAGACGCGAAACGGCCTGGCATTCGCGAGGCTTGACCAACCGCTACGCTCTCGTTCATCGAAGGACTGGAGGCTGATGCCATGCCCGAGCTCGTCGCGATGCCCACCATCACCGCGCTCTATGCGGGATTCCTCGGCCTGATGGCGTTCGTGATCTCGGCCGCAGCCGGTCGGCTGCGCGGGGGCGAGAACGGCGTCGCCCTCGGCGACGGCGGACGAACGGATCTTCGGGTCGCCATGCGACGGCACGCGAATTTCGTCGAGACGGTGCCGCTGCTCCTGATCCTGATGGCGCTGCTCGAGATGAACCGCACGCCCGGCAACGTGATCCACGGTCTCGGCGTCGCCGTCGTCGTCTTCCGCGCCTGCCATGCCTTCGGCATGAAGGGAGATGGATCGAACAACGTCCTCAGGACGATCGGTGCCGGGGGCACCGCGATCACCACCATCGTCGCCTCGATCTGGGCGATCACGACGTTCTGACCACCGACGACGACACCGCGAGGCGCAACCGCGCCACCTACGACCGGATCGCCGAGGCCTTTCGCGCGAAGGCGAGCGATCCGACCTTCAGCGAGCCCTGGACCGAAGCGCTCGTCCGTCGGGTCGGGCGCGGGGCTCGGGTCGCGGATCTCGGTTGCGGCCCCGGGCGGGACTCGATCGCGCTTCGAGGGCTCGGCGTCGAGACCGTGTCGATGGACTTCTCGCTGGGCATGCTCCGCGCGGGACTCGCGGACTTCGAAGGTCCGCGGGTTCAGGGCGACCTCCGCTGGCTTCCCTTCGTCGACGATGCCTTCGGGGGCGCCTGGGTGAATGCCTCGCTGCTCCACCTCTGGCCCGACGAGGTCGACCTTGCCCTCGCCGAGATCGCCCGGATCCTGCGGCCGGGCGGCTGGCTGCATACGTCGGTCAAGGGTGGCACCGGCGACGAGTGGGAGGACGCACGCTACGGCGAGCCCCGTTGGTTCCACTACTGGAGCGAGGACGATTTCGACGAACGACTCGCGCGGGCCGGCTTCGAGATCCACGACGGCGACTACGACGAGGTACGTTCCCAGCCCTGGATCCTGCGCCAATCGCGGCTGCGACCCTGATCAGTCGTCCTTCGCTCGGCGCCAGGCCCAGACTTCCTCGAGGAGGGCGTCGAGGGCCGCGGGGTCGGCCTGCTCCGGCTTCGTGAAACGCAGGCAGCTCTTGCCGGCATCGACGCCCGCGAACGCCGCCCGGTGCTTCTTCAGGATCTCCGGCGCGACGTAGAGCGCGACGTACCGCTTCTGCGCCGCGACGTTCGCCAGCCCGGGATAGTCGAGCATCCCGTAGCGAAGCCCTTCGTCGAAGCGGGGCATCGCCCGGCGGATCGCCTTTCGCAGCGCCTTCACGAGGGCCAGCTGGTCGCCCTCGAGCTGGTCGAGGTAGGCCTTCGGCGTTTCGACGTCCCGCTTCATCGTCCGCGCTCCCGAACCATTTCTCTGCCGACAGGATACGCGATCCAGGGGACAGGCTTGCTAGGCTGGCGGCGCACGCCCGGGGACCGTCATGTCCAGCGAACGCCTCGAAGGCGGCTGCCTCTGCGGCGCCGTCCGCTACACGATCGAGGGGCCCCTCGGCCCGATCGGCTTCTGCCATTGTCGCACGTGCCAGAAGGCGGAGGGCGGTGCGTTCGCGACGACGGCGCGCCTCCCGCGCGACGCCGTCCGGTGGCAGCGCGGCGAAGCCTCCCTGCGCGCCTGGGAATCGTCGCCCGGCAAGAAGCGCCACTTCTGCGGCCATTGCGGCGCGAAGCTCTTCGCCGCCTGGGACGACCAGGACGAGCTGATTCTGCGGGTCGGCAGCCTGGACGGAGACCCCGGGGCCCGACCGCTCGTCCACATCTGGACCGAGGAGTCGGCCCCCTGGTACGCGCTGGTGACCCGGCTCCCGACCTTCCCGCGCGGCGTCCCTCGGCGCAGCGAAGACGGATCCTCGCCAACGGGTCGAGGAGAGCGACGATGACCGCGCGCTCGAAGCGAATCGAGCTGGTGACGAAGCGCGTCTACGAGCCGGCGTCCGACGACGATGGAAAGCGGATCCTGATCGACCGGCTCTGGCCCCGCGGCCTCTCCCGGGAGAAGGCCCGGATCGACTACTGGGCGAAGGACGCGGCCCCCTCGGATGCACTTCGAAAGTGGTACCAGCACGATCCCGAGAAGTGGGAGCGCTTCCGGGAGCGCTACTTCGCGGAGCTCGACGCCCGGCCGGAGGCGGTCGACGCCCTACGCGCCGAGCTCGTCCCGGGGCGGAACTCGATCGTCTTCGGCTCCCGGGAACGCGACCTCAACAATGCGCGCGCATTGGTCGAATACCTGGAGGCCCGCTGAGCCGGCGCCGAGCGTGCTTCCGCGTCCTCCTCGCTCCGTCGGCTATAGTTCGTCGGCACGTCCCCAGGGAGCCCCCGTCCATGGAAACCTTCCTCGCCACCGCCCTCTTCTTCGGCCTCGCCATGGCTGCCATGGCAGTCGGCGTGATCTTCTCGAATCGAGAGCTGAAGGGGTCCTGCGGTGGGACCGGTCGCGCCTGCACGTGCACCGAGGAAGCGCGCCGCGACTGCGCGCTCGCGGACGGCCCCCAGGACTGATCGACAGGGCCTACTCGAACCCGACCGGGGTGATGCCCGGCCCGGCCTCCACCGGAGCGTCGGGCGCGCGTTCCGCTTCGAGCGCCTCCCAGCCGTCGGTCGCCGCGATGCGGCCCGCCTGCTCGAAGACGTAGGCCTCGAGCTCCGCCCGTTCGACGAGTCGCATCGACTCGCGTTGGGCCCCCAGGACCAGAAGAGCAGTGCTCCACCCGTCGGCGAGGCCTGCGCGCGGAGAGACGACGACCGCCTCGACGGTCCCCTCGACCGTGACCGCCGTGCGCGGATCCACCACATGGGAGATACGCGCGTCGCCGATCTCGCTGGTCCGCCCGAGGCTCGAGCTGACCGAGAGGGCGAGGTCGCGGAGCTGGATCGTCGAGAGTCGGGTCCCGCGGTCATCCCGTGACCGGACTTCGAGACGCCAGCCGCCGCCGCGCGGTCGGCCCTCTGGATCGCCGACTGCGTAGACGCTGCTCTCGCCGAAGCTGAAGAGCGCAGCCGAACTCGGGAAGACGGCGCGGAAATCCGCGCCGATCCGGTCGAGGGTCACGCCCTTCGCGAGTCCATCGAGATCGATCTGGACGTCCTCGACGGTCACGCCGACCACGCCGTCTCCCGGCAACAGAAGACTCTGCGCCCCGACGCGCCGGCGCGTCTCGCGAATCCGGTCGAGTCCCGGGAATTCGCCTCGAAGGGCGGCGTCGGCCCAGAGGTCGATCAAGGGGCCGACCGTCGGATCGAAGGCTCCGGCGCTCCCCTCCCAGACCTCGAGGGCCTCGTAGAGGATCGCCTCGAGCTCGGGGCCGGCGCGGGCGCCGTCGCGCAGGACACGCTCATCGGCCAATGCGGCGTTCAGCTGCGAGAGCTCGCTCTGCGGATCGTATCGGGAATAGATCGCTTCCCGACGGGCGATCTCCTGACGCTGGGCGTCGAGCCAGGCACGCGCCTCGTCGACTCGCGACGGTGGCACGCGCAGATCGACGTCGAAGAACGTCCCCATCGCGAGCCATCCATCCGAGACGACGACCCGCTCTTCGCGCAGGTCGAACTGGAAGCTCGGAGCGACGCAGGCACAGCAGCCCAACGCGAGCGCTGCGACCGCCAGAAAGCGACCTCGCCGAAGGCAGCGCCGCGACCGAGGATCAGTCCCAGTCGTCGTCATCGTCCGAGTCGCTGTAGTTCGCCCCCTGGTTCCCGGCGAAGACGGACCACAGGGCGATCGCAACGAGCGCCGCGAGGCTGCCTTGAAGGAGCAGCACCCCCGCGATCTTCGTCCATGCGAATCCGGCGCCTCCGTAGCGGACGAGCCAACCCGCGCCCTCGGAGGCGAGCGCCGAGAAGAAGGGGACGACGATCAGCGCGATCTTGAGCGGCGCGCCTACGGGCACGAAGAGCGCGAGGTGCGTGAGCACCATCATCAGCATCCCCATTGCGAAGAGATGGAAATGGGCGAGCTCGACCATCCCGCGATACGTCCGCGGCGAACGAAACTCTTCTTCGTTGCCGAGATAGTGATCGACGACGGAGGCCGTCGTGAGATCCATCGCGTCGAAGTAGAGCATCCAGTTCGTGAACCAGAGCAGGATCACGAAGAAGCAATAGAGCACGACCACGACCTGGAGCAGTCGATTGTGGTCCCACTCGCCGGTGACGGTGAATCGCACGGTTTCCCCTCGAAAATCGGAGTCTAGGGTTCCACCGGCGCCGCTTCATCGGCGGCATCGGCGGAAGGCACGAGCGCCGCCTCCGTCACCGCCGCCATGGGCTCGGCCTTCAGGAGCACCTCGAAGTACGCGAGCATGCGACGCACGCCATCCGACGCCGCCTGGGCGGACAGCGTGGCGCCGACCACCCCGTGGATGTCGCCACCGACCCGCATGCGGTCTTCCCGGGTCTTGCCCTGGAACTGGGCGTACCAGCGATCCGTGGGCAGATAGTCGAGGGGCTCGTGAAAGGCGAGCACGCGCACGCTCCGCACGATGCCGTCGGGCGTCAGCACGACCATGAAGGCCTCCGGCTTCGTCCGCACGTTGTGCACGTCGATGTGCGCGTAGCCGAGGACGGTGTCGTCGCGCCAGGCGGTGTGAAGGACGATCACCTTCGCCGGACGGTCGTCCTTCGTGAGATCCTTGATCCGGTCGAAGTCGGCCCCGACGAGGACCTTCGTCTCGCGCTCGATCCGGGTCGCGTCGGGAAATGCTTCGCGCAGCGCCTGGTTCTGGCTCACGAAGACCTTCGCCGACGCGAGGGTCGGCACGAGCGCCGCGACGAACACGCCGAGCAGAAACGCGAGCCGCCCCACCCGTCCGGCATTCCGGAGGACGGGCGGGGCGCTCACGGGAAACGAATCGTTCCCGAGTACCGGCCGAACCGGTGTCGATTTCCGACTAGAAGACGTAGCCAACGAGCGCTTGTACCTCGTTCGCGCGAGACCCGCTTCGCTGGTCGAAGCGCCGGTAGTCCAGCTTGAAGACGACCTGCGGAATCGGCCGGTAGTGGAGGCCTGCGGTATAGATGTTCACGTCCCGGGTCGCGTCCCGGATCACCCCGTCAGGCGTCTTGTGCTGGGTGTCCAGCTGGGAGAACCGGAAGAAGGGTTCGAGGGTCTGTTTGGTGTCGCAGAAGAGCGGAAGGATGTCGTACCCGCCCTCGACGTACCAGCCCTGCATCCGGGAGGCGAGTCCGCTGCCCAGGATGCGGTTGTGGGCGCCGGCCTCGTCGATGAAGGCCTCGCTCCAGAGGCCGCGGAAGCTGAACCCGTTGCCCTTGTACTGGGCGTGGATCTCGTAGATGTGCGTCATCAGGTCCGGCAGGAGCTCACCCACGACCGGGGCCGAACCGCCGGAACGCTGCTCCTGGCCGCTCTGGCCCGCGTAGACCGAGCCACCGACCAGAAGCCCGTCGGTCACGTCGACGTCGACGCGACCCACGAAGGCGAAGTCGTCGGAGAGGGCTCGGCTGGCCCTCTGCCGGCCGCCGCGGAGGCCGCCCTCGTCGAAGCCCTCGCCGTCGAGGCCATTCACGACGTAGATGCGGTAGTGCACGCGGTCGGCGATCGTGCCGAAGATGCCCGCACCGTTCTCGCGCCAGGTCGACGGCATGATCTGTCGCTCGACCTCGGGACGCTCCGCGCCGTAGAAGAAGTTCGGTTCGTGGATCTCGTTCACGAAGCCCATCGGGATGAGCAACACGCCGGCACGGACGTTGAACTCGTCGCGGTGGAGGTAGTCGATCGTCGCGAATTCCGTCGAGACGGAGCCGCCGCCGCCGGTTCCGGCGTGTTCGAACTCGAGCTCGGAGTTGAACACCCACTTGTCGTTGAACTTGTAGCCGACGTACAGGACTGCGCGGAGGGAATCGAAGACGTCGTTCTCGTTGTCGTCGCCCTGGCCGTGGAACGTCCGCAGGCGGGTCTCGCCGTAGCCGCCGATCGAGAGACCGGACTCGCGCTTGTAGACCTTCGACGCAGCGGGGCCGAGGCCGCTGAAGGACTCGAACTCGAGCTCCTCGGGAACGGCGAAGATCGACTCGAGTCGGCCGACCTCGTCGGTCAGCGCATCGACCTTGGCTTCGACGACTTCGAGGCGTTCGCTGTCGGTGGCTTCGTTCGAAGCCTCGTCGGCTTCGCCTTCGGCAAGGGCAGGATTCGTGATCGCGATCAGCAGGAAGGCCGCGAGGGCGGCCCAGCTGCTGCCCACGAAAGAGGACATCGGGCGGTTCATGGAATCTCCGGTTCAGGATCGGAATTGAAAGTCGTTTTCAGGCGGGCCCCGGTTTTAACGAAAGCGGTTTTCATTTTCAATGCAACATTCCGCACAGGACCGCGCGATCACTCCAAACCACCGAAATGGTGTTAAAATCCTACATCTGTGTTGCCGATGTCCCCTGCATGGGAATCGTGATCACCGTCGTCATCGCCGTCCTCGTCTTCTCCCTCTGCGTGATGGGCCACCCCACGTCCGTGATCGCGCGGAAGACGGACCAGTCCGACACGGCGGAGGTCCTCGCCTGGATCCCGGGCCTCCAGTTCATCCCGATGATCTGGGCTGCGGGCGGCACCGTCTGGCAGGTCGTCGTGCTGAGCGCCGCGGTCGTTCTGTCTGCGGTCCTGACGGGCTTCGCGAGTGGTGCGCTGGGCGAAGGCCCCCTCGCCACCCTGATCGGGGCCTATTCGACCTGGGTGGTCGACCTCTATTTCCTGGGCTTCTCGGGCTGGCTCGGATGGCGCCTCGCGGATCGGCGCGCGCTGCCGCCGGTCTTCGGCCTGCTCCTCGCCCTTCCCCTCCTGAACGTCATCGCGACCTGGGTGCTCGCCTTCCACGACGGCTGGGCCCGGCCACATCGCGGCGGCCTCGTCGCCGCGGCCGTTCTCTCCCTCGCGTTGATCCTGCCCGGCGTCTACCTCGCCCACCACGTCGACGAGGAAGCGTTCGAAGGGATGCTGGCCGAGTGGGGCGAGGCCGCGATGGCGGCGCAGATGGCGGAGCTCGAGGCGATGGAGTCCGACGGTGCTTTCGACGGGGCCATCGAGGGCCCCGCGCCGACGGCGCTCCCCTCCGAGCTCGCCGAGAGGCCGCCGCAGGAGGCCCTCCCCCGGCGGCAGAACGACCGGACGATCCACGCGCTCTTCGAGCTGAAGGGGCGCTTCGAACAGCTCGATGCCCTGCTCGCCCCCGCCGCGATGGACGACGACCGGATGGACGCCCTCGCCCTGGTCCGAAGCCTCCGCGCCGATCTCGAAGGACTGCACGCCGACCTCGACCGCCAGACCTACGAAGAGCTGGCCCACCATCTGAACCGACTCGAAGCGAGCCTCGACTCGCCCGACGCCGACGGCGCGTCGAGATCAGGATCCCTCGTCCTCGGCTCGAAGAGGTCCGCGCGCACGTCTGGCGGCTCCGACGCCCCCGCCGCCGCGGCACCTCTGGCCGAGGGCGCGCCGCTCCGGCCCTTCGCCGTCCAGGTCGCCGACGCCTGTCCGGAAGGAACCGAGCTGCGCACGCGCGCCGGCGAGACGGGCGAAGAGGAATGGTGCCAACAGCGCGCCGGGAACGGCGGCCTGCGCCACGGCTGGTACGCGCGCTACTTCGCGAATGGCAAGCCCGAGCAGGTCGGCGAGTACCACGAGGGTCTCCGGATCGGCGTGTGGACACGCTTCCATCCGTCCGGCGCCGTACGCGCGCAGGCCGAGTTCGACGCGGGCCTTCAGCACGGCTGGCTGCTGACGTTCTCCGAGTCGGGCGAGCGCAAGAAGGCCGTGCGCTTCGTCGAGGGCAGCCCGCTCCGCTAGGGGTGCGACCCGAGTCGGCCGGGGGTGTTCTCGGCAGACGCGATCCGGTCGATCCGGAAGCGCGCCTGGAGTCCCCACCCCGCTTCGTGGCGGAATGCCCCGGCTTCGTGCGCAGACGAGGCGCGCGCCAGCGACCCTTTCTCAACTTTCGCGCGCAGCTTCCGTTAACAGCCAAAGAGTCCAGCTCCATTGCACGCGGCCAGCGCATCGATTGCGCGATCGCTGCAGGGAGCCCACGGCGACCGAGGAGCGCGTGATGCTCCACGACGTCGAGGGGGAGAAGGCGACTTGGCCTGGTGGAAGCGCAAGAAGGAATCCGGCGACCTCGAAGCAGCCTCGGTGGGCATCTTCGTAGGCGCGCGGGAGATCTGCGTCGTCCACGTCGACTCCACCCTCGGCGCTCCCACGCAGATCCTCGCCTGGGAGACGATCGCCTACGAAGCCCTCGAGGACTTCGCGCTCCCGCTTCGCGACTTCGTCGAACGCCACGGCCTTCGAGGCCACGCGTGCCGTATCGTCATCGCCTCCGATGGCTACAGCCTGCGCCTCGTCGAACGCCCGGCCAACGTCCCGGACGAAGACCTCAGCGACGCGACCCGGTGGCTGGTCAAGGACCTCGTCGAGTTCGACGTCGACGACGCCGAGCTCGCGATCCTCACGCTGCCCGAAGAATCCAGGCGGGGACGCACGCCGCACATGTTCGTCATCGCCGCGCGGGGCGACTTCGTCGCCGCTGCCTCACGGGCGATCCAGGATGCCGGACTTCGGCCCATCGGCTTCGACGTGGTCGAGACGGCAATGGTCGCCCTCGCGCAGCAGATGCCCGAGATCGTCTCGGGATCCGCGATGTTGCGAATGGACGAGAAGGCGAGCGTGCTCACGATCGCCCAGGGCGGCGATCTCCATCTCGCAAGAAACCTCCACGTCGACCTCGATGCGATCGACCGCGCAGCCCAGATCGCGCTCTCCGGCGACTCGATGGCGCCCGAGGTCATGGAAGGCGTGGATCCCCTGCTCCTCGACATCCAGCGATCCCTCGACTACTACGAGAGCGAGTACGGGCTCGCACCGGCCTCGCGACTCACCCTCCTGCCTTCGACGGTCGACACCTCACCGCTCGTTCCGATCCTCAGCGAAGCGCTCCGGCCGCTCGCGATCGAGTGGTTCGAGTTCGACAGCTACTTCGCGGCGCCTTCCGACGTACCCACGGATCTCCACCTGTCCGTCGCGATGGCCGCCGGCTGCACGACCGGGGCAATGAGTCCGATCGGCGACGCACTCCTGCCCACGACCCTCCGCAAGCGACGAGGTGGATTCGGAATCGCCTCCGTCGCGCGAATGGCCGCGGCGGTGCTCGTCCTGCTCTCGATCTACCTGGGGCTCGCGACCTGGCGAGCGGAGCTGCTCGAGACCGAAGTCTCTGCCCTGCAGTCGCGGCGTGACCTCCTGGCGGCCGAGGTCGACGCGCGCGTCTCCGCCGCCGTCGCGGGCGGCGTCGAGGCGGATCCCGAGGCCGAGATCGCGGCCTTGAGCGCCGAGCTCGATGCCCGGCGTTCGATCCTCCGTGACATGACCCAGCGAACCTCTCGACGCGACGCTTCGTTCTCGAACCTCCTCGGTGGACTCGCCCGCCAGGACCTCGAGTCGATCTGGCTGCAGCGAATCCGCTTCTCCAGCGGCGGCGACGCCATCGAGATCGAGGGGAAATCGCTCACGCCCGAGGCGATTCCCAGATACCTCCGTCGTCTCGGAAGCGATTCCGGCTTCGAGGATCGACGGTTCCGGACCTTCCTGCTCGAACGACGCGACGGGCGCGACCCAGCGATCGCCTTTCGCCTCGCGACCCTCGACGATTCGCAGAGCGAGGACCTCTCCGGGAAGAACCGGGACGAGCCGAGTGTCTACGGCGGGGAGGGCGAGTCTTGAGACGGCTTCGCGAGACCTTCCAGAGCGAGTTCCTTCGTCTCGACGAGAAGTTCCAGGCCCTCACCACTCGCGAGCGCGCGGTGGTGGGCATCGGCGCGGTCGCGGTCCTCGTCCTCTTCTTCGACAATGTCCTGATCCAGCCCGCGGAGGCCGAGATCAAGCGGGCCGAGCAACTCTCCAGGTCGATCCGGCAGGAGATCGAGTCGCTCGAGGAGAAACGTGAGACGCTCGACAGAGTCGAGCTCAGCCCGGACGAGATCGCCTGGCGCCAACGACGTCAGGTGCTCGAAGGGGCGCTCGAGTCCGTCAACCGCGACATCGCGAGCGAGGTCTCCGAGCTCGTCCCGCCCGAAGACGTCGTCTCCGTCCTCGAGGCGATGCTTCGTTCGAGCGACGGCCTCGAGCTCGTCCGGGTCGCGAGCGAAACGCCGCACCGCGTGGGCTCCGGCGCTCTCGACGAAGCGGAGCCGAGTGTCCTCGATGCGACGACGAGCCTCTACCGCCACGGCATGCACGTCGAGCTCGTCGGCGATTTCGCTTCGACCGTCGAATACCTCGAGCGGGTGGAGCGCGCGCGTTGGCACCTCCTGTGGGATCGACTCGAGTACGAGGTGATCGCGTACCCCCACGCGCGCATCACGATCGACCTCCACACCCTGAGCGAAGTGGAGGAATGGATCGGTGTCTGATCGCTCGATCACGCTGAACTTGGCGCTGCTCGCCCTGGCCGCGGCCTTCGCCCTTCCGTCGGCGGCCGACACGACCCCGGACCCGACACGACCGCCGGCCTTCGGGGCGTCGGTCGAGACGTCGGAATCCGGCGAGTCCGAGGCGCTCTCGCTTCAGGCCGTCTTCCAGGCGGACTCGCGGCGGATCGCGATCGTGAACGACCAGCGCGTCGGCGTGGGCGACGTCGTGCTGTCGGCCCGCGTGGTCTCGATCGAGGGAGATCGGGTCACGCTTCGACGCCAGGGTCGAACGATCGAGCTCGAGCTGATCCCGGTGGAAATCAAGCGACGCACCCAGCGAGGCGCGGCCGGTCGAGACGACGCCCCGCTCGTCGCCGCCCCGGACCGGGGGAACGCTGAAACCGTGGAAACGCCGCCGGCGCGCCGCGAAGGATTCGAATCATGATCTCCGTTCCCAGGATCCGATCGCGAATGCGACGCGCCCTCTCGCCGACCTTCGTCCTCGCGGCGCTCCTCGTGGGCTGCGCGACGCCGAACCCCGAAGCTCCGGAGGAGGAGCCGTTCGAAGGCGTCGCCGAGGCTCCGCCGCCGGCTGAGCCCGCGCTCCCCGACGAAGTCCGGGAATCCCTGATGCCGTCCTTCAGCCTGGCGCTCCGCGGCGAGGAGTCGGGGGCGACGAACGAACCCCGCTTCGACGTCACGGTCGATCGCGCGGAAGCACGACAGTTCTTCATGTCCCTCGTCGAAGGCACGCCGTACAGCATCGCCCTCGCCCCGGGCGTCGCCGGCGAGATCTCGCTGGCGCTCCGGGACGTGACCGTCGAAGAAGTGCTCGACACCCTCCAGCAGGCCTACGGCTACGGCTACGAGAAGACCCGAACGGGCTTCATGGTCCTGCCCGCTGGCCTTCGTACGCGCGTCTTCCATCTCGACTACCTGAACCTGCAGCGATCCGGATCCTCCGAGACGCGCGTGAGCGCGGGGCAGATCTCGGACGTCGTGGGCGGAGACGTCGGGCAGCTACAGGGCTCGGCCAGCGGAGAGAGCGGCGCGGGGAGCCGCATTCAGACCAGCAGCAAGACCGACCTCTGGAACGAGATCGTCGCGAGCGTCCAGTCGATCGTAGGCGAGGGGGAAGGCCGCTCCGTCTACGCGAGTCCGCACGCGGGACTGCTCGTCGTGCGAGCGTTCCCGGCCGAGCAGGGAAAGGTCTCGCAGTACCTCCGACGCGCCGAAGCGAACCTGAACCGCGTCGTGATCCTCGAGGCCAAGATCCTCGAGGTGACGCTCAACGACGGCTTCCAGTCCGGAATCAACTGGGCACAGATGGCGACCCACGACGGAGACTCCGCCGTGATCGGCCAGAGCGGCGGCGGCTCCGTCTTCGAGAACGGCTTCTCCGACAGCCGCGGAAGCAGCCAGAACATCGGCCCGCCCCTCGAAGATCTGCTCGCCGGCACCGCCGGAAGCGCCTTCGGCGGTGTCTTCTCGCTCGCGATCCAGGCGGACAAGTTCAGCGCATTCATCGAGCTGCTCGAGACCCAGGGCAAGGTCCGCACCCTCTCCAATCCCCGGATCTCGACCGTCAACAACCAGAAGGCGGTCATCAAGGTCGGCAGCGACGAGTTCTTCGTGACCGAGGTCTCGACGACCACCGTCACGGGCACCGCGACCACGTCGACCCCCAACGTGACGCTCACGCCCTTCTTCTCGGGGATCGCGCTCGACGTCACGCCCCAGATCAGCGACACGGACGACGTGATCCTCCACGTCCATCCCGCGATCACCGAGGTCACGGACCAGACGAAGTCCTTCACGGTCGCGGACGAGACCCTCGAGCTCCCCCTCGCCTTCTCTACCATTCGCGAGTCGGACAGCATCGTGCGCGCCCGATCGGGCCAGATCGTCGTGATCGGCGGACTGATCCAGAGCAACGCGCGCGACGAGACCTCGGGCATCCCCTGGATCAGTCGGGTCCCCTGGCTCGGACGACTCTTCGAGCACTCGCGCCTCGCGAGCCGCCAGACCGAGCTCGTGATCCTGCTGCGGCCGATGGTCGTCGACAACGACGTCTGGAGCGGTGAGCTCCGGTCCACGTCCGGACGGATCGATGGGATCTGGAACACGGGCCGCGATCGACCGGACCGCGAGATCGAACTGGACGGTTGGCTGCCTCCGCAGCCGCCGGTGAGTCGCTAGGCGACGCGCGAGAGGAATCCGACGATGTACCTCGACTACTTCGGGCTGACTCGCATGCCCTTCGAGACCGTTTCCAATGCATCGGTCTACGTAGACCTCCCGGACCACCGCGACGCGCTGAACACGATCCTCTTCGGGCTCCGATCGGGCGAGGGCTTCGTCAAGATCACCGGCGAGGTCGGCACCGGAAAGACCGCGCTCTGTCGGAGCCTGCTCGACCAGATCGATGATTCGTTCATCCCCGTCTACCTGCCCAATCCGGCGATGAGGCGGCTCGACCTGCTGCACGCGATCGCCGACGAGCTCGACATCACCATGCCTCCGCGCGGCAGCCACCACCTGGCTCACAGGGAGATCCGGGAAGTCCTCCTCGAGATCGCGCGAAAGGGATCCCGCGTCGTGATCTTCGTCGACGAGGCGCAGACGGCACCGATCGAGAGCCTCGAAGAGCTGCGACTCCTCTCGAACCTGGAGAGCAGCCAGGGGCGCATGTTGCAGGTCGTTCTCTTCGGGCAGCCCGAGCTCGACGAGCGACTCTCCCGCTACTCGATGCGTCAGCTCCAGCAACGCATCACCTGGACTGCCCGACTCGAGCCGATCGACCGGAAGGCCTGTCGGGACTACGTCTGGGGCCGACTGGCGGAGGCCGACGCAGCCCGCCCCGAGACGATCTTCACGCCCGCCGCGATCGAACGGATCCACCGCGCGAGTGGCGGCATTCCGCGGCTCATCAACGTCATCTGCCACAAGGCGCTCCTCGCCGCCGTGAGCGAGAGTGCTTATCAGGTCGGGCGACGGCACGTCGGAAAGGCGCTCGTCGACACCGAAGGCGTCCAGCGGTGGCAGAAGCGTCCGCTCTTCTCGACCCGAACCGGCACCCGGCCGCTCGCCCAACGCTGGTCGAGCCTGACGCGCTGATCGAGGAGAGAACTCGATGAGCCTCATCAACGATCTCATCCTCGGGTTCGAGGAACGGCCCGGCCCGTACGGGAGGGACGATGTCGCTCGCGGCCTGAGTGCTCGCGAGCGGGTCCGGGAGCGACGGCGCTCGCGCCGCGGCAAGTGGTGGGCGACGGGGATCACCCTCTCGTTCATCGGGGTCTCGCTCTTCTGGATCCTCGACGCGCCGAAGACCGCACGACCGCCGGCGGTCGCGGCGAGACCCGCGCCGGCGGTCGCGACCACGGGCCCGGCAAGCGAAGTCGAGCAAAGCCGGCAACCGGCGTCGGAGGCCATTCCGAGGCCGCCGGACGCCGCCGCGGGCGACGTCGCGACGACCGGGGCCGTCGAAGGCACGCGGATCGAGCGCCCCGTTCGGCTGCGCGCGATGGCGCTCGAGCGTGACGCGGGACGCGTGTTGGTTCGGATCTCGACGGACGGTCGCACGCGCCACCTCACGCGCCGGATCGATGAGGCGAACCGACTCGCGATCGTCCTCGAACGAACCCGACTCGGATCCTGGCGTCCCGAGCTCGACCTCGTCGACACCCCCATCCGGGCCGTTTCGACCGCACAGCGCGACGATTCACTGCATCTGGCCTTCGAGCTCGATCCCGGAACGCACGTTCGAACGCAATCGCTCGAGAGCGAGTCGGGATCGACCCTGCTCCTCGATCTCGCGGCGTCGACGACCGACGCGACGGAAGTCGAGCTCGGCGCCGAAGAGCCCGCGGGCGGGCCGAAGTCCCGGATCGCCGCGCCGCTCCGATACGTCACGGACTCGACCGGGTCCGCTCTCTCTCCGAAGCGGGAAGCGACGATGGAAATCGAACCTTCCTTTGCGGAGCGCGCGCGACGCAGGCAGGCGGAAGCCAGGGCGCTTGCAGCCGAGGCAACCCTCGCGGCGCGACGGGCTCGCGACGGCGGGGACCTCGAACAGGCCGAAGGGCATTTTCGCGAGGCCCTCGCGCACGACGAGACCCACGACGCGGCCCTCGTCGAGTGGGCCACCCTCCTCCGCGACTCCGGACGGATCGAAGAGGCGATCGCCCTCGCGGCGCGCGCCCACGGCACCCGCGGCGATGAGCCGGAGATCGCGATGTTGTTGGCGCGTCTGCTCGACGACGGAGGCCACCCCGACGAGGCCCTGCGAGTTCTCGAGTCCGCCACGACGAGCGTGACCGAGGCCCCCGAGCTCCATGCGTTGGCCGCGGCGATCCTGCAGCGGGCCGGACGGCATGAGGATGCCGTCGTTCGCTACGAGGCGATCGTCCGAAGGTACCCCGGCGAATCGAAGTGGTGGCTCGGTCTGGGCATCTCCCTCGACGCTCTCACACGACGCGCGGAGGCCGCGGACGTCTATCGAATCGCGATGCAGCTCGGCACCCTCCCGCGCGCTTCGCGACAGTGGGCCGCCGCGCGAATCGAGCGACTGGACGCGGAGGAATAGACATGGCCCGCAAGAAGGTCCGAATCGGCGAGCTCCTGGTCGAGAACGAGGTCATCTCCCAGCAGCAGCTCGAATCCGCGCTCGCCGCCCAGAAGAAGAGCGGGCTCAAGCTGGGACGACAGCTGATCGAGGCCCGGTACATCGACGAGGACGAGTTCCTGAACTTCCTCTCGCAGCAGCTCGACATCCCCAAGGTCGACATGACCCGGTACGAAACGAAGCCCAAGGTCGTCGAGCTCCTGCCCGAGACCTACGCGCGCCGATTTCGCGCGATCGTGCTCGACGTCAAGAACGACACGGCGCTCGTGGGCATGGCCGATCCGACGAACATCTTCGCGATGGACGAGATCGAGCGGATCATCAAGACGTCGGTCGAGCCCGCCGTCGTGCGGGAATCGGAGCTGCTCGCCGCGATCGACCGGAACTACCGGAAGACGAGCGAGATCCACACGCTCGCCGAGGAGCTTCACGAGGAGCTCGATTCCGGTTCGGATTTCGACCTTTCGCAGCTGGAGTCGGGCGCGCAGGAGAACGACGCGGCGGTCGTCCGGCTCCTGAAATCGATCTTCGAGGACGCCGTCCAGGTCGGCACGTCGGACATCCACATCGAGCCCGACGAGAACTGCCTTCGAATCCGTCAACGGGTCGACGGTGTCCTGAACGAACAGACGATGAAGGAGACGCGAATCGCGTCGGCGCTGGTCCTGCGGCTCAAGCTGATGTCCGGCCTGAACATCTCCGAGCGACGGTTGCCCCAGGATGGCCGCTTCAACATCCGCGTGAGCGGGCGCAACATCGACGTGCGCGTGTCGACCCTCCCCGTTCAGTGGGGAGAATCCGTCGTCATGCGCCTCCTGGACCAGAGCGACGATGCCCTCGGGCTCGACGGCATCGGCATGCCGGACAGAATCCTTCGCCGCTTCCGTCACTTCATCCATCAGCCACACGGGCTCATCCTCGTGACGGGCCCGACCGGTAGCGGCAAGACGACGACACTCTATGGCGCGCTCGCCGAACTCAACGAGTCGACCAAGAAGATCATCTCCGCGGAGGATCCGGTCGAATACCGCCTGCCACGAATCCAGCAATGCCAGGTCAACGCGAAGATCGGATTGAGCTTCGCCTCCGTGCTCCGATCGGCCCTCCGACAGGATCCGGACGTGGTGATGATCGGTGAGATGCGCGACCAGGAGACGGCGGAGATCGCGCTTCGATCGGCGATGACCGGACACCTCGTCTTCTCGACCCTCCACACGAACAGCGCCGCGGGGAGCGCCGCTCGTCTCCTGGACATGGGCGCGGAAGGCTTCCTCGTCGCGACCGCGCTTTCCGCGGTCCTCGCGCAGCGCTTGATTCGGCGCGTGTGCGAGTCGTGCGCGGAGCCCTACAAGCTGACGAGCCAGGAGAAGATGTGGCTTCGGGCGAATGCCGGAGAGAGCGCGGAGTTCCTGGATTTCCTCATGGGCCGGGGATGCCCGCAATGCAATGGCACGGGCTACAAGGGTCGCACGGGCGTCTACGAGCTGCTCGAGATCGACGAAGCGATGGCTGACGCCCTTCGTCGGAACGACACCCAGGCGTACATCGCCGCCGCGGCCGAGACGAAGGGATTCCGCCCGCTCTCGATCTGCGCCCTCGAGTACGCCTCCAAGGGGACGACGACCCTCGAGGAAGTCCTCCGGATCGCCGGTGAGCAGGAAGACACCGGCGCCGGTCTGAAGGCGCGAGCCGCGAAGGTGACGGCCTGAGCCCCGGGCGGGCCTGATCCGAGCAGGCAAGCTGGAGATACCCGTTGGCGTTATTCGAGTACACAGGCCGGAGCTCGAGCGGAGAGTCGATCCGGGGACGGATCGAAGCCGCGTCCACGAGCAGCGTCGCGGCAGAGCTGACGGCGAAGGGGATCGTTCCGGTCCGGATCCAGGAATCCGGCGCAGCGGGCGACGACGTCGCGTCCGGGCTCTCCCGCTGGTGGAATCGTCGATCGATCGATCTCGTGGACGTGATCATGTTCTGTCGCCAGATGGTGACGTTGTCCCGCGCGGGCGTCCCGATCACGCGCGGCCTGCGTGGCCTCGCGGATTCGATGCGCAATCCCGAGTTCGGGCGCATCCTCGGTGAAGTCGCCGACGAGTTGGAGAAGGGACGCGAACTCGCGAGTGTCCTGCAGAACTATCCCGACGTCTTCTCGAACCTCTTCATCTCGGTCGTCCACATCGGAGAGAGCTCCGGACGGTTGGAAGAGTCCTTCGAGCAGCTGCACGGCTACCTCGAGCTCGAGGACGAGACCCGCAAACGGATCAAGAGCGCGTTCCGGTATCCGACGATGGTGCTGATCGCGATGATCGTCTCGGTCGCGGTGATCGACGTCTACGTCGTACCGCCCTTCGCGAATCTCTTCTCGAGCTTCGGCTCCGACCTCCCCTGGGCGACCCGGCTCCTCATCACGACGTCGGAGCTCACGACCACTTACTGGCACATCGCTCTCTCCATGCTCCTCTGCGCCGCATGGCTGGCGCGCAAATGGCACGCCACTCCGGAGGGGCACAAGCAGTGGGACCGTCTGGTCCTTCGCGTACCGAAGATCGGCGGGATCCTCGAACGCGCGCTGATGGCCCGGTTCTGCCGCACGCTCGCGATCACCCTGGGCGCCGGGCTCCCGGTGACGCAATGCCTCTCGATCGCTGCTCGAGCGGTCGACAACGACTCCGTCGGTGAACAGATCCAGGAGATCCGGCGGGACATCGAGGGCGGCGACGCACTGACGGCGGCCGCCTACTCGAGCGGCCTGTTCACCCCGCTCGTCCTCCAGATGCTTTCGGTCGGGGAGGAGACCGGTGCCGTCGAGGACACGCTCTCGGAAGTCGCCGGGTACTACGAGCGCGAGGTCGACTACGACCTGAAGACCCTCGGCGACCTCATCGAGCCCGTGATGATGATCTTCGTCGGCGCGCTCGTCCTCGTCCTCGCCCTCGGCGTCTACCTCCCGATGTGGGAGATGGCGTCGGCCGCCAAGGGATGACCCTGGAGAAATGACCGTAGGCGTGCTCGGGTCATTCATCGAGCCCCGGTGGAGCGAATCGAAGGAATCCACTCACACGGTAAAGCTCGAGGTGTGGTGAACCGAATTCCAACCCAGTGCGCCGGGCACGGTACGGACCTCCGATCGGAGAATCGATGGCGCATTCACAGGAGATCTCCATGGACGCTCGCACTCATCGACGTCGAAACCAGGGCTTCACGATCATCGAGCTGGTCGTCGTGATCGTCATCATCGGCATTCTCGCGGCGACCGCGCTGCCCCGCTTCATCGACATGACCGGGGAGGCGCACAACGCCAAGACCCAGGCGATCGGCGGCGCGATCTCGAGCGGCGTGAACCTGAGCCACGCGTCCTGGATTGCGCAGGGCGCCACGGCCGCGGTGAACTCCGCCACCCTGGAAGGCGGCGTGACCATCGGCTTCAACGATGCCGGCTGGCCGGAGAACTCGAATGCCGGCGGCGGCAACGGGACGACCTCGGCAACCGAATGCATCCAGGTCTGGAACTCGCTGCTGAGCGACGCGCCCTCGATCGCGACCAACACCTCCGCCGAATGGCAGGCCACGACCGACAACACGACCTGCACGTACACGTACAATCCCGTCGCGGGTCGCTCGATCGCCTACAACACGGGCAACGGGCAGATCGTGGTCACCGTCCCCTGAGACGGATTCGTGCCCGGCGGACACGATCGCGAACGGGAGCTTGATCCTCGCCTGGGCGAGGGCTTCACGCTGCTCGAGACGATCGTCGTGATCGTGATCATCGGCATCGTCGCCGTGACCGCGGCGCCCCGCATGCTCTCGATCAGCGATCTGGCCGCGGCTCAGGCCCACCGGAAGGCGCTCGCAGACCTGCGCTTCGCACGGCGCCTCGGCGCCAGCTCGGGCTGCCCGGTTCGCGTCGCCTTCTCCGGGTCGGGCTACACGCTCGACCAGCGGGCTTCCTGTCGAACCGGCGCCTTCGGTTCGCCGATCGCCGACCCCGAGACGAATCGCACCCCTTTCGTAGCGACGATGCCGTCGGGTGTCGCGATCACCAGCGACCTGGACCCGATGATCTTCGACGAGCTGGGCCGTGTCACGAACGATGCGGGTGCCGTCTTCGACGCGACCGTCTCCGTCGGGGGCCGCACGATCTCGGCCGTCGGAGAAACGGGGCTGGTCCGTGCGCTCTGAGGCACGTACTTCGCGGCGAACGGCAGGGACGAGTCTGATCGAGCTCGTCGTCGCGATCGTCGTGATCTCGATCGCGTTGACGGGGACGATGCTCGTGGTCGACACGACGACCCGGCAGAGCACGGCGCCGATGCTCGAGCGGCAGGCGCTCTCGATCGCGAGCGCCTACCTGACCGAAGCCGTCGCCCTCGACTACCTCGATCCGGAGACGAGCGACGTCTGCCCCACGCCGGAGGCGAGCCGCGATCTCTACGACAACGTCTGCGACTTCGACGGCCTCGACCAGACGGGCGCACGCGACCAGTTCGACACGGCGATCACGGGGCTGGAAGGTTACCGCGTCCAGATCGACGTCGTGACGGACGCGAGCCTCGGAGCGTTGATCGGCCCGAACGACGTACTGCGCATCGACTCGACCGTGACCGATCCGACCGGTCGCCGGGTCGTCCTGAGCGCGTTCCGGACGAACCGATGAGTCGGCGCGGCATGTCGAAAGGGCGAAACGACGGACTGACGATCCTCGAGCTGACGATCACGATCGCCATGACGGGCGTGCTCGCGGTCGGCCTCACGGGACTCCTGCGTCATCCGGTCGCCGCTCGGGAAGCCGTCGGGCGCCGCGCCGAGATGGTGGAGATCGCCGAGATCGCGTTGACTCGCCTGACGCGAGACATCCAACAGGCGGTCCCCAAGAGCGTTCGCGTCGCCGCCGGCGGATCCGCGCTCGAGCTCATGCCTGCGACGCACGCAGGCCCCTACCGCGCGACCGAGGGCGTCAACGATCCCGGCGGGCCCGACGAAGCGGACCACTCGGCGGATTCGGATCGGCTGACGCTCGCGGCCGACGACAGCTTCAACGTCCTCGGACGGCTCGCGAACCGAACCGTCGCCTACGGCGTGAACATGGCTTCGGGCGCGCGGGTCGTCGTCGGTCCGACGAGTCCAACGACCCTGTGGGACGACGCGGCCGCCAACCGCGACCCGGGCGCGATCACACCCTTCTCCGCCCGCGTGAGCGTCGTCGACGACGGCGACGAGGACCAGATCCAGCTCACGTCCGCACACACCTTCGCTGGCGCCTCCGTGACCCAGCGCTTCTACTTCACGCACGCGCCGATCAGCTACGTGTGGGATTCGACCGACCGAAGCCTCTGGCGCGTCACGAGCTACGGAACCCATGCGGCCCAGCCCAGCGACCGGAACGCGGCCCCGCTGACGGGCGGAAGCGCCGCGCTCGCGGCGGTCGACGTCGAGCGATGTTCGTTCTCCTACGATCCGGGCGCGTCGGACAAGGGCGGGCTGGTCACCATCGAGCTGGTCGTCGAGAGCGGCGGGGAACGCGTTCGCGTTCTCGAGCAGGTGGAGGTCCGCCATGCACCGTGAAGCGGCCATCCGATCCAGCCCGTCGCCGGCACCTCGACGCGGAAGCGGCGGATTCGCGCTGATCGCCGCGCTCGCGCTCCTCGCCGTGCTCGGTACGACCGGTGCTTTGATGATTCGGATGAATGCGCTCCAGACGTCGGCCGCGAGCCAGGCCGTGCTCGGAGAGCGCGCGGAGTGGGCGGCCCGCGCCGGTACGGAGTGGGCTCGCGCCGCCGCCGTCGCAGCGGTCGGATGCCCGAGCGCGTCCACCACCCTGACTCTCTCGGGCGGCGCTCTGTCCGGCCAGAGCGTCGTGGTCTCGTGCACCGAGTCCCGACACGTCGAGGACGATGCCGAACGCCTGAGCGTCCACCTGTCGGTGAGCGTGAGCGACGGCAGTCCCGGTCGGGACTTCGTCTACCGGGAGGAGACCCTCGCGATCGCGTTCGTCGATCCCGCGACCGTGGGGGGCGGAGGCGGCGGGGGCGGAGAAGAGGAAGAGGACGACGAAGAAGAGGTCGAGGAGGATCCCGAGGAGGAAGAAGAGCCGGCGGACGAGCCCGAGGAGGACGAAGGGGAGGAGGAAGATGAAGAGGACGATGAAGAAGACGAGGACGACGATGGCGGCTGGGGCTGGCTGGGCTGGCTCCTCCGCTGGCTCTTCGGCCTCTGAGGACACGCGACAGCCCCCTGGGGAGAGCGACAGCCCGGAGAGCCCCCCCCGGAACGAAAAAATCCCGCGAGCCGTGTGGCTTGCGGGATTTTTGAATGCGATAGCCAGATACTAGCACAGGTTGGAGTTTCCGCAACCCCAGGCGGGAAGAACGATCTGAGGACGCGTTTTTCCGGCTCCAGACCTCGGATTCGGCGTCCAGCACGCCCATCTCTCGCCGATTTCTCGCGTTTCGAGCGCGACGCGAAACCCCCTCGGAAGCGCGTTCGCACGGACTTCACCCGGGGGAATCGGCGCGCTAGAGTCGCGCGCCGATGGCCCCTCGCCCGCGATCCCTGCTCGTCCTCTCTCTGCTCCTGGCGCTCTGGGCCAGCGGCCAGGCCCATGCGCATGGAAAGAGCGTCTCCTACTCGAGCTGGGAGATCGATGGCGCCGAGGCGCGCGTCTCCGTCCGTCTGAAGCTGCTCGAGTTGAGCCGGATCGGCCCGGAGGCCCTACCGCCCGGGAGCGTCTCGGTCGCGCCCGCCGCGGGCAGTCCAGACCTGCCGGCGCGCGTCTTCCCGACGGAGCTCCAGCTGGTCGCCGACGGCGTGGCCTGTGTCCCCAGCGACCGCGCGGTCCGCCGTCCGGATCGAGAGGGCTGGGTCCGATACGAGTGGCGGGTCGTCTGTCCCGAAGAAGCCACCCACCTCGCGATCCGAAGCCGACTCCTCCTGGCCGTCGCACCGAGCCACATGCACTTCGCTCGCGCCCGCTTCGCCGGCCAGTCCGAGACGCTGCGGGAGCAGGTCCTGACCGAAGCGAACCCGTCCTTCGTCCTGCGATCGATCGGCGGCGAGGCGACTCCGATCGAAGACGCCGCGGGCAGTCGCCTGATCGACTACCTCGTCCTCGGCGTCGAGCACATCCTGACCGGCTGGGACCACCTTGCGTTCGTCTTCGGTCTGCTGCTCCTCGCCGGACGCCTGGGCGAAGTCGCGCGCCTCGTCACCGGCTTCACCCTGGCCCACAGCCTGACCCTGGCCCTCGCCGTCATGGAGGTCGTGCACCCTCGGGCCGCCGCCGTCGAAGCAGTGATCGCGTTCTCCGTCGCGCTCGTGGCGATCGAGAAGGGCTGGATGCTCGCGGGACGCCCGCGCGTCGTCCCGTTCGCGGTCCTCGCCGGCCTCGCCGGCGTCGGGCTCGCGACGACGACCGGAACGATGGAGCTGCCGCTCCTGACCGTGGGCGGACTCGCGATCTTCACCCTCTGCTACTTCGCGCTCCTCACCCGCAGCTCGAGTCAGTGGCTCCGCATCTGCCTCACCTTCGCGTTCGGTCTCGTTCACGGCTTCGGCTTCGCCGGCATCCTGGTCGAGATGACACTGCCCGCGGACCGACTCGTCCCTGCCCTCCTGGGCTTCAACCTGGGCGTCGAGATCGGGCAGATCGGCGTCGTGCTCCTGCTCTGGCCCGCGCTCTGGGCGGGACGGCGCTTCGCTTCGGAGGGCACCGTCCGTTGGGCGGCAGAGCTCTCGGCCGCAGCTCTCTGCGGGCTGGGCCTCTACTGGTTCGCGGAGCGCGCCCTCGGAGGCTGATGCCGCCGCCGCGACAGGGCTTCTCCCCTCAGTTTGATCGCGAATCCGACCGATACGCTCAGGACGCCGCCCGGTTCCGGGCGGCTTCGAGGAGCAACTCGCTTGCAGTCGGCTGGCAATCCGCAGGCGTCGGAAGAGGACGCGAACCGCCCGGCTTGGGACGGCGTCGACCGTCGTGCCGGGGATCGGCGGGACGAGCCGACGCGGCTCTTCGGCGGCTGGCTCACGCCCCGGCGCCGCGCCGGAGGGCGACGCGACAGCGACCGGGCCGGCTACGTGGATCGCTACACGCGACGGGACGTCGTGCTCCTGCTCTCGGTCTTCCTGCTGAACGTATTCGACGCCTGGATGACCATGCAGTGGCTCTCCCGGGGCGGCCGGGAAGCCAACCCGGTCATGGACTTCTTCCTCGACATCAGCCCGACTGCCTTCCTCGTCCAGAAATGTCTCGTCGTCGGCTTCTGGCTCTTGATCCTGGTCGCCCACAAGAACTTCCGCTTCGCACGGATCGGCCTCTACGCGAGCCTCGTGGTCTACGCGCTCCTCATGCTGATGCACTTCGGCATCGTCCTGCTCGGCATCGAGCCGCCGACCGAAGCCGCGATCGAAGCGGAGGCGGCGACGACCACGCGCTACGGCATGGAAGTGGACGCACCGTCGGCGATCATGGAAACAGCCGGCCGACCAGCAGCGGAATGACGGGCTCCACCCGGAGCACCCGCTCGCCGAGCGTCACCGGCTCGAACCCGATCCCGGCGAGACGATCGACCTCGTAGTCGAGGAAGCCGCCCTCGGGCCCGATGAAGACCGTGGCCTCGGCGTCGATCGCGTGCGGACACGGCGCGGCGCTTCCCGGATGGGGGAGCAGCGCGCGGCGCCCTTCGATCCGCGGCGGGAGCACCTCCTCGACGAGCGGCTCGAAGTAGCGCTGGAACGCGACCTTCGGCAGGCGGGTGTCCTTCGCCTGCTCGAGTCCGAGGAGCAGACGTTCGCGTACGGCGTCGGACTCGATCACATGACTGTTCCAGAAGCTCTTCTCGGTCCGCTTCGTGCCGACGACGAGGATCGACGCCGCACCGAGGCTCGCGATCGTCGAGAGCAGCCGTCGGAAGACCGGCGGCCGCGGCAGCGCCAGAACGACGTCGAGGGCGAGCTTCGGCGGCGGTGCGCCGCCCAGGGTCACGCGCAGCTCGAGAACGTCGCGATCGAGCCGCAGGATCTGGCCTTCGCCGAGCGCGCCATCGATCACGCCCACCCGAAGCGTGTCGCCTTCACGGACCTTGAGGATTTCGTCCGCGTGACGACGGCGGCGACCGTCGAGACGAACGAGCCCGTCCTCCGCCGCGAGCTCCTCCGGTTCGAGCAGCAGACAGTTCATCGCGGACCAACCGCGACGATGGATCCACGGCACCGCCCCACGCTGCTACTTTCCTCCGCGTGGAAGACGCCGACCTCTTCGAGACCACTTCCGTCGCCGTGACGAGCGACGTTCGCGTCGAAGTCCGCGCGCGCTACTCCGAAGCGCACAGCAATCCGGCCTCGAGTCGCTGGTTCTTCCTCTACACGATCCGGATCACGAACGAGGGCGACACGACGGTCCAGCTCCTGAACCGACACTGGACGATCGTCGACGGGACCGGCCACACCGAGGAGGTCCACGGTCCCGGCGTGGTCGGCGAGCAGCCCGTCCTCGAGCCCGGGCAGGGCTTCGAATACACCTCCGGCTGCCCTCTGCCGACGCCCTTCGGCTCGATGGCGGGCATCTTCGACATGCAACGCACGGACGGCACGGAGTTCGAAGCCGAGGTCGCGCTCTTCCAGCTGATGCAGCCCGGCTCGATCCACTGAACGACCGACGCACCCGGCGGCGCGACCGACCCGGCCGGTCGTGGGCGCACCTCGCCTCACACCGAGAGCCGCGCGGCCAGGACGGGCAGGTCCATCAGATCTTCGAGGGCGAAGTCGGGGGGCGGTCCCTGGTACGCAGCGAGCGCCGCATCCGGATCCTCGACCTTGCGCGTCAGCCAGACGGTCCGGATCCCGAGCGCCGCCGCGCCCCCGATGTCCGCGACCAGGTTGTCGCCGACGTGCAGCAGCTCGTGCGGAGGAATGCCGAGCTCGTCGACGACCGCCTCGAAGATCTCGGGCCGCGGCTTGCGGATCCCCAGTTCCTCGGAGATCACGACGCTCGAGAGATGCGGCTCGAAGCGGGCGTCGCGCAGGACCGCGCGCGCCGTCGCCGCATGGGTGAAATTCGAACAGAGCGCCATCGGATAGTCGAGGGAGAGGGCCACGAGGATGTTCTCGTGGTGCTCGGGAACCGTGCAGGCTTCGTAGAGCGCGCCCATGTGGACGTCGGTGAGCGCCTGCGCGAAGGCGAGGACGTCGGGCTGGCCGAGCCGCGTCCCGAGCGCGGTGAAGCGGTCGAGGGTCGAGAGCTCGATCCCCCGATCGATCGTGTCCACGCGGAGCTCCCGGTCGACGTCCCGCGCGCGATCCGCGAACTCGAGGATCGGCAGATCGACGCCGAACCGATCCCGGGCGCACGCGTGCAACGCCGGCGTCGTCGCGCCCACGCGTCGCCCCTCGACCTCGACCGGCATGAGCCGCTCGTGGTTCTGGTCGACCAGCGTGTCGAAGAGATCGAAGACGATCCCGCGAATCAAGGCGAGACGCGCTCCACCGGCTAGGACGCGCGCTCGATGGCCGCGTCGATCGCTCGCTTGAAGTTCTCGAAGGGCTGCGCTCCGGAGAGGAAGCGACCATTGATGAAGAAGGACGGCGTGCCCGTCACGTTCAGGCCCGCCGCCTGCTTCATGTCATCGTCGATTCGCGCCTTGACCGAAGCGTCCGCGACGTCCTTCGCGTACTGATCCATGTCGAGGCCGATGGCCCGCGCGTGGGACTCGAGGGTGGCGATGGAGAGGTCACGCTGGTTGGCGAAGATCCGGTCGTGCATCTCCCAGAACTTGCCCTGCCGATGGGCCGCCTCGGAAGCGGCGTGGGCCTGCGGCGCCTGGGGATGGATCGAGAGCGGCATGTGCTTGAAGACGAGCCGGACCTTGTCCCCGTACTCCTCTTCGATCTGCGCGAGGGTCGGCGACACGCGGTTGCAGAAGGGACATTGGAAGTCGGACCACTCGACGATCGTGACGAGTGCGTCCTTCGGGCCCTTGATCGGCGCCTCGCCGATCTCGACGTCGTATTCCTTGTCACGGTCCGGTCGAGACGGTCGCGACGGCGGACGGCTCGGCGGCGCGCCGCCGCCTGCGAGCTCCAGTTCTTCGAGCGCCTCCGTCACGGCGGCGAGCTCGGCCGTCGTCCGCTCGAGAGAGCTCCCGATGAAGAAGCTGGCTCCCAGGATCGAAAAGCTCACCAGCACCGCCGCGATGATGATCGGGCGTCCACTCGAATTCTCAGCCACCGTTGTCTCCCCTCTTCGAAGCAACGCCGGCCCGGGACGGCCGGCGAACGCGTAGGGTAAGGCCCCTCCCGCTTCCGTTCGACCCCCGCCGACGCGACCCAGGGCCCTCTCGGACCGGCAGGCGGGACGCATCGTTGCGATCCCAGGCGTGTTTTTCACCCCGGTCCGTTCCGATCCGGGAATAATGCGGATCCGATTTCGGGCCCCCCTGGATCGCGACCCTTCGTTTCCGGATTGCGGCTGGAACGAATGCGTGTGCGCGAGATGGCAGACCAGGGGGGCTCGTCCCCTGTTCTCGGCGCCGCGTCGAGTCCGACCCGTCGGCGGGCTACAGGGCCTCTCGGAGCAGCCGCCGCAGCTCGGGCGCGCTTCCCCGCAGCCGCCGGGCACCGCGGGCGAGCCGCGCCTGGAGCTGCCCCGCCGTCCGCCCGTTCGCGCGGGCGAGCTCCGCCACCGAATGCCCCGCCGCGAGGCCGAGCAGGAGCTCCCGCACGTCCGCATCGAGCGCCTCGAGTGAAGCCTCGACGTGCGTCCAGCGATCGGCGCGCATGGCGAGCGCCTCCGGATCTTCACCGATCACGGACTCCGCGAAGCCCGACGCCCGCTCCCCGCTCGACGGCTCGAGGTCGAGCAGGTCCGGATCGATCGAGGCACATCGCGTCGCCCGACCGAGGACCGTACGCGCCTCGTCCAGAACCGCGCCCTCGATCCGGCGGGAGACGTAGGCGGACAGCTCGAATTCGTGCGCGTCGGCGCGCCGATTCTGCAGCGCCTTCCACAGCCCGAGGTACCCGGCGGAGACGAGGTCGTCCCGCACGCTCTCGGGCAGCCCCCACCGTCGCATCGTGCGTGCCGCCGCTCGGGGCACGCGCGGGGAGAAGGCGTCGACCAGCGCCCGTAGCTCCGGCTCGTCCTTCTCGCTGGGATCGGCGTCGGAATCCAGGAAAGGGGTCACTCGCATCGCGGCCCATCATGGCCCCACCCACGCAGCCCGAAAGTGACCGAACTCACCGCGGCCGACATTGACGATCCCTCAGATGCGGGATTCGTGTCGCACGGCGAACGGTTCGATCGCGGGCGGGAGCCGTCGGCCTCTACGCCGCTGGATCGATGGCGGTCAACGCGTCGAGCACCTCCGCCGCCGACTGGAAGCGGGCGGCCGGCTCCTTCTCGAGCAGCCGCAGGATCAGCGCCGAGAGGTCGTCGGGCAGGTCCGGGCGAAGGGATTGCGGATCCGGCGGCGGTGAATGGCGGTGGTGATACGCGACCTCGCCGGACTCGAAGGGCACACCGCCCGTCGCGAGCTCGAAGAGCATGGCGCCGAGGGAGTAGAGATCCGAGCGGTGGTCGACGTCCTGTCCGAGCACCTGCTCCGGCGACATGTAGTAGGGCGTGCCGGTCACGAGGGTCGTCGCCCCGCGCACCTCTTCGAGGACCTTCGCGAGCCCGAAATCCATGATCTTCACGACGCGCTCGGTGGTCACGAAGAGGTTGGCGGTCTTGATGTCGCGGTGGACGACGCCCTGCTCGTGGGCGTAGTCGAGGCCACGGCAGGCCTGGCGCGCGATTCCGAGGACGTTCGAGGGCGAGAGCTGCCCGCGTTCGTGCAGGATCGCGTGCAGGGGCTGACCCTCGAGGAGCTCCATCGTGATGAAGAACTGCCCGTCCTGCTGATCCGCGTCGAAGACGGTCACGATGTTCGGGTGATTGAGGCGTGCCGCCGACTGCGCCTCGCGCAGGAAGAACTGGAGCGCGCGCGGGTGGTGGCGGCGAAGGCCCTCGGGCAGGCGCTTCAGCGCGACGATCCGATCGAGGCGCGTGTCCTTCGCGCGGTAGACGACGCCCATTCCGCCGCGCCCGATCTCCTCGATCAGGTCGTAGCGGACGTCGCCGACGAAGGCGGTCGCTCCCGGCTCGGCCGAAGTCCGGCTGCTGCCGGAAGAGTAGAGGTGGCCCGAAGCGCTGCGCTGCTTGCGCAGGAGCTCGATCCGCGCCGCGATGTTCGGGAACGTCGGCTCGCGACGGCGCAGGTCTTCGAGGACGTCGAGGGCGCGCTCGAAGTGGCCGGCGTTCTCCCAGAGCTCGGCGAGGCGCGAGTAGGTATCGGCGGTCGCGAAGGCCGGTCGGAAGGTCGCGATGTACTCGTCGAGCTTGCCCGCGGCGAGGTCGTAGTGGCCTTCGGTCTCGAAAGCCTCGGCGAGCAGCGCGCAGGCCTCGCGGAAGTCCTCGTCCGTCGGCTCGACGCGCTGGAGCAAGCGGATCGCCCGCGGTCGCTGGTTGTGCTCGAGCGCGAGCTTCGCTGCCGGGAAGACGTCGCCATAGCGCTCGAGGGCCGTCAGCCAGCGGTCGATCGCCCCGCTCTCCCGGAAGCACTGGATCGCCCGCTCGTAGTCGAGGGCGCGCTCGTAGCACTCGCCGGCGGCGAGGACCTGACCGCCCTGCCGGTGGGCGTCGCCGGCCTCGACCCACTTCTCCGCCTGCTCGAAGAGCGCGGCGGCGCGGCCGATCTCGCCCTGCTCGAGTCGCAGCTGCGCAGCGGCGACGAGGTCGCCGGCGGATTCGTAGAAGTCCGCGGCGCGACCCGTCTGGCCTTCCGCCTGGTGCTGGGTCGCGAGGAGCCGAAAGCCGAGCTCGGCCTGGCCATCGCGCTCGAGGGCACGGGCCACGGCGGGCAGATCGCTTCGGAGATAGGGCTCCACCGCAGGCGGACAACCCTTGAACACGGCCTCGGCCTCGAGCACGTCGAGGGCCAGTCGCGAAGGACGGAAGCTGTCGACCGAGAGCGGCTGATCGAACACGCGATCGCCGCAACCGATGAGGAGTCGGAACTGCCCCTTCGGCAGCAGGACGCGGATCTTGCCGTCGGCAGCGGAGCGCGGCTTCTCGATGAAACCGGGAACCGTGACCTTGGCTTCGCTGGCGGGACGATCGCCCCAGACGACGTGCAGATCGACGGGACAGGTCGACGGATGCGCGTCGAACTCCATGCGGACCGTGCGGCGGTGACGCACGCGCAGGGGCTTCTCTTCCCGGATCTTGTCGAGGACCTCGTCGGACTCGGGATCCACGAGCAACCCGTCCACGACCAGGTGGTAGCGGCCGGTGAAGAGGCGCTGGAAGTGCGTCTCTCGCGACACCATGTGGTGTTCCTTGCGCGTGGAGGCCCCACCCTTTCGGATCTCCTCTTCGCTCGCGGGCTCCGGGACCGCGCGGCGCCCGTTCCGGACCCGGACCTGGAAGAGGCCGCGCAGCTCGTCGGGGTAGGCGATCGTGACGGTGACGTCGCCGCGTTGGCGCAGCAGCACGAAGCCGGCGAGGAGGACCAGCAGCGCCCCGCCGGCGTACACCGCGAGCCGCAGCCCCTCCTCCGATTCGAAGCGCAACGCCAACGGCAGGAGCCCCGTCTGCCAGGAGGCGGGAAGCTGCTCGACGACGGCGACGACGCGGGAATCGAAGCGGTCCCAGCCGGGCTCGACCGGCGGTGGCGCCGGCCACGGCACGGCAACGCCTCGCGGCCGCGTGAGCGCGACGACCTCGATCCCGGTCGAGAGGGCACGCGCCGCATCGAGCAGCGCCGGCGACTCCGGCGCGTGGGGCGCCAGCGCCTCCACCACCGCGGCCGACTCGACGAGCCGTCCTTCGCGTGCATAGAACCCGGCGAGGTCGTATCGGAATCGAATCTGGTCCGAGGCGCGACCCGACGCGTCCAGACCACGAAGGAAGGCGCGCTCTGCCGCGAGGGCATCCCCCGACCGCGCCAGGTTGACCGCCAGGCCATGCCAGACGTCGACGAGCACCACCTCGCCCGAATCGATCACGCTGCCGAAGGCGCGGGCCGCCGCGACGGACTCCCCCGCGGCCTCGAGCAGCCGAGCGGAATCCAGAGCCGCCCGACGGAGGATCGGCGCGCGCCGCGTTCCAGGCGCATCCCAGGCACCGACGAGGCCGCCATCCCGCGCCACGAGCTCGGCTTCGAGTCGATCGATCTCCGCGGAGCGGCGGTTCGCATCCCGCGTGATCGCGACGTCCCGCCAGGGTCCGACGGTCTCCGGCGCTGCGGCGGCGAGGGCTCCGAAATCGGACTCGAGCCAGCGCCAGGGGCCTCGGATCGCGTCCGACGCCGGCGCGGCCGACGCCGGGCCGACCATCCACAACGAGGCGCCCAACAGCATCGAGGCGAGGAAACGCGCCGGACGCGAGACGCAGGCGTCCCGGTTCCACGTCCGCCCCTCGTCTCGGGAGGGGCGCCGCGTGGTCGTTCGAACCGCATGCTGTTGGGATAGGGAAGACTGGATCGGCCTCACGCCGCCTCCACGTCCCGGCAGCCCCGCCTGGGGACCGTGCGAGACGGTCCACCTCCGGGGCCCGAGGGGTAGCCGTGAGGATAGCGCGGTGCGAACCGGCGTCTTTCGGGGGCTTCCCCGAGACGGCGGAATCCGCAGTTCCGAGGCTAGACCCACGATCTCCCAGCGCTTTTTTCCAGGTCCTACCGACAGTGGTTCAATATGGCGACGTTCGAGGCCAATTCGACGCCCATCTGTGTCATTTTTCTTACGAATTTCCCAACCCGGAACTCCTTGGGCGATGCAGTCGGATTCGAGCGAGCGAGCGAACGATCAGACGGACGACACCGGGACTACGGCCGACCCCAGCAAGGTCTCCGGCCGCTTCCTGTCGGATCTGTTCCGGGTGCTCGAGCGCCAGGGCCTTCCGGCCGGCGAGCTGCTCGGGGATCTGCCCGTCGTCCTCGGCGAGAACGGCGAAGTCGTCGAGGCCGTCGACTGGGACCACTTCGTCGAGTTCATGAAGCGGCTCTCCCACGCGGTCGGCGGTCCGGCCGAGCTCGAACGCTGCGCCGCGCGGCTCGGGCCGATGAAGCCGGCGCGCGCGCTGGGGAGCCTGGCGGGCCTCGCCGCTTCGCCCCGCACCCTCTACCGCGCGGCCGCGGGCTGGGCGCTTCGTCGAGCGATGCCCGCCGTCGAGACGACGGTCACCCGGGCCGCAGACGGTCAGATCGAGATCCACGCGAGGATCGCCAAGGGGCAACGCGCCTGCCCCGAGCTCTTCCACTTCGCGGTCGGCGGGGCCGAGGCGATCCCCAAAGTGATCGGACTTCGAGAGGCCGTCGTGATCGCCGACATCCGCGAGCGGGAAGCCTGGTACACGATCGCCGTACCGCCCTCGCCCACCCTGCTGGCCCGCCTCGGTCGGATCGTGCGCACGGTCTTCTCCGCCGGCGACGTCCTCCGCTTCCTCGAAGCGCAGCAGGTCGAGCTCCACGCCAAGAACGAGGCCCTTCGCCGCGCGAACGCCGCCCTGGCCGTGAGCGAACAGCGCTATCGGGCCCTCGTCGATACGGCGGTCGACGTCCTGTGCGAGATCGACCGCGACGGGCGGGTCGTGTACGTGAGCGCGTCCGTCGAGAACCTGATCGGCTACGCCCCCGAACAGGTCACCGGCAGCCACTACCGACTCTGGACGCCGGCGACGTGGCACGACCGCACCGACGAGGTCGTCGAGGCGCTCTTCCAGCTCCCGACCGGCCGCGCGACGCAGGAAATCCTTCGACTCCACGGGGCCGACGGCGAGGCGGTCTACGCCGAGCTGACCGCCCGCACCTACGACACCCACGGTGGCGAGCGCCGCATCGTGTGCATCCTGCGCGATGTGACCGATCGCGACGGACGAACGCACGAAGACATCCCCGCGGCGACCCTGGCGCCCGACGAGCTCAGCGCAGCCGTCTCACGCGCGCTGGAGGAAACGCCCGCGCTCGACGTGGAGAAGGACGAGAGCTAGTCCGCTTCCCTCTCGATGTCCGCGCCCATCGCGCGCAGCTTCTCTTCGACGCGCTCGTAGCCACGGTCGACGATCTCGGCGTTCTGGACCACGCAGGGGCGTCCCGTCGCGCAGAGCGCGGCGATGATCATCGCCATGCCGGCTCGGATGTCCGGGCTGCGGACGGTCTGGCCGCGCAGCTTCGCGGGGCCGGTGATGATCACGCGATGCGGATCGCAGATCACCGCGTTCGCGCCCATCTGGATCAGCGGGTCGACGAAGTACATCCGCCCTTCGAACATCTTCTCGAAGAAGAGGATCGTGCCTTCGCTCTGGGTCGCGAGGACGAGGAAGGGGCTCATCATGTCCGTCGGGAACTGCGGCCACGGGCCGTCGTCGACCTGCGGAATGGCGCCGCCGGCGTCGGTCTGGATCCGCGGCGTCTGACCGGCGGGCAGGACGATCCGGTCGCTCTTGATGTCGAGCTCGAGGCCGAAGCGCTCGAAGACCCGGTTCATCATCCAGTAGTGACCGCGCACGGTGTCGTGGATCGTCAGGCCGCCGCCGGTCGCGGCGGCGAGGGCGAGGTACGAGCCGACCTCGATGTGATCGGAGACCACGCGATGGGTCGCGCCGTGGAGACGCTCCACACCGGTCACGGTCAGGGTATTCGTGTAGAGCCCGTCGATCTGCGCGCCCATCTCGATCAGCAGCTTCGCGAGGTCCATCACGTGGGGCTCGCTCGCGGCGTTCAGGATGGTGGTCGTGCCCTTCGCGAGCGCCGCCGCCATCAGGATGTGCTCGGTCGCCGTCACGCTCGCTTCGTCGAAGAAGATCTTCGCACCTTCGAGGCGCTCGGGGGCGGTGAACTCGAACTCGACGTCGTCGACGACGGCCCCGAGCTGGCGCAGGCCGTAGAAGTGGGTGTCCAGGCGCCGCCTGCCGATCCCGTCGCCGCCCGGCGGATGGAGCTTCGCGCGGCCGAGTCGGTGCATCAGCGGGGCGACGAAGAGGACCGACGTCCGGACCCGCTCGCAGAGCTCCGCCGGCAGCGGCGCGTCGGTCAGGTTCGCGCCGCGAATCGTCACGCGATCCTCGAGGCGTGAAACCTCCGCGCCGATCGACCCCGCGATCTCGAGCATCACGTCCACGTCGCGGATCGACGGGACGTTCTCGAGCACGACCTCTTCCTCGGTCAGCAGGGCCGCCGCGATCATCGGCAGGACGGCGTTCTTGCTGCCGGAGGCCACGATCTCGCCCTCGAGCGGACGACCGCCACGGATCACGAAACGACTCAAAAGACTTCTCCCTCACCCACCCCAGCGCCAACGCCGGTGCTCTGCCCGCGTCGCGCGGGGTCATGATCGCCGAACCCGGGGGATCGAGCCACAGCGCGGCCCGATCGGGTCGAATCAGCCACACATCAGAGCGAGCTGACTCCTCTCCCGTATCGGCAGGTTGGAGCCCGCTCCTGCAGTTCGGTTCACCTTTTCTTTCGCAGGTTTGTCGAGATTCCCGGAACGGACTCAACCGAGGTTGCCCCGCACCCGACGGGTCCCATAGCCTCCCCCGAGTCGTTTCCGGGCACTGATTCGGAGCGGCGGCATCCGCCCCGGCCCCGACCGGTCGGTCCCGGCGGAGCCCACCTGGATCGAGGAGCGAACCGAATCCCATGCGAAAGAGCACGCAGCACGACTCCAACCCGGCCGGCCTCCGCGGCGGCCTCGCCCTGGCGGCCCTCGCGGTGTTGACCGCCCTCGTCCTCGCCGGCTGCGGCGGCAGCTCCGGTCCCGCCGTCCAGATTCCTGCGGACCCGAAGGGCGCCGGTCAGACGGAGCTCGAAGGACTCTTCGATCAGATCACTCTGCAGCTCCAGAGCGCGAAGCCTGGCAGCGACGCCGCCATTCGGCTCCAGCAGCAGCTCGGTCAGGTCGGCGGGGAGCTGGCGAACCGCGCCGCGGCCGCCACACGCACGCGCCTGTCCCAGGTCGAGCGCATCGACGGGAAGCTCCCGCTCGGCGCCCTCGAGAAGGAACAGGGCGGCCTCGCCGAGATCCGACGCTACGACATCAACGTCCACCGCCAGATCGAGAACGAGCTGAACGGCGAGCTCGAGGCGACGCGCGGGGCGATCCGCGAGCGCGAGTCGGCCCTGTCGACCACGCCCGAGAGCGAGATCCTCGAGCGAATCAACCTCCTCTCGGCCCTCTCCGCCCTCTCCGGAACCGGCTCCGAGAAGCAGGCCCGCTACGCGGCCGAGCGGGACGAGATCCTGCGCAACGTCTCGAAGGAAGCCGAAGAGGCGATTCGGAACGAGGACTACGAGAAGGCACAGGACCTCCTCGGCATCGTGGCCGAGGTGAACCCCGAGGACGCCCAGGCCCAGAAGACGAAGTGCGACGTCGACGGCAAGGTGATCGTCAAGCGCTTCAACGACTCCCTCGCGACCGGACGCTTCGGCCGGACGGTCGAGATGCTCCAGGAGTTCTCGACCACGGACTGCTTCGGCGACATCAAGGCGAGCCTCGCCGCTGACGCGGCGCCCCTCGTCGAGGCCTTCGGCATGATCGGCCAGGAGTCCGTCACGGCGAACGATCTCGCCGCCGCCTACGGCCGATACCAGGACGCGGCGGTGATCTCGCAGCTCCTCCTCGACCGCAAGGCGAAGCTGCCGGGCGTCCCGACCTTCCTGAAGAAGGTCGAGAAGCGGTTCGACAAGGCCTACGCCGCCGGCGAATTCGGCGCGGCCTGGGGCTACCTCACCGTCATGACCGAGTTCGGTCCGACGACGCCCCAGATTCGGCAGAAGCTCCGCAAGACCCGGGACGAGATCGCGCGCCGCGCGGTTCGTGGCCTGACCGCCTACCCCTTCGAGGATCCCGCGAACTCCGCCGCCAAGGTCGGCGACGCCGTCTCGTCGAAGGTCGTCCAACACATCTTCCGGACGATCCCGTCGGACGTGCGGATCGTCGAGCGCGAGCAGCTCGAGCGCATTCTCGAGGAGTGCAACCGGACGGGGACCTGCGAGGACCTCGACACCGCGGACTTCATCGTCCAGGGCACGATCCTCGACGCGAAGGTCGAGACGACCTCGAAGGTCGGGCGCGAGACCCGTCGCGTCGTGACCGGCCAGGAGACGATCACGAACCCGGAGCACACCCGCTGGATGGCGATGTCCGAGCGTGACCGATCCCGAACGGCGGAGCCTCTGCGATCGATCCAGCGAGACGTGACCGAGGACGTGACGATCGAGGTCAACAACGTCCGCAAGGTCGGCATCATCTCCGTCTCCTACCGGGTCGTCGACGCCGCGTCGGGGCGGGTCCTGTTCACGGACTCGATGCAGACGAAGCAGGAATTCCAGGACGAGGGTCGCCAGGGCGTGCAGCTCGGCGCCTTCAAGCAGGAGACCGACTTCGTCGAGCTCCCGCCCGACATCGAGATCCTCTCGGGCTCCGGCGGCCTCGCCGACAAGATCTCGGACGAGATCGGCGTGAAGCTCGTCGACTTCCTGCAGGACCCGGAAGAGCAGTACAGCGAAGAGGCGACGCGCTTCGTGGGCGAAGGCGACTACCTCTCCGCGGCGCGCAAGGCCGCCTACTCCATCGTGCTTCGAGAGATCAAGCAGAAGGAGATGGGTACGCTCAAGAGCGACCTCAAGCGCTACGCCATGGACTCACCGTCGTTGTAGTCGCCTGCGGGCGCTCGGCGACGGGGGCTCGAGACGAAGCGCCTCGCTGAACCCGCAGCCGGAGGCTACGAGCGGCGACGGGTGGCGAGGCCGACCAGGCCGAGGCCGAGGAGCAGGGCCGTTCCGGGCTCGGGGATCAGCGCTGGATCCTCGAAGGTGTCGTAGACGCGGAACCAGTCTGCCTCGAAGGCGTAGAAGTTGTTGGTGTTGCGGTTCGTGCCGATCCGGAAGTTCTGCAGGCCACCGGGGTTGGACCCGAAGCTCGCCACGACCTGGACGCCGTTCAGCCAGATGTCGCCGTCGTTGCCGCCGGTCTTGCGGACGACGATCGTGTCCCAGCCGCCCGTGGGAGCGCCGATGTCGTACACGCCGCTCGTCGTGCGGAACTGATAGCGACCGTCGAAGTTCTCGACCTGCCAGGAGTAGTTCGCCGTCGAGCTGCCGTTGTTGCTGAAGATGCCCTGGTAGCCGCCCTGATCGAAGGGCGCCTCGGAGCGGATCCGCAGGGCGATCGACCACTCGGGATGGGCCCCGTAGCCGCCGGTCTCGAGGAAGCTCGGCGACCCTTCGTCCCCGTCGAAGCGCGCGAGGCCCCCGGAGATCGTCGGCCCGCCGCCGACGAGGCTCAGGTCGAAGGCGCCGACCGAGTCGTTCGCCGTTCCGTCGTCGAAGTTCCACTCCGCGATCCGCGCCGAGTGGGCCGGGAGGGCGAGACCCAATAGGGCCAGGGCGCAGACGAGCCCGGACGCGGAGGCGAGTCGTTGGGTGGACGGGGCCATGAACCGCAGATCGGATGGATTCCCGACGCGCTCGACGGCAGCGTCGTCGCATCTCCGTCCGGACCGGCGAGGGCCCTGCGTCCCCGAAGCAAGGGCGGCGCACGGGTCGTGCAGAGCGTCCGCAGTCCCCCGATCCGCGCCTAACGACCGAGGCGCTCCTCGATCGCCCGGATGCCCGGGTAGCCGTCGTCCGCCTGCTTCGCGCGGTCGACGTAGGTCCGCGCCTTCTCGAGATCACTGCCGTCGATCGCGCGGTCCGCCATCGCGACGTAGCGACTCGCGATGTTTCGCATCCCGCTTCGGGCGTCGGCGTTGTTCGGATCGATCTTCAGAATCTCCCGGTACTGGGCGTAGGCGTTGTCGCCGACGGGAGTCATCAGCCGGTTCTCGCGCAGCGCCGTCGCGGCGTTCCGCGAGAGTCCGATGATCTTGAGGCGATCCCCGGCCGTGAGTTTGCGAGCGACCGGAGCCAGCGGCTCGGGGACGGGCGCAGGCGGGACGGGCGTCGGCTTCGTGACCTCCGGAACGGGCGCGGGCGCTTCGGCGGTGGAGGCCGCGGGGGCGGGCATCGGCTCGACCGGTGGAGCGGAGCCCGAGTCGCTCGAGAGATAGAACCCACCGCCCGCCAGGAGCGCCAGCACGGCGGCCATCCCGGCGAAGAGTCCCGTCCGCGGAGCGGGCGCGCTCTTCGCGGGACCGCTCCGGGCGACGCTGCCCGTCGAGATCGGCCCCGTATCCGCCCCTTCGACGCCGCCGGGCACCACGAAGAGCCGATCGACGTACTTGGGGCGATCGTCCGGATCGAGCTCGAGGAGCGGCCGGATCGCCGACGCGAGCCCCATCGGAATCGCGTCCGGGAGCTTCTTGAAGTTGCGTCGGGCATCGACCGCGTCGACCACCGTCGTCCCCATCGGCATCGGACGTCCGAGCGCCGCCGCGACGAGCACGAGACCGAGGCTGTAGAAGTCCGAGCGGCCGTCGATCCGGCCCCCGTGGAAGCCCAGCTGCTCGGGCGAGGCGTAGGAGAGTTTGCCCTTGAAGCCGTCGACGATCGTGCCCTCGCCCTCTTCGAGGAGCTTGGCGATCCCGAAGTCGATGATCTTCGCTTCCTGCACGCGGCCATTCGGGAGGACGATGTTGTCCGGCGAGACGTCGCGGTGGATCACGCCCTTGCGATGGGCGGCCGCGAGACCGTGGGAGACCCGCGCGCCGAGGATCGCGACGTCGTCCGGCGAGAGCGGCCCGTCGTTCATCTTCTTCGAGAGCGGGATGCCCTCGATCATCTCCATGATGAGATAGACCCGGCCCTGTTCGTCGGAGAGCAGGTCGTGACAGTGCACGACCGCGGGGTGCCGGACCGCGAGGAGCGCCTTCGCTTCGCGGTAGAAGAACTCGGACGCGCCCTTCTTCTTCGAGAGCTCGGCGTGCATGACCTTGATCGCGCGATGCTCGTCGAGACGTCGATGCCGGGCGCGATAGACCTCGCCCATCCCGCCGACACCGAGCACGTTCACGATCTCGTATTCGCCGAAGAGGACCGTGCCGGGCGCGAGTCCGCGATCGGGATCGATCGGCGTCGGGGGGTTCGGAGGGGTCCGAGGGCTCCGAGGGGACGGAGGCGGGTTCGCCGGCTGGGCCGCCGCGACCGGCGGCGGCTCCGTCTTGTCGTCGAGGACCCGCGTCTCGGGAACCGAGCGGCCCGCCGCGGGAGCCGGCGGGTCCGGCGTGGGCTCTCGGGTCACCAGCTGGGTGGCGTCTTCGTCCGAGCCCGTCGTCTCGGCCTCTTCGGGCTCGTCCGGGACGACCCTCGTCTCGACCGTCGCGGGGTCGACCGGCGCAACGGAATCCTCGTCCGGGACGATTCGGGTCTCCGCCGCGGCGTCCGGATCGGGCACGACCCGGGTCGCCACGAGGTCGGCTTCGTTCTCGTCGTCCCGCGTCATGCCTTCGCCCCCGGCAGCCCCCGCTGCCCCCTCGACGGATCGTCCGCGATCCGCCCACTCAGTGTCGGCCGACCGGCACGTCGAATGTAGCCACTCCGGGTCGCGCGGGGTCCTCCCGGCCGGATTCCGTCAGGCGGTCGGGCCGGGGTCGGAGGGGGACGGGACGCGGCGAGCGCTGATCACTCCACGATGATCGTGATCCGCTCCGAGACGACCGGCGGATCGTGGGGGATGTGGAGATGATCACCCAGCATGAGCTGGAGGGTGTGCTTTCCCGGCTCGAGCTCGAGGGTCACCTCGGTCTGGCCGCCGCCGAAGTGGCGGTAGTTGTCGCTCTTGGGCACCGGGAGGTTCGCCGGCGGGAGTTCTGCATCGATCACCAGGTGGTGGTGGCCGGTGTGCTTCTTCTCCACGCCGGCCGGGGCGACGCCCATCCCGCCGAGTCCGAAGCGGACGACGACCGGAGACTTCGTCGTCTCCCCGTCGGTCGGCGTGATGAAATAGACCCGTGCGTCGTCGGGTCGCTCGGTCCGCGGAAGGCCGTTCTCCTCGTGGTGCCCGGCCAACGCCAGCGACGCGGCGAGAGTCAGGGCGAGAGCGACCGCAACGGAAACGCGGCTCGAATGGGTCATCGTTCGGCATCCTCCGATCGGCCGTGGGCACCTACGGCCGGCCCCGAGTCTAACTCCCGCGGCAGGGGCCCACACCCACGCGACCCGGCTTCCGGCCTGGATGCACGAGCGGGCCGTCTGCGACTCGCGTTCGACCCGTCGCGAGCGTTACCATCGCGTCGACCCAATGGGAGGACGCGCGAGGATGGCGAGAGGGAGAATCCGATCTCGAGGCCCCGGCCGGAGGAGTCGCGCGACGGCGCCCGGACGGCGCGTGGTCCTCGCCCTCGCGGTCGCCCTCGCCCTTCCGACGCTCTCCGCGTCCGCCGACGCGCCGGTCATCCCGCAATACGGCCCCGATAAACACGAGGGCGTCTCGAGCTGTGACGGCAGCACCTGCCACGGCAGCGCCGCCCCGCGCAACGACCGCAACGTCCGCCAGGACGAGGTCCTGATCTGGACCGAAGAGGACCGCCACAGCCAGCGCGCCTACAAGGTTCTCCTGAACCGCGACTCCAAGCGGATCTCGAAGAATCTCGGTCGGAAGAAGGCGCCCCACCAGGACGATCTCTGCCTCGACTGCCACGCGGACAATCCGCCCCCCGACAAACGACGCACCGAGAACAACAGCTTCCGGGTCGAGGACGGCGTCGGCTGCGAGGGCTGCCATGGCGGTGCGGAGCGCTGGCTGCGACCGCACGACTCCGGCGCTTCCCACGCGAAGAACATCGAGCTCGGCATGTACCCGACCGACGAGCCGGTCGCGCGCACGCGGCTCTGCCTGTCGTGCCACCTCGGCGACCGCAAGAAGTTCGTCGACCACCGACTGATGGGCGCGGGACACCCGCGGCAGAGCTTCGAGGTCGCCCTCTTCTCGATCCTCCAGCCCTACCACTGGGAGCCGGACGAGGACTACACCGCGCGCGGCAAGCAGGCGCCCTCGGACGTGAAGCTCTGGGCGATCGGGCAGGCGGTCGCGGTCGACGAAGTCCTCGATGCGATGCTCGACGACGAGCGCAACAAGCTCGGCCTCTTCCCGGAGCTGGTGCTCTACGACTGCCAGGCCTGCCACCACGGGATCGACAAGATGCGCCGGTGGCGCCCCCGCGCGAGCACCGGCCTCGGTCCGGGCGTCGTTCGGCTCAACGACTCGAACTTCCTGATGCTGATCCAGGCGCTCCAGCTGATCGACCCGGCCGGCGCGAAGTCCCTCCGCAACGACCTGAAGACGCTCCACCAGGGAGCGAGCGAGGGCCGCGGCGATCCGAAGGCGATCGCCCGACGCATCCGCGCGAACATCGCGAAGCTCCTCCCGAAGATGGAGAAGTGGAAGGTCGACGCGAAGGCGCTTCGCGCCCTCTCGAAGAACGTCCTGGCCGACGCCCTCGGCGGCGAGTACGCGGACTACGCCGGCTCCGAGCAGGCGGCGATGGCGCTCCAGACGATCGTCTACGGCTACTACGCCGAGGCGCTGATCGACGACGACGTCTACGACGGCCTCGAGCAACGCGAGCTGACGAAGCTGCTCGACTCGGTGGCGGACCCGGACAAGTTCAATCCGGACGCAGCCAAGAAGGCCTTCCAGGCCCTCGAGAAGAAGCTCCGCGGGAAGTAGCGCTAGGCGCGGTCGCGGCGGGCGGCGAGGCCCGCGAGACCGAGGCCGAGGAGCAGCGCGGTCCCGGGCTCCGGGATCACCGCGTACCAGACGACCGGACCGGAAGCGTTCTGACCCGCCCCGGCGAGCGTACGTCCGTCCCGGCTGATCAGGGCGCTCGTGAGTTGCGTGGAACGCGTATCGATGCCCATCGATTCGAGGAAGACGCTGAGCTCTCGCGTTCCACCTTCGGCATCCCAGATCCAGGGGATCTCCGTCGAGCCGGAGAACCCGGTTCCGACGATCAGATTGCCTTCGGGCGTCGATCCGATGTCGGTCGCCTGCATGTCCGTCAGCGCCGTCGTCCCGGGTGACGGGATGACGAAGGGGCCGAAGACCCCGAACCGGGTCCAGTAGACGGCCTGCGGCTGGAAGTCCCCGTTCTCGAAGCCGGCCAGCGTCCGACCGTCGTCGGTCATGGCCGTGACGCCGCTCCCCGATCCCGAGCCGAAGCGAGGCTGCAGGAGGCGCACGTTTCCGTTCTGCCACACGGCGGCTTGTGCACCGAAGGATCCGGCGGCGGTACCGGCGATGATGTTTCCGTCCGGGGTGATCGCGCGGGCGACGCTGATCGTGCCGCCACCGGGCGGATCGGCCAGAATCGTCGAGACCCCGTCGTCGGTCCGCGAAGCGACGGTGCCCGTCTGGCCGACCCGAACGCGACCGTCGTCCGAGATCGCCCGGTCGAACTGCAGCGTCGGCGGTCCGGCGGCGAGCACACCGTTCGAGATCGTGTAGGACATTCGACTGGAACCGCCGGAGAAATAGGAGCCGGCGATGATCGATCCATCGCTGTTGATCGCGGGCGTGCTGGGAGCGTTGCAGCACCCGGACAGATACTCCCTCGTCACGCCGCTCGGAATGTGATGGGAGGAGAGGGTCGCTCGCGATCCGGCTCGACCGGTCCAGGCGATCGTCGAGCCGTCGGCCGACAGGCTCACCGGCAGACTCACGTCGCCGGCATCCAGAAGCTGGATCTGGGCCTGCGCGAAGACGTGGCCGGGGACGAGGCCCAGAAGAAGAACAAGGAGCACGAAGGGCGCAATGCGAGACATGGCCGATTCCTCTCGACGGGGTTCCCAGGAAGGCGCGAATGCGCCGATAAGGGAAGTAGGCGAGACCCCCGGGATCGTGGCAGCGAATCTCCCGACCTCTCGGAGGGCGAAACGAACCCGGCTTGCCACGCAGGCAACTCGCGCCCGAAGTCCCCCTCGACGAATCGGATTCCGGCTCCGGCGAATGCCGGTTCCCCACCCGGAAGCGGCCTTGCTATCGTCCCCCGCGCTCCGCCCCGTCCGGGGCCGCGAGCGCCGGCCGTCCTGGCCGGCCATCCTGAATTCGCTTCACGCGCTACGCCTAACTCCAGACGGAGACCGGTGCGCGCGCGACTCGGAGAAGACCATGCAGATCGGTGACCTCACTGGTGAAAAGATCGGAATCTGTGTTTCGGGCGGCCTCGACAGCAAGTCGGTGACGTCCCGCCTGATCGAGGCGGGCCTCGACGTCGTCGGCTTCACCGCCGACCTCGCGCAGCCCGACGAAGAGGACATCGAAGACATCCCGCGCAAGATGGCACCGACCGGCGCGGAGACGCGGATCGTCGACCTGCGGGACTCGATGGCGAAGGCCGCGATGCTCGTGGTCAAGGCGCAGGCGCGCTACGACGGCGGCTACTGGAACACGACGGGCATCGCCCGCGCCGTCACGGTCCACGGCCTCCTCGAGGCGATGAAGGCCGAGGGCTGCACCGTCCTCGCCCACGGCGCGACTGGCCGCGGCAACGATCAGATCCGCTTCGAGCGCTACACGAACGTGCTCGCCCCCGAGATGAAGGTCTACGCCGCCTGGCGCGACCCGCAGCTCCTCGAGCAGTTCCCGGGCCGACGCGAGATGGCCGCCTATCTCCAGGACAAGGGAATCGAGGCTGCGGTCGGCGGTGCCAAACGCTACTCGACCGACGCGAACGTCGCGGGCCTCTCCCACGAAGCCGAAGACCTCGAAGAGCTGACCACGCCGGCCACGATCGTCGAACCGACGATGGGCGTCTGGCCGCAGGACGCGCCCGACAAGATCGAGACGGTCACCCTGCGCTTCGAGAAGGGCACCTGCGTCGAGCTCAACGGCAAGGCGCTCGGCCACTTCGACATGCTCGTCGAGGCCAACGAGGTCGCCGGTCGCAACGGCGTCGGCATCTCGAACGCCCTCGAGAACCGGATCATCGGCACGAAGAGCCGCGGCGTCTACGAAGCGCCCGGCATGACGCTCCTCGGCGCGGGCGTCGAGGCGGTCTATCAGGCCGTCCTCGACCGTCGGGCGACCACCCTCTTCCGATACCTCTCGACGATCGTGTCGGAGGCCGTCTACGACGGCCGCCTCTTCGACCCGGCGCCGCGCGCCGCGATCTCGGCGATCAATCTGATGGCCGAGAACGCAAACGGGACCGTCGAGCTCGGGCTCTACAAGGGCAGCCTCTTCTTCCAGCAGCTGACCGACGTGACGGGCTCGCTCTACAACCCGGCGGACGCCTCGATGGAAGCGAGCGACGGGCTGAACCCGGTGTCGAGCCAGGGCTACGTCGAGGTCCAGGCGGTCGAGGCGATCGCGATGGCGAACGCCGGACAGATCGTGGCGCCGGCCTGGGAAGAGTAGGCCGTCGCGGAAGCGCGCGGCTCCCTCTCCGGGGGGCCGCTCAGCGCCCCGGACGCCAGCCCGACTTGGTGAGCGTCATCTGGACGCAGCCGATCCGGCGCTCCTCGAATCCGGCCTCACAGTAGGCCAGGTAGTAGGCCCACAGACGCTCGAAGGCGCCGCTGTCGTCGACCGAGGCATAGGCCTCCGGTCTCTCGTCGAGGTTCGCGCGCCAACGCCGCAGCGTCTCGGCGTAGTCCGCAGTGATGTCGTGGATGTCCTGGATGCGGAAGTCGCTGACCCGGGCAACGCGATCGGAGATCGCCGCGACCGAGGGCAGGAAGCCGCCCGGGAAGACGTACTTCTTGATGAAGTCCACGTGCCGCTTCGAACGTTCATAGAGCTGATCCGCGATCACGATCGCCTGCAGGCCCATCACGCCGTCGGGCTCGAGCCGATCCGAGCAGACCTGGACGAAGCGGTCGAGGTACTCGGCGCCGACCGCCTCGATCATCTCGATCGACACCAGTCGGTCGTAGCGTCCGGTCAGGTCGCGGTAGTCGTCGAAGCGGACGTCGATCCGGTCGCCCAGACCCGCCGCTTCCACGCGCTCGAGGGCGAGGGCGCGCTGCTCGGCGCTGATCGTCGTCGTCGTGACCTGGCAGCCGTAGTGCTTCGCCGCGTGGAGCGCGAAGCCGCCCCAGCCCGTTCCGATCTCGAGCAGCCGATGGGAGGGGCGCAGATCGAGCTGTCGGCAGAGTCGGTCGTACTTCTCCGTCTGGGCCGACTCGAGGGGCTCGCCGGGAAAGCCGAAGATCGCCGACGAGTAGGTCATCGAGGGATCGAGCATCGCCGCGTAGAAGTCGTTGCCGAGGTCGTAGTGGGCCGAGATGTTGCGACGACTCCCGCCCCGGGTGTTCTTCGTGAGCGGCGAAGCGAGCGTCCGGAGCGCGGACTCGCCGCGCGCGAGGAACGAGTCCAGTCGACCCGAGGGTCCCACGAATCCAGGCTGCGCCACCAGCAGGCGGAGAAGCGCCGGGAGATCGTTGCATTCCCAGTCGCCCTCGATCCAGGACGTACCCGCCCCGAGCGATCCTTCGCGGGCGAGCCGCGCGTAGAGCCGCGGAGAACGCACCCACACCTCGATCGCCTTCCCGCGGCCGTCTCCGAACTCGCGAGTTCCCTCGTCGTCGTGGATTCGGACCGGGCCTCCGACGAGGCCCTCCAGGCGACGGTCGATGGCGGTCTTCGCCCACCGCTGGAAGAGCGACGGCTGTCTCCGCGCGGGTCGGATTCGACGCGACGGCCGAGGCAGGATGCTGGCGGTGCTGGTGCTGGTCGTCGTACTCACGGGGTCCCTCCGGAATCGAGCGGCGGCTCGCCGGCGCGGGCGATCGCGCCCAACCGGCGTGGATGGGGGTGGAAGGGCGCGCGTTTCCAGGCGAGTCGGGCCGCCTGGGAATAGATCCCGACGAGGGTCTCGTAGGGCATGAGGGCGTGACGCAGGACCCCGAGCGGCGGCGTCTCACCGAGCCCGGCCTCGAAACGCAGCTCGAAGCCCGCCTCGAAGACGCGGCGTCCCGCCTGCAGGTTCGTGATCGAGAGACGGAGCCCTTCGTCGGGCTCGCGGAGCGCGAAGACGTAGTCGTGATCCATCTCGAAGAAGGGCGATACGTGCATTCGTTTGGCGAGCGTGTATCGGAGGTCGCCGCGTTCGTCCTCGGTCGGATCCGCGAGCACGTAGGCGTGCCGCTCTCCCCAGGGCGTGTTCGTCACCTCGGCGACGACCGCCTCGATTCCGTTCTGATCCAGGCAGTAGACGAAGCTCACCGGGTCGAAAGTCAGCCCGAAACACCTCGGCTGGGAGACCAGGTACATCGGCCCGGTCGGCGACCGACCGGTCTGCCGAAGCACGGTCTCGGCAACGCACTCGCGAAGCGATCGCGGGGGCGACGTCGGGCTCTCGATCGCGCTACCTGGTAGATGATCCTCCCGACGAAAGCAGATCGGCCATCGACCGGCGAGCGGGAGGACGCCTCCGGGCGCGGCATCGAGCTCGTCGACCTCCGCCAGGGCCAGGAGCAGGTCGCGCGAGAACGCGTGCTCGGGACGGTGGCGGCGATGCCAGAGCCGGCCGCGATAGAAGCCGGGGCGAATCACGCGCCCAGCCTTTCGATCTGCTCCGCGGCGACCAGTCCGCTCCGGACGCCGTCCTCGTGGAATCCGTAGCCCCAGTAGGCGCCGCAGAAGGCGCTGCGCCGTTCCGCCCCCAGACCGTCCTGGTGGCGCTGGACGCGGATCGCATCACGATCGAAGACCGGATGGGCGTAGGCGTAGCGCCCGATCACCTTCTCGGGGTCGATCTCCTCGCTGCTGTTCAGCGTGACGAGGAAGTCGACCGGTGCCTCGATCCCCTGCAGGCGGTTCATGTCGTAGGTGACCGTCGCCGCCTCAGTAGGGTCGTTCGGCACGTGGTAGTTCCAGGCCGATCTCGCCGCCGCGTGGCGCGGGAGGAGCTTCGCGTCCGTATGCAGCACCACGTCGTTCGGCTGGTAGCGGATCGCCCCGAGGACGTCCTTCTCGAGGGGACTCGCGTCCGCCAGCATCCCGAGCGCCTCGTCGCTGTGGCAGGCGAAGACGACGGAATCGAAGGTCTCGACCGACCCGTCGCCGAAGATGAGCTCCACGCGCTCTGCGTCGCGGACGACGCGCTGGACCGGCATCCCGAGTCGGATCCGATCCAGGAAGGGACGAGTCAGCTTCTCGACGTAGCGAGCCGAGCCTCCGGAGACGACTCGCCACTGCGGGCGATCACGCAGACTGAGCAACCCGTGGTTCGCGAAGAAGCGGGCGAAGCGCTCGGCGGGGAAGGCACGCATCTGATCCGGCGGGCACGACCAGATCGCCGCCCCCATCGGCAGCAGATGCTCCTGCTGGAAGTCCCGGCCGAACCCGTGGGCATCGAGGAACTCGCCCAGCGAGCGCTCCGGCTGGGACGAAGCGAGGAGCGCCTTCGCCTCGCGGAAGAAGCGGAGGATCTCGGAGAGCATGCTCCAGAAGCGCGGTCGGACGAGGTTGCTTCGCTGGGCGAAGAGACCGCGGAGCGAGCTGCCCGAGTACTCGAGCCTCGTTCGCTCGGACCGGAAGCCGAAGGTCATGCGCGTCGGCTGGGTCTCGACGCCGAGTTCCTCGAGGAGCGCGCTGAAGTGGGGATAGTTGCGCTCGTTGTAGACGATGAACCCGGTATCGACCGAGTAGGTCGTCCCTTCGAAGGGCACGTCGACGGTATGCGTATGGCCGCCGATCCAGTCGTTTCGCTCGAAGACGTGGACGTCGTGGCGACGATGAAGACGGTGGGCACAGACGAGGCCCGAGATACCGGAACCGATGATCGCGACCTTCATGCGCCCACCTCCGCCGGGCCGCTCGGACGCATCCGCGAGTGCACGACGAACCACTCGCTTCCCTCGTCGAAGGCGAAGAGCTCTTCGCACGCCATGAAGAACATTCGCCATCGTTGGACCGCGCGCTGCGCCTCCGCCTTCGGGAGGTCCTTCTCGAAGATGGCGTCGACCTCGGCGCGTCGGGCGTCGAGCCGGTCCAGCCAGGCGCGCAGCGTCCGCGCGTAGTCCCGGCCGTCGACCCGCCACTGGGACTCGACGGCGAGCGCACTCTTCACGTGCCGCGGGAGGTCGTAGCTCGGCATGATCCCGCCGGAGAAGAAGTTCCGGGCCATCCAGTCGCCGTCGCCGTCGTCCTCGAAGAAGTAGGGATGGTCGCGGTGGCAGAAGACGTGCTGGAAGAAGGCGCCGTCCGGGCGGAGGGCGACGGCGATCCGATCGAAGAGCGCGCCCCAGTTCCGCATGTGTTCGAACATCTCGACGGACACCACGCGATCGAAGCGATCTCGACCGAGATCGAAGGTGGCGGCATCGGCGGTGATCACCTCGACCGGTGCCCAGCCCTCCTGGTCGCAGCGCGCTTCGATGAACGCGCGCTGGGTGCTCGAGTTCGAGACCGCGGTCACCCGGCAATTCGGATAGCGCTCCGCGACCCAGGTGGTGAAGGATCCCCAGCCGCAGCCGAGATCGAGCACGTCCATGCCGTCCTCGATTCCCGCTCGTTCGCAGGCGAGCTGGAGCGTGTGTCGCTCGGCCTCGTCCAGGGAAGCCTCGGGGCTCGGGTACTCGCAGGCGCTGTACTTCCGCTGCGGACCGAGCACCGTCAGGAAGAAGTCGGTCGGGACCTCGTAGTGCTGCTCGTTGGCGAGGTCCGTGTGGGTCGCGACGGCCGCGGTCGCCATCCGCTCGGCGAACTCCGCCGAGGTCCGACCGATCGCCCGCTCGCTCTCGAGGCGCGTACGACAGAGTCGGCGAATCGCCGCGCGCAGGATGAAGTCGGGAACGATCCCTGCCTCCGCTGCATCGACGCCGCGCGAGAGCCACGTGGAAGGAAGCGTGCCCAGCCAATCCGCCATGTCGTCTCCGTCGCCCCCTCCCCCAGGCGACGAACCCTAGGTCCTCGTTCGGCCCGTTCAATGGGCACCGCGAATCGAGGCCGATTTCGGCGCGGATGAGGCGATCGAGGAGCGCAAACGGTGGTCTTCGACCCCGCGAGGCGTCGACCGGTGCCCGGGTTCGCGTCGAGGAGCGGCGAATTCGCGTCATGGACTCCGATAGGGGTCTGGAGACGGGGCTGGAGACGGACGAGCGGACCAGGCGATCATCAGGCGGAGCGCGCCGCACCCTGCACGGGACGCCGATCGGTCATCTCCGCGAAGGCTTCCTCGTATCCCTCGTCGAGCGTGCCCATCCTTCGGTCCCACCCGAGGAAGTAGAGGTCTTGGCCGTTCCGGGCCTTCGCGTCGTGTCGATCGTGGCTCACGCTCGTGTTCGCGTACCTCCCGATCGGGTCGGACGAGAAGCCCCTCGGATCGAGCTGCCGGCCAGACGAGATTCCTGGAAGGACGGCTCAACCTTTCGGGGTCTTCAGCCACTCCCAGGTCAGGCACGTCGACCGGAAACCCATCGCCGCATACGCGTTCTTCGGCGTGTCGTCGGCGAACGCCCCGATCAGGACCTGCTCCGCACCCCGCGCCCGGGCGTCCGCGACACAATGATGGATCAGCGCGCGGGCGTATCCCCGGCCGCGATGACTCGGGAGCGTGAAGAGGTCCTCGACCATCCCGACGCCGCCTTCCCCCGGCCAGGAAGAGAAGAAGGCCACCGGCTCGTCTCCGTCCCAGGCCAGGAAGAAACGGACCTGATCGCGACAGATCCTCCGCGTCTCCTGCATCTGCGCCGTCACTTCCGGCGTGAAGATCGCGCGACCGGTCCGCTCGTTCGTCTCGACGTGATCCGCCCGCACGAGACGATCGAGGTGGCCCCAATCCGCTTCGCTCACGACGGGGCGGATCTCGTGGTCCCGGGGCGTCGGCCCCTGGAGCGGCCCCGTGAGCAGGCCCTGCCAGACCGGCTCCGCCCGGAAGTCCGCCTCGACGAGTCGCGCCTGGAAGACCGGATCGACGAAGGGCACGGTGATCACGAAGCGGTAGTCGCGTTGGCCGAGCTGCGCCTCGAAGAACGCGAACACGGCATCGACGTCGAGCGCGCGCCCGGGATCGAGCTGCAGGTGGTTCACCATGTAGATGAGCGGCGTCCGGTCCTGACGTACGACGCGACAGCCCGGCCCCTCGATCGTCTCCGCCGGCAGCCGTAGGGACGCGAGATACGTTCGGCAGAGCGCGCGGGCGTCTTGCAGGTTCGGCGACGTCATGGAGCGGGGGAGCGATCGGCGCCGCGCCGCGCGGACCTAGGCCTCGCGCAGGCGCTTCTCGAGGGCGTCGAGCTCCGCCTCGAGATCCGCGGGCATGTGATCCCCGAAGCCCGCGTAGAACTCGCGGATCTTCGGAATCTCGGAGAGCCAGCCCTCGACGTCGACGGACGTCAGGGTTTCGAGGGCCGCGGACGAGAGATCGAGACCGTCGAGGTCGAGCTCCCCCTCCCCCGGCAGCGTCCCGATCGGCGTCTCGACGCCACTCACCTTCTCGGCGCAGCGCTGGTACACCCACTTGAGGACCCGGCTGTTGTCGCCGAACCCGGGCCACAGGAACGAGCCGTCGTCGCCCTTCCGGAACCAGTTCACGTAGAAGATGCGCGGGAGCTGGGCGCCTTTGCGCTGGCCGATCGACAGCCAGTGGGCCCAGTAGTCCGCCATGTTGTATCCGCAGAAGGGCAGCATGGCCATCGGGTCCCGACGCAGCTCCCCGACGGTCCCGGCCGCCGCCGCCGTCTTCTCGCTCGAAATGATCGAGCCGAGGAAGGTCCCGTGGTTCCAGTCGTGGGCCTCGTGGACCAGGGGGACGACCGTCGCACGGCGCCCACCGAAGAGAATGGCCGAAATCGGGACGCCGTTGGGGTCTTCCCACTCGTTCGCGATCACCGGGCACTGCTTGGCTGGCGCCGTGAAGCGCGCGTTCGGATGGGCTGCCGGGTCGTCGTTCGAAGGCGCCCAGTCATTGCCACGCCAGTCGATCAGGTGGTCGGGCGCTTCACCCATGTCTTCCCACCAGACGTCGCCGTCGTCGGTCTTCGCGACGTTCGTGAAGATGCAGTTCTCGTCGAGCCCGCGCATCGCGTTCGGGTTCGACTTGTCGCTCGTGCCCGGCGCCACGCCGAAGAAGCCCGCCTCGGGATTGATCGCGTAGAGCCTTCCGTCCTGGCCGAACTTCATCCAACAGATGTCGTCGCCGACGGTTTCGATCTCCCAGCCGTCGAGGACCGGCTGCATCATCGCGAGGTTCGTCTTGCCGCAGGCGCTCGGGAACGCCGCCGCGACGTATTTGCTCTCGCCAGCGGGCGACGTGAGCTTGAGGATCAGCATGTGCTCGGCGAGCCAGCCCTCGTCCCGGGCCATCGCCGAGGCGATCCGGAGTGCGAAGCACTTCTTGCCGAGCAGCGCGTTGCCGCCGTAGCCCGAACCGTAGCTCCAGATTTCGCGCGTCTCGGGGAAGTGCACGATGTACTTGTTCTCGCCGTCGCAGGGCCAGGCCACGTCCGCCTGTCCGGGCTCGAGCGGGGCGCCCACGGAATGGAGGCACGGCACGAACTCGCCCTCGTCCCCGAGGACGTCGAGCACGCGGGCGCCCATGCGCGTCATGATCCGCATGTTCGCCACGACGTAGGGGCTGTCCGAGATCTGCACGCCGATGTGCGCGATGTGCGAACCGATCGGCCCCATCGAGAACGGGATGACATACATGGTCCGCCCGCGCATGGAGCCCTCGAAGAGCTCGCGCAGGGTGCCGCGCATTTCCGCCGGATCCCGCCAGTTGTTGGTCGGGCCGGCGTCGGCCTCGTTCTCGCAGCAGATGAAGGTGCGGTCCTCGACCCGGGCGACGTCCGCCGGATCCGACTGGACGAGGTAGCTGTTGGGGCGCTTCGCGTCGTTCAGGCGCTCCGCCGTCCCGGTCTCGAGCATGATCTCGAACATCCGGTCGTACTCGGCCTGCGAGCCGTCACACCATTCGATGCGATCGGGGCGCGTGAGGGCGGCGATCTCGTCCACCCAGGCGAGGAGGCGCGCGTTGCGCGTGGGCGCGTCGGCCTCGGACGTGGGGGGCTCGGCGGCGGACGGCGCGTCGTGATCCGTCATTCTCGGGCTCCATTCGGGCTGCGCCCCGAAGGAGGCGTCCCTGGCGAAACGATATCGCCCTCTTCCCCTCTCGCGAGGGTCCTGCAACCCGAAATTGCGTCAGGGCGTTCCTGGCTCTTCAAGTAGGTGCCCTCCAGAGCAGATCGGGACTCACTCGATCGGCCGCTCGTCCGCATCCTCCTCGAGAATTGCCGCCGTAATGCCGGTCAGTTCCTCGATCGCGGCGCGGTAGCGAGGCGATCCCGGTGCCTGCTTCCGCAGCGCGCCGAAGATCCGGGCCAGGCTTCGCTGATGCGCCGCGTCGAGGGGAAGTGCGGCCCCTCCTTCGCCCCCGGACTCCAGCGCCATCACGTCGCGCCGAGCGTGGGTCCGAGCGGCGACGAGGCCCGCGTGGAAGCGAGCCCGCCCGAAGAGCACGAACGGGAAGTTCGGATTCTTCGAAGGCCCGAAGCGCGCGAGCCGCCCTCCGAGCGGGCGATCCACGACGGAGAGCTCGGCGAGACGATCGGCCCCCAGCCAGCCGAGGACGCCGCCGACCGCCCCCCCGATCGCCGTGCCGACCAGGAAGGCCGCTCCCCCGACGGAGGCATCGATCACCCCGCCGGTCGCGGCCCCGCCGATCGCCCCGACGGTCACGAGGTCCCGCCGTCGCAGGCCGAAGGCGAGCCAGGTCCCTTCGTCGAAGAGATCCGCCTCGAGCAGCTCGAGGGCGCTGGCCGTCGCCTCGAGCTCACGATGGCCATGGAGGCGCTGAACGCGGCTCCGGTGGGCCGATTCGAGCGCGTCGAGGGCAGCGCGATACTCGCGTTCGAGGGCCGCCTCGTGGGCCCGGACGTCCTCCGAGGGGCCGAGCTTCTTCTCCGTGGCCAGCGCGAGCCCGTCAGCCACGAAATGCGCGATCTCGAGGGCCGTCTCGCGACGACGCTGGTCCCGGGCCGCGTCGAGAACGGCGACGGCCTCGGCGATCGGTGCCCGCCAGTCGGCCTCCAGCTCCGCGAAGGCCAGGAGCAGCTGCCGGCGCGTCTCGAAGTCCGCGTGGAGCGCGTCGATCACCCGCACGATTCGGAAGAACTGACCGAGGGCCGCCTCCCAGTCCGCCACGTGGTCCCGCCGCCCGATCGGATTGACGACCGCGAGGCTCGGCCGCCCGGTCCAGCGGAGCACCTCCATCTCGGCCTCGTACTCGGGACCGTAGGGCACACCGCCGTCGACGACGTAGAGGATGCCCGCGCCTTCGACGAGGGGACGCAGGAGCTCGCACTCGTCGGGAAACCGCTCCGCGTGGCCGGGCGCGGCGACGAACTCGGCGACGAGCCGGGGACGGTCGGCGGCCGTCGACGGCTCCGCCGCAGCGCGCTCCTGGAGCCAGGTGAGCACGCGCCGGGCGCGTTGGAACCCGGGCGTGTCGATCAGCGTATACAGGAGGCGACCCTCGACGCTCATCGGGTACTCGCGAGTCCGCAGCGTGGTCCCCGGCGTCGGCCCGATCCCCACGCTGTCGTCCTCGGCCAGCGTCGCGACGAGACTCGACTTGCCCTTGTTCGGGTGGCCGACGACGGCCAGGCGGGGCGTACTCATCCCGCGCCCTCCACCGCGCTCCGGACCTCGGCGCAGACGAGCCCGGGATCACCGAGGGTCGAGAGCTTGCGACGCCACGCGTCGTGATCGCCGGGCCCGCCGCCGATCAGGAACACCGCGAGCGCCCGGTCGCCGCCGACGGCGGCGCGAAGATCCGTGAGGAAGTCGAGGAACTCGAGCATCGGCGGCTCGTACGCGCGAACGCAGATCGCGACCCGACCCGCCGCGCCGGCGATCTCGGCGATCCGCTCCGCGTCCTCTGCGAGGCTTCGGCGACCGCCGGCGTCGCGCAGCCGGAACGGCGCCTCGGACCCGGCGAGGCGCGCCCAGCCCGCGTCGTCGACCGATTCGGCCCAGGCGATCGCGAACGAGTCGTCTTCGGCGGCGGCGATCCAGGCGGACGAGTCGACGCAGTCGAGCCGCCCCGCCGCGGCGTGACCCGTCTCGCCCTCCTCTTCCAGCGCTCGCGTGTCGACCGGCGGCGCGAGCAGCCGCTCGATCAGCCGATCGACCCCCGGCGTCTCCGCGATCGCGCTCGCGCACTCGGTGCCGAGGCGTCGCTCGGCGAAGCCCGCCGCCAGGGCGCGCGGAACGATCGCGTAGGCGACGAGCGACATGACGAGGAAGGGCCACCAGGCGCCGTAGGCGATCGGGTCGATGAAGTGGACGTGGGGGACGTCGGGGGCGACGCGGAAGTACCGCGTGGTTTCGACCAGATCGAGGGTCGGCGCGGCCTCCGGCCAGAGGCCCGCCCACGGCGCTGCGAAGCCCGCCACGAGCGCATGGACGCGCGCGGCCTCGACGTCGAGGGTCGTGCTCCACCCGAAGGCGAGATCCGTGAAGACGACGTGTCCGAGGGTCGCGAGCAGGGCGCCTCCAGCGAAGGCGAGGCCCATCGTCTGGGACCAGGCGAAGAGGAGTGCGCGCCGGGCCCGCGCGTAGCGTCGATCCTGGGCGGACAGGCGTCCGACCAGCACTTCGACGTCGTCCCGAACGCTCTGCGGCAGGAGGGCGCGGACCCCGCGTCCGAGCGTCAGCGCGCGCCATCCCCCTCCCCCGCCCGCGCTCGACCCCCGATTCGCCCAGGCGGCGGCCGCAACGGCCATCAGGAGGAGGAGGCCGGGAAGCAGGACGAGGAGGCCGACGAAGAGGACGATGTTGACGCGGCCTTCGTGGACCTCGATCCGGAGGAGCGCCGCGGCGGCGCTCCACCCGAGCGCGAGGCCGACGGCGAAGAGGATCCAGCGCGCCATCGACAGCGCCGACCCGACGCGCTCGATCCGCGCGCGCGTCGACGGTCCCGGCGCGTTCGCCAGCCAGTGACGCACGATCGCGAGGCCGTCCGCGGGCGTCGCGTCGCCGCCGATCTCCCGATCGAGTCGCCGCCGATCCCGCTCGTCGAGCGCGTCGCGTTCCGCCAGCGCGAGCGCGACGCCGACCAGCTCCGCCGGCCGCGCGCGACCGCGGACCCGCACGCGTTCGCCGTCCGAGGGCTGCATTGGCGACCGTCTCGCCCCACCCGAGAGTTGCATCGACGAGAGACTAGCTCGCGTGGCAGGATGGCGGAGCCGGGGGCGAGATCGGACCCGCGAGCGGCTCGGCGATCTCGAGCCGCCTTTCGGGCGCGGTCGCTACCGCGGTCGGCCCACCGCGCCGAGCCAGGTGAGCCCGAGCCCCACGAGAAGCGCGGGACCGGGCTCGAGGATGCCGCTTACGGCATAGGGGATCGAGACCACTGGATAGGATGTGCCGTCGACGTCGCTGACGTAGGCGTCGCCGAACGGCCTCAGCGCCCCCACCTCGATCGCTCCCGCGCCGAAGCCGATCACCCGCAAGGTCAGGGTAAAGACTTCCGGGCCGGCGCTGTAGGTCCCTAAAGTGGACACGCCATCGAAGAGAACGACGTTGTCACCATTGTCGATCGGGCCTGGAAGGACGCTCTCGATCCCGTCGCTGATGAATCCGAAGCCGATGTCGCGCCCGAAGATTTCTCCATTCGGGGAACCCGGTCCACCGAAGTTCGGAACCGTCGCCGAGCGGAAAGCCAGGTCATCGCCCAGGCCCGCCGCACGCAGGGTCAGGCCACGCGCCTCGCCGGGCAGGTCCGTGGTCAGGGTGATCGTGAAGGTGACGTCCGAATCGGGGATCAATCGGAGAGGATCCACATCCGACGTCACTTCGATGTGCAGCGCGGACACTGCGGTCCCGGCGCACACGAACACCAGACAACCTGCGATCAGGGAAGCGATCCGCCTCATCCGTTTCTCCACGGCGCCGACCTTCCCAGAGGCTCAGACTAGCACGCGCGGCTCGCGGATGGCCGGCGCCCCGCGACTCCGTTCAGTCGCCTCGAATCGATCGCCCCCGTCGCGCGGCCAGAGCGCCGAGCAGACCGACGCCGACGAGAAGCGCGATCGTGGACGAGGGCTCGGGGGTGAACACCAGGTTCATGCCGGCGAGCACGGGATAGATCCCGGTGGAGCCGCCGGCAGGATCCTTCCGGGCCGCGTAGCCGCCGGCCACCAGGCCCAGACTGCGCCGTTGCCCCGTCGCGAAGGGAGAAGTCGCGTCATGCCCGCGACCGCGGACCGTGACGGTGTTGACGAACGAATCCCACCGCGAGACGACCGTGACCGTCACCGTACCCGTCGTCCAGGGAAAGGCATGCCGAACCGTGGTGACGCCGGGAGGCTGGAAGGGGCCGGGGCCGCCGTTCGTGTCGAACCCGACCACGACGTTGCAGCCCGCCGGAAGCGCCGGCGCCGCCGTCGTCGTGCAGAATCCGCCCGGCAGTGGATCGTGCGTACCCAGCCCAAAGGTCTTGAGCGCGCCTGCGTCCTGAACGGCGGTGACGATGTAGTCCCAGCCCATCCCGGCCCGAAGCTCAGGATTTCCGCTCACGTCGTCGCCGGTCGGATAGCGGAGGAGGACCGGCGCCTGCGCGGGGGTGCCGAACACGTCGATGTTCGGCCCTCCGAGGTAGACATCGCCGCTCCCGTCGAGGAGCAGACCGGCCGTCCCGCTGAAGCCGCTTCCGCCGCGATACGTCACGGTGATCCAACCCGAGCGCACTGGTCTGGAGGTGAACGGGACAGAAGCGGTGTACGTCGTGTCGAGCGCGCGGCGGTAGCGATAGTCCGGATCGGTCGTCGCGAGGCCGTTGTTCTGCCCGAAGGCGGACAGGTTCGCCGTCGAGAACGTGCGTGGGGCGAAGACGCGCGTGTTCGGATTGGGAACGAAGCCCGGATCCATCCCGGTCAGACCGAGGTGCTTGTCCCGCTCGGCGGCGGGGGCGATCGCGTCGAACGACGTGGCGCGGTAGATCGCGACGGCCCCCAGTACTGGCGTCGCCTGGGTCCGGTCCTGGTGCATGAAGCCCGTGGGCAACGTGAAGGGCGCGCCCACACTCCGTGGATCGCCGGCGATCGATGTCGCTCCGGGCACCCCGATCGCCGGCGCTTCCGTGCGCGCCAACCCCACCTGGCCCCAGAACTTCTGTTGCTTGAAGTGGCAGCGCGCGTTGTCCGCGGATGCGTCGCAGGGGACGACGGGCGGGTTCAACGGAATGTTCAGCACGACTCCGCTCGACTCGTGGTAGTTGCCCACGAGACCGATCGCCTGCGCGCTCGTCGCGATGCCGAGCACCAGCAACGCGACGACGATCGCGCTTCGCCATCTCTCGGACATCGGCGTTCCTCGCGGATCGAACCCTCGCATCGCCGGCGACACGCTTCACGGGCGACCCAGGGGCTTCCCCGGCCGACGCGTGCACGCGCAGCGCCGTTCCGGCTTCGCTTCACCCTACCATGCGGAGCCTTGCGGATCCGAAAGTTCGGTCCGTGCGGACCGACGTCCGCTCAGTCCTTGACCGTCCAGACGCGCCCCTGCTCGGTCAGATACAGCTTCTTCATCTCCTCGAGATTGAAGGGACGCGAGCCGAGGCGGCCGAGAACGGCGATCTGATGGCCCGTCTCATCCACGGCGCGGTCGCGCTCGAGGGGTCGCGAGACCGCGAGGGCCTCGCTCTTCGTCTTGCGCCAGGCGATCAGCTTCGGGTTGGGCGCGGGGCTGAAGCCGTAGAACTTCGGGTTCAGCTCCGGCGACGTCAGCTGCAGGACCTTCAGACCGTTCGCCCCGTCCGCCACGTAGGCGAAGAGCGAGGCGTTGGTCGTCGCGACGGCGACGTCCTGGGCGTCGTCCAGTTGACCGTCCGCGGTGTACCGCATGAAGACCGTAGGCTTCTCCGGCTGCTCGACGTCGACGATCACGAGGCCTTCCGAGCCCGCCGCCACATAGGCGTAGGTCCGGGAGACCATCACGCGCCGCGCCTCGGCGAGGGGGACGGTCGCCCCTTCGACGATCCGCGGCTTCGCCGGGTCCGTCACGTCGACGACTTCGAGCCCGTTCGCCGTCGTCGCGAAGAGGTAGCGGAACTGCACCATCGTCCCGCGCGCCCCGGAAAGCGGAATCGTCGATAGCACCTTCGGCTCGAGCGGATCGTCGAGGTCGACGATCACGACGCCCGCCTTCGCGGACACGTAGAGCAGATGCCCCGCGAAGTGCGCGTAGTTCGCGCCGTCGAGCACGCCGTTCGGATTCCAGGTGATCGCCCGGTCGAAGAAGTTGTTGCGCGGCTCGAAGTCGGTCAGCGTCTCGTTGTTGACCAGGATCAAGCCCTCTTCCGCGTCGGTGACTGCGACGTAGCTGTAGATGGGATGCATCGGCTGCTCGAGGTTCACCTGCTGGGCGAGGTCCGTCCGGTTGAGTTCGGGTCGCAGGAGCTGCGTCGTCGGGAGCGCCACGCAGGTCGCGTTCTTCGACTTGATCCGTACGTTCTGGCCGAGCGGCGAGAAGGGAGCGGTGATGATCCGCTCGGAGAAGCCCTTCGTGCCGATCGTCGAGACGTCGAAGGCCTGCATGCCCTTTCGGCCCTCTGCTGCATAGAGGTACTCGCCGCGGAGCTGGATGCACTCGACGCGACCCGAATGATGGGTGTACTCGCCGTCGTAGAGGGCGTCTCGGATCCCCGTCCACTCGGGCAGCTCGCGCGAGAAGAACTGGCGGAGGCGCTTCACCCAACCGGGATCGCCGTCCTGGTAGCCCGGTGTGACCATCGTCAGCTCGCGTTCGCGGTCCTCGTGCTCCTGGAAGTAGTCCGGATAGGCGTATTCGTGGAGGTAGCTCCCGATCACGGCCTGGGGCTCGTCCCATTCCGTCACCTGGATCGCGACGACCTCTTCGTCGGTCCCGACCCAGGCGTTGAAGCCCATGAAGTTCACGAAGTTGGTCCCGAGCAGGAGGAGCTGGGCCATGATCGCGTTGTTGTCGTTGGACTCGGAGACGTGGCAGTCCTCGCATCCCTTGGTCTCGGCCTTGCGAACCGTGTGCGGGAAATGCGGTGCGAAGGCCTGCGCGGAATAGCCGCCGGCGGAGACCGGCTGCTGCTGGATGTAGATCCGGTTGCGGTTGATGTCCGTCGAGGAGAGGACGAGGGCGGAGCTCGATCGGATGGGCGCGATGATCCCGTCCTTGACCGTGCCGTGCTTGCCGAGCTGGAACATCTGGTCGCGGGCGACCTGCGGGTTGTAGGTCGCGAAGTTCCGACTCGTCTTGGCGTCGTACTTGTGGATCTCGGTCTTCCAGTTCGCCTGGATCGTCAGGTGGCAGCCGCCACAGCTCGTGACCCAGGAGCTGTGGCAGGAGAAGCAGGCGATGTCGTCGTCGCCGTGGGCACGATCCGCCTTCGCGACGCCCGTGCCCCAGGACTGGTCCGTCCCCTTCGACATCATCTTCGCCCGGGCGGCCTTCCGGTTGTACTCCGGGTTGCCCGGCGTCACGGAGTCCTTCACCTGGCTGACCTGGAACTCGTTGTGGGGCGGGAGCAGCAGGCGCTGGTAGAGCTTTCCGCCGCGCCACTCAAAGCGCTTGCGGTTGTCGGCGTTGCGCAGGCGGGAGAGGTCGCGGCCATCGGGGGGCGACGCCGGCCCGGACGTCTTGAGGGTCGCGTATTCGTCGGCCGTGCCGTGGCAGTCGCGGCAGCGGATGTTCACTTCCGCCGCGACCTCGCCGTGGAGCTCGCCGTTGCCGTGGGCGTCGTCGGCGAAGTGGCAATCGGCGCACTGCATGCCGATCTCGGCGTGGATGTCGCGCATGTGGACCGCGCGATCGAACTTCTCCTTGTTGGAGAGGCCTTCGGGAATCGCGTTGCCCGCGGCGTCGAGGAGCGTGCCGTCCCGCGAGCGCTTGAAGATCGCGCGGAAGTTCCAGCCGTGACCGTGATAGTCGGCGAACTTCGTGTCCTTCGTCTCCGGGTTCACCTCGGTATGGACCTCGGCGAGGAACTCGACGTCGGCCCACTTGCCCTTGTAGGACGCCTCTTCGGGATTGCGCTCGAGGACTTCGAGCTGCTCGGAGTAGTTCGGGTACTGCTGCTCTTCGGGCCACATGAGCGGTGCGTCGGACTCGTAGTCCCACATCGTGTATCCGAGATACGAATTGAGGAACATGTTCGGCTGATGCATGTGGCAGTTCATGCACTGGGAGGTCGGGATCGCGCGGGAGAAGGCGTGCTTGATCGGGTGCCCCCACTCCTTCTCGCCCTTCTCGTTCTTCAGGTTCGCGATCATCGGATCGACGGTCTGGGTCTGACCGCGATTGCCGTACTTGGCGTAGGAGCCGGAGCTGTACCACTCGCGGTCGTTCGCGTAGACCACGTGGCAGCCGGCGCAGCCCGAGCTGCGGAAGTCGCCAGGCTGATCCTTGGTACCCATGAACCACATGTTCGGATCGTTTAGCCGCGTCTTGTGGATGTTCAGGACCGGGATCGAGACGCGGTTGCCCGTGCCGGGGCCGCGAAAGGACGCGCGCACGTCCGGCTTGCCCGGCTCTTCCTCCGGGTTCGGGATTCCCGTCTCCGGAAAGAAGCTGTTCACGTTGCGGCCGCCGCGCTCGAAGATCCGGAAGATGTCGGCCGGCGGAACCGTCTCCCATGCGGGAAGCGGAAACGCCATCTGCATGACGCCCATGTCCGATTGCTCGCGAGTCACTTCGAAGCGTGCCTGGATCGCGGCAGGCTTGCCTTCGCGGGTGTAGGCCTCGCCGAGGATGTAGCGCTTGAAGGGGACGATCCCGTTGTTGTAGGAGCCACCGCCCCACAGCATCGCGCCCGTCGCCATGATCGAGCGTTTCGCCTTGTCCACGATCGTCTGGTGGCAGGCACCACAGGCCTCGTCGGCGACGCGGTAGTCCGAGGGGTTCACGAAACGGACGTACTCGGGGCTCTCCAGATTGAGGAGCGCGTAGGTCCGTTGCTCGTTTCGACGGTTCTTCCACGTCTCGGGCATGGCGGGCTGGACGTGGGCCCGCGCCTTCGCCTCGAGGAACTCGGCGGAGCCCGGGTCGTAGTCGCTCGTGACCGCCGTGGCGTCGCCGCCGTGGCAGTCCGTGCAGCCGAGGACGACCGAACGCTGCGGATGCATCGTCGCCTCGTCGGACTTCGTATGACACGTCACGCAGCCCGCCGTCTTCACCGCCGCCTCGGTCTCGGTCTGATCCGCCGGTGCCGGGGGATAGACCGGATACTCGATCTCGAGGGGCGTCTCGCCTTCCGCCGCGGTCGACGGACTCTCCGCGCCGAGGATCGCGAGGACGAGGAAGCCCGCGACCGTCGCCGCGATCACGGCCGCCGAAGAGAGGAACGGGGAACGGTTCTTTTCGTGTTCGGTCATCAGTTCGTTCCGATCCCGCTCAGTACGTGAACGTCGCATTGAAGAGCACCGAGTAGGGCGGATCGTCGTCGCGACGTTCCTCGAAGAGTTCTTCGTAGCCGCTCTCCGGGATCAGAACCGACCCCGAGGCGCGCAGGATGATGTTGTTCGTGAAGAGCGGCCGATAGATCAGGCCCGCCGACACGTCCCAGCCGATCTCGCGATCGAGCCGACCCTGCTGGCGAAGCGTCTGGAGGACCGTCGTCGTGTCCCACTGGAGCCAGGTCACGTTCGTGAGCAGCCGGAGCTGCGGAAGGACGTCGAAGTCCGCGCCGGCGCCGACCTGCCAGATCCCGGGGTTCACGAAGTTGCTCTGGCCCTCGATCTTCGAGCTTCGCAGCGAGGGCACGATCGAGTTCTTGCCCGAGAGCGCGACACTTCCGCCGAAGACGAAGGGAACCTGCTGGCGCATCCAGAAGGACGTCGTCCCGCCGGCGAAGTTCGGGTTGTCGAGGATCGTGTCGAAGCCCTGCGCCTTGTCGTCGAAGGGATCTTCGTCGCCGGACGCCCAGAGCATGTACGCCTTCCAGCGCATCCAGTCGATGTCGTAGCTCGCCTCGAAGGCTGCGAACCACGCCTCGATGTCCTGGCTGCGCTGGGCGACCCCGTTGTAGTCCTCGTTCCCGAAGGCCCCGTAGATCTGGAACGTGAGGTTCAGGCGCTCGATGTGGCCATCGCCGCCGATCCCCACGTAGTAGACCTCGTAGTCCTTGCCACCGATCAGGCCGACCGGCGCCGGGATCACCAGGTTCTTGTTGCGATCGAAGTCACGCTCGTCGCCCTCGCGGTTGATGTTCGCCGCGAAAATCGCCTCGACGTTGAAGCCGAGGACCGGGAAGTCCTGGTAGTAGAAGTTGGCGATGATCGTATGGTCGTCGCGCCAGGACTCGAGATCGTTGAGCGCCGAGTTCGTGTCCTTGTTGAGGCGACCGAACCAGGCCAGGTTGTACTGGGCACGATTGTTGGCGAAGTTGCCGAAGAGGCGGACCCCGGGCTCCGAGCTGTCGAAGAGGAAGCCTCTGAAATCGGCGTTGAAGGGCTGGATCCCGATTCGAATCGAATCGAAGTCGAAGCGATCCGTCCGGTTCCAGAGATGCTTGTCGACGAAGGCTTCCTGGAGCGTGAAGTGGTAGTCGAGGCGATCGTCGCCGGCCTTCGGGTCGAGCTTGACGGCGCCCAGCTGCTGGACCCAGACCTTGTTGACGTTGAGCGCCGGGGTGACGCGGATCTCCCAGTCCGGCGGCCGGAACGTCGTGTCACCCTGGATCAGCGCGACCGAGGTGAGCAGCGTCGTCTGGCTCTCCCACGCGACGCCGTCGCCGAAGAGATCGACTTCCTGGTCGTTGTCGCCGGCGGCGCCCGTCGGGATCGGGATGCGCCGCGGCTCGAAGACCTGGTCGGCGACGATGTTGAGGTTGACGAACCAGTCCTTGGTTCCGGGGATCGGTCGATCGGCCTTGAGCGTGTTCTGGTTGTACGGGTCCCACCACTTCTCGTTCACGCCGAGGTTCTCGACGATCCGCCAGCGGTCGGGCAGCGCCACGAACTCGTAGTCGGGCAGCTCGTTCTCGTAGGTCGGCGCGTTGCGCCGGCTCGGCCGCTGTCCATCGCTTCGCTGGGGCGGCGGCTCGCCCGGCACCCACTCGGAACGCGGGATCGGACGCGGCGCGGGCTCCGCCTCCGGCGTGGCGCCGGAGTCCTGATCGGACTCCGTGGTTCCTGGACGGACCGGGGTCGGTCGCCGCGGCGGAGGCGGCGGCGCCGGCTGACGCGGCGCCGGCGTCCACGTGCCCTCGTCGAGGGGCGGCTCCGGCGTGGGGGTCGGGGGCGCGGGCGGGGGCGGGGGCGTGGGGACGACCGGTGTGGGCGCCGCCTCCGGCGTCGGTGCGCCACCCGAGGGCTCGGGCTCCGGCGGCGTGACCGGCTGCTGCGTCGGCGCCGGCGGAGGCGCGGGCGGGCGTTCCTGGCCCGCATCGCCCTGGCGACTGCCACCGGGCCTTCGACCGCGCGGGCGGCGACGACGTCGGGCGCGCGCGCCGTCGTCCTCGACGTCGGCCTGGGCGAGAAGGAGATCTTCGGAGGTCGACGGGGCGAGGGTCGCTTCGAGCTCCGTGACGCCCGGCTTCGTCTCGACCGCCGGATCCTCGACGGGTCTCGCCGCCCAACCCGCATCCGCGCCGAGGATGGCGAACGCGGCGAGGCCGACGACGAAGGAGCGTGAAAGACCGGGCGCGCGTCTCGTCATCATCATCGTCCCTCGCACCCGTTCTGCTCGTTGCTGCTCAGGAAGGGCGCGACCGGACAGACGACGTACCGTAGGAACACGTTCTGGACGCTGATGTTGTCGGCGCGTTGGACGTCGGGTCTTCCGTCGACCGGAGTCGTGTCGACACCGACGCCCGGCGCGTTCCCGATCGGGTTCGCGATGCTGCGGGGGGCCCGGGCCTGGGCCTTGCCCACTTCGTCGAGGGCCACGAAGGGCACGAAGTCGTCCTGCTCGGCACCGTCGCCTGACACCCCGTAGGCGCCGACGAGCACGGCGTCGCCCGTGGTGGCGTCCGTCCGGTAGATCGGGACCGCGCCCTGGAAGATGTGGAACCCGTTCTGGAGGCCCGTGATGTTCCCCGAGCCGGCCGGGAAGTCCTGGGTGCCCTGCAGGCAGTCGAGCTGGGCGCCGGCGTCGGCCGAGCCGATCAGGAAGGTCCGGACGCCGTCACAGAACGTGTCGCGCTGGGCCGCGTCGGTGAAGAGCGCGGCGCGTCCGCCGGCCGGCGGCGCGACGCCGAGCCCGGCCGCCGCGTTCAGATCGAAGAGCACGCCGGCGAGATCCGGCACCTCTTCGCAGAGGCCGACCGCGATGGCCGGCAGGACGGTCTCGGTCTGGATGCCGGTCGAGAAGATGCTCCACTCGTCGATGTCGGGATTTCGACTGAGCGGACCGTTCTGGCCGGAGGCGACGCCGGGCGGGAAGTCGGGGTTGGCGATTCCGCCCAGGGCGATCGAGGACCAGGCGAACTCGCCCTCGAAGAGCGGGTCCGCAGGGTCGAGCCCCAGGAACGCGCGCGTGTCGGCGAGGTACTGGTCGAAGGAGCGCGTGTTCAGCAGGTTGCCGTTGTTGCCGAGCGGGTCGAGCGCGTCCTCGAGCTGGGTCCGCGTGTTGTCCTTCGACCAGAACGCCGCCTGTCGGGTCTTCGCGATCGTGACGTCGACGCCGTCGAGGAGGGCGTCCTGCGAACGCGCGAAGCCGAGGACGTTTCCGTCGAGATCGACGACCGCGACGTCGATCCGCGCCTGACCACCGAGAGGGCGGCGGGTCTGGGCACGCGTGTTCTCCGCGAGGAGCAGCGCTTCGATCAGGAGCTCCTGCACGTCCGCGGCGGAGAGGCCGTCCGCGAGGAGGGGATTCGCCGGATCCGCCGGCGGCGGTGGGTTCACGCTGTCGATCGCGGGGTAGCGGTCGGCGCCGAGCGCGTCGACGAGCTTCTCGCCGTTCGCGGTTCCGACGTAGCCGTTGCCCACGGCGACGTCGGTGTCGGCGAAGGTATCGCCGATCACGCCGGAGGTCGGGTCGAGGAAGAAGACGCCGGCGCGCGGCTCCGTGAAGGGAAAGAAGAACTGGTCGGAGACGAACTGGCCGGCTCCGGAACCGAGGGTGATCAAGCCGTTCAGCCGGGCGTTGATCGCCCCGATGTTGGCGACGTCCCCGGCCGTGATGATCGGCGCGGTCGCGCGGGAGGCGCGGCGCCCGGTGTCGTCGACCCAGCGAAGGGCGCGACCCGCGACGGTGATCCGGGAGGCCCGTCGCTCCACGTCCGCGCTGAAGCTCTCGTCGGCCGTCGCCCCGATCGTCGCGCCGTAGGCGATCCGCTCCTCGAGGTTGCGGTCTCGATCCGTGCCGTCCTTGTCGAGACCGTAGATGCCGTTGAACTCGATCCCGACCGCCCCCACGACGACCTTGCCCGTTCGCCCGGTCGGTGCGCCGCCCAGGAAGACCGGCGCGTCGAGCTCGGCGATGTCGTCCTTGTAGAGCGAGATGCCGCCCGGATCCGCGGCGAACCCGACGGGGAGCCGGCGCGGGCCGATCAGATCGGTCGGGTCGTCCGCCACGGTCGCGTCGGCGAGCTGGTCGACGCTCTGGCGCGTATTGATGTCGCTGCAGACGAGCTGGGCGATCTGGACCGCGAAGAGCGGACCGCCGGGCCGATCCGTCTCGCCCGGGAAGAAGTTCTGCTGGATCAGCGTGCTCGCCGTCCGCGACGTGAACGCGTTTCCCTGGGTCGAGAAATAGTTGGACGTGCCGGCCTTGCTGATCGCCGCGTAGGCCGCCGGGATGAAGACCCCGTCGAGGGCGGTCTGGAGCGAGCCGAGGCCCGCGGTCGTCGCGACGCCGGAGAAGTCCGCCGATCCCCCGTTGTTCTCGACGATGAAGGGCGTGTTGGCCGTCCGGTTCGGTGACTCGACCGACGTGATCAGCGAGTAGTTCGTGGTCGCCGCGTCGGTGTCGTAGACCGCGAGCACGTTGGAGAGGTGGTCCAGGACGACGATCGTGATGTCGGGGATGCCGTTGGCTTCGGCTTCGTGGATCGCGTTGGCGATCACCTGCACGACGTCCTGGATCGTGAGTCGCGCCTCGACGCCGGCGGCCTCGGCCGGATAGCCGACCTCGGTCCCGTCCTGCGTGTAGTCGCACTGGAACTGACAGACCTGATTGGTCGACACGTTGCCGTCGGGGCAGCCGAGCTGCATCGCGACGAGGAGGAGCGAGGCTCCGAGCGCGACGATGCCCGGTCTCCGCGACGAGAGCCTTCGCTCTCGGCGCTCGAGCGAGCCGCGCGGGAAACGGGGGGTCATCGGGCGCCTCCGACCGGCCCCGACCGCCGCGTCCTGCTCGAGAGGCCACGACGAAAGGAACACCGGCATGTTCCTGCTTCCGCTTCGAGCCGGCGCGACCTGGGGTCGACCGCGACTCGCTGCTTCGTTCAACGACGACGCGTGCAGGGGATCGGCGCTGGGCGTTCCGTCTTCCTTCGCGAGCGCTCGATACGCGCAGCGAAGTCGGTAGAACGATCTGGCGCGCCCCTCGCGCGTCCCGATCGATTCTACCTGTCCTGAACGAAATTGCCGGGCCTAATTCAGGCGACTGAACGGCGGATGGCGAAAGGTGGAGGGCTCCGTCGATGGGCGACCCTGCGAGAAGGAGACGGATGCGTCGTGTCGGAAGAGCGTGCGATGGACGGCGGCCCGGGCCTCGGCATCGGACGCCTCTTCCGGATCGGATTCGGGGAGGGCGGGCTCGGCCGGAGCGCCCGGATCCGATTCGACGATCGTGCCCATCGGTCCATTCGCCCGAACGTGAAACGGATGACACATCGAGCACGGGCTCGGCACCTTCTCGCCCCCGCTCGCTTCGCCCCCGGCGTGGCAGTCCCGACAGACCTCCATGTCCGGAATCAGGATGTCGCCGGCGACGCTGCTCACCCGCGTCGTCGGCTCGCGCGGAATCAGCTCGTACGGGATCGCCCCTTCGAGGGACCACTCGGGTCGTGCGAGCGCCGTGTCCTCCTCGGGGTCGAAGACCCCGGCGGCCGGGTGACATTTCACGCATGCGAAGGGCGCGTGGGAGCCGTGACTGAAGATCGAGCCCGGTACCCAGACGTCCTGGATCTGCACCGGCGCGATCCCCATCCCGCCGTCGCGTGCCTCGTCCGGTGCGAGCGTATGGCATAGGTCGCAGGTTCCCGGGCGCTCGTAGAAGCGTCGCTCGGCGGCGGCGACCTTCCCGTCGACCCAGCGACGCGAGAGCTCGGCCTCGTCCGACGTGAGTCGCTTGCCCGGACGGCGCAGCCGCAGACGGCGCGGCGCAGCGGGATCCTTCACGTCCCCGTCCAGTACGCGGTTCGCGTAGAAGCCGCGGATCCGATCCCGGATCACCGCCGGATCACCGTGGGGCACCGTCCCTTCCGGCGCCGTCGCGTCGAAATCGAGTCGATGGCAGTCCTCGCAGTGCTCCTCGAAGACGATGGGCTTCATGTAGAGCCCGCCGGCGTCCGGCTGGTGGCAGGCGCCGCACTGCAGGTACTGCTTGTCGTCTCCGCGACCGCTCACGGCCTTGCCCACGTGTCGGAGGTGGTTGAACTCGAGCCCGGAGACTTCGACCAGGTCGGGGGTGACGTCGACGGAGACCGCCTCCTCGCTCGGATCGGTGATCAGCGCGAGCTGGAAGGGCGGATGATCCTCGCCGAAGTCGCTCGCGTTCCGGAGCGCGGTCGCGGGCAGCGTCGCGCGGAGATCCGAGTGGCAGTCGGCGCAGAAGCCGGCGCCGAGATCGGCGAGATCGACCTGTCGACCGCGGTGTTCGAGGTGGCAGGTCGCGCACGACGCGTCGTCGAGCTCCGCCATCGCCATCTCGGAGGGCGCATGACGACCGATGTCGTGGTGACACGTCATGCAGTCCTGGTTCTGGACGGGACGGAAGAGGCCGGAGTGGCAGCTCTGGCAGTCGTTCTCGATGTACGCGTGGCCGCGGCTCACGTCGCCGGTATTCCAGGGCGACTGTGCACCCTCCCAAGCGAGTGGCAGGAGAAGGAAGAGCAACAGGACCAGGACGATTCCCGCCCAGGAAAGCGGACGCATCGAGAAGGCGCCCGCCTCGAGGCCGAGCGTCGTCCTCGCGTCGAGCGCGGCGCGCTCGCCTTCGCCGCGATCCGTCTCCTCGTACTCGAGGGCGATGTCGAATTCGCCGAGGGACGTCGGCTCGATGACCCGCAGCTCCCACGAGCCGATCTTGAGCACGTCGCCGATCGCGAGCCGCTCGCCCTGGGTCACCAACCCGTTGACGTTGACGTCCTGCCCGGGTGCCGCCTCGACGTAGAGCCGGCCTTCCGCCATGCGAAGCGTCGCCTGGTGGAGGGAGATCGTCAGGCCCTTGAGCGAGAGATCGTTGTCCGGACCGCGGCCGATGAAGAGGGACTCGACGTCGAGGTCGCGATCGAGTCGGACCTTCTTTCCCGTCGGGCGCAGTCGGATCTCTGTCAGGCGTACGCGCATCAGTGGTACCAGAAGACGACGAAGATGTGGACGAGGAGCGCCGCGCAGGTCGCGAACGCGAAGGGGACGTGGACGATCAGCCAGAGATCGAGCAGACCCTTGAAGCGAACGTCACGCCGGATCTGCTTCAAGAGGAGCTCCTTCCGAGCGATCAGCTCGACGAGCTTCCGCTCCTGCTCCTTCGCGTCGCCGTCGAGATCGATCTCCGACATGCGCAGGCTCTTGAGCGCACGACTCGTTCCGCAGTCCGGATCCTGTCCGGAGAGCTGCGACCGGAGGGTCCCCCCGACCCGGGTCTCGTCGATCGAGGTCACGACCGCCTGCGCGTAGTAGTCGGGCAGACCGTCTGCCGCCATCCGGCACTCCGCATCGATCTCGGCGATCCGCTCGAGCATCGCGTCCAGCGTGATGTTGTTGCGGTTCCTCGTCATCGACGTCGGGACGAGCGCGTAGAACGCGACCCCGAGCATCCCGCTGAAGCAGACCACGCACATGAGAGCAAAGGCCAGCGTGTGCACGTTCCACCCGAACTCGAACGCCGAGTGGAGCGGCACGAGGAAGACCAGCATCGTCCCGAGATAGACGTGCGCCGAAGTCCAACCCTTGAGCGGCGCTCCGGCCGAGGCGTAGCTGCGCTTGCGCACGCCGAGCCACATCAGCCAGAAGATGATCGCCGCGGCGATCGTCCCGAGGCCGTAGCCCGTCCAGGAGCTCCCACTCCGGCCGCCCGGCGGATCGTCGAAGGCGTAGACGCCGATCGACAGGACGAGGATGCCGAGCGCGACCTTGAGATAGCGGTAGTTCTCGTACTCGAGGAAGGTACGGGGCCCGATCACGCGGTTAGCCCTGCCTTTCGTAGATCTCGTCGACGTACTCGCCGGGATCGATGCGAACGATGGCGCCCGTCGGACAGGAGGCGACGCAGGCCGCACGCGGCGCCCCGCTCTTCTTGGCCGGCAGCTCGCGGCAGAGATCACACTTCACGGCCTTCTTGATCGCGGCCGCCCCGCCCTCCTCCGGCTTGGGCGCATCGGCCTTCTTCGTCGCGCGCCGGGGGAAGAGAAGACGCATGAGCAGGCCCGGGCCCGGGTCGTCGTCGATCTTCGCCATCTTGATCACGTCGTAGGGGCAGTACGCCTCGCAGTTGCCGCAGCCGATGCAGGTCTCGTCGTTGATCCAGACCTCGCCGTTGGGATCGCGATTGAGGGCGTCCGGAGGGCAGTCGGTCATGCACTTCGGATTCTCGCAATGCTGGCAGGCGGTCGGGAGGTGGAGCGCGCTGCCCGCGCTCGTCATGTAGGTCGCTCCGGCTTCGCGATTCAGACGGGACACGCCGCCGTGCGTCTCCGCGCAGGCCTTCTCGCAGTTGTCGCACCGGACGCAGAGCGTCTCGTCGATCATGAGCAGGTCGGTCGCTTCCTTCCCGCCCGCCTTCTGCAGCCACATCATCGTGCCGCGACCGTGCTGCCGGCGCGCGTCGGCGATGATGAACTCCTGCTCCTTCCGCTCGAGGTACTCGCGGACCTCCCGGTACTGCTCGACCAGGGGCAGGATCACTTCGTTCGGAAAGAGCACCGTCTCGCAGTCGACCCCGGCCTTCGACGTCGCCGAGCGACCGCGATCGGGATGGAGCACGCCGATCTCGCCGAGCGTCGACCCGGCGCGCAGGGAGTCGATCTGTTCCTCGACGCCCTCGTGCTTCTTGTAGATGTCCGCGGTCCCGCGTCGGATCAGGTGGAGGCCGTCGCAGTCTTCGCCTTCGGCGAAGATCGTCTCGCCCGCGCGATGGAGGAGCGTCTCCGCGCTGTACGCGAGTCGCTTTCGCGAGCTCTCGTCGAGACTCGGGAACAGCGTCGCGAGCGCGGAGTTCACGTAGGACGCGTCGATCACCCGCTTCACGTCTTCGACCGAACGCGTGAGCTTGGTCATCGAGTTGCGCGGCGTCTCGATCAGGATGCATCGCGCCGTCGTCGTCACGGTCTCGCCGCGACGTCGGCCCGAGATCAAGCCATCCTCGCCGAAGAACTGTCCTGCCCCTCGCCGCGCACGATGCTCGGCGCGAAGGTCCTCGGGGATCGTCGGATCGGAGTTGTCGAGATAGGCGAGCTCGACCTCGCCCTCGATGATCGAGAAGAACGTATTGTCGAAGTCCGCTCGCTGGTAGACGACGGTCCCGGGCGGCACGATCCGCACGTTCGACTCGAAGATCAGCTGGCGGAGCTGGACCGACGTGAGCGGCGCCAGAGTCTGGATCGTGTCCTGGATCCGGTCGAGGTTCTCGCTGACGGCCCCGCCGACCTCCCGGAATTTCTGCATGAGGACGGGCTCGTCCGCCGGCTTCACGTCGGCCCCGAGGATGTGCTCGACGACCTCGAAGCCCTGGTTCATGCAGTTCTTGATCAGCGGATAGCCGACCAGCGCCCCCACCATGTAGATGCCGGGGATGTTCGACTCGTACTTGTCGGAGACGTCCGGAATCGCCTCCTTGTCGGCGCTCGGGAAGGAGATCCCCGTCGTCTCGAGGAACGCGCGTGGCGGCGTCGCGCCGAGACGACCGATCACGAGATCGCAGGGAACGGTGACCTCTTCGCCGTCCTTCGTCTTGAAGATGGCGGAATCGCTCTCGAAGCGATCGGCGCTCGCGTTCGTCAGGTAGGCGATCTCGCCCGACTTGATTCTCGCCTCGATCGCCGCCTTGTTCATCGGCTTCGCGCGATCGATCTCGTCCCGACGATTCACGATCGTGACTTCGTTGCCGTTCTCCGCGAGGGCGATCGCGTTCTCGATCCCTGCATCACCGACACCGACGACGATCACGCGCTTGTCTTCATAGGCCTTCGGATCGTCGAGCTGGTACGTCACCCAGGGCTGGTCGTCGCCGGGCACACCGAACTTGCGCAGGTCGCCCTGCACGCCGATCGACAGGACGACGTGGGTCGCGTCGACCGTCTCGGCGCCGTTCGGGCCGCGCACCGAGATCCGGAAAGCGCCCTTCTCGCCTTCGATCGAGAGGATCTCGGTCGCTTCGACCAGGTTCGTCCCGGCATCGCGGACGGCGGTCTCCCACCACTCGAGGACCTGCTCGCGAACCGCCTCCTCGAAGATCATCTTGAGGTCCGCCTGCAGCGGGAGCTGCGGCGGCTCGGCCATCACGAACTTGCCCTTCTGGTACTTCACGATCGTGTCGGCGAGGACCGACCGCTCGTAGAGGGCATGCTCGACGCCGCGCTCGGCAGCGCGTACGCCCGCCGCGATGCCGGCGGGGCCCGCCCCGATGATCGCGAGCTTCACGCTCGACGGATCCGGCGGCGGTTCGTCGGCAGAGACCGGACGGAGGAGAAGGGCGCTGGTGACCTCGGGCCCTTCCGTAGGCTCGGCCTGCACCATCGGTGCCGCAGACGGCGGCTGCGGCGGCTCCGGAGGGGGAGGCGCAACCGGCTCGGGCTCCGGTGCTCGCGGCGGTTCAGGGGCGACGGGTTCGGGCAGGGGCGGCGGAGCGACCGGCTCCGGTTCCGACTCCGATGGCGCCGCAGGCTCTGCGGCAGCGGGTGCCGGCGGCTCTTCGCGCGGCGACGGGGCGACCGGCTCCGGCGGCGCTTCGACGGGCGCGGCGGGCGGCTCGACCGAACCGTCCCGGGTCTCGTCGACCTCCGCGGTCGGGGATGCCGGCTCGCTCGGCGCCTCCTCGACCCGCTCGATCCGCAGCCGAAGGACGACGCGGTCGGCGAGCTGGATCTCTTCGCCGCCGGCGAGCGTGAGGCGATCGGTGATCTGCACGCCGTTCACCAGGGTGCGGTTCACCTGGCTCTTGTGCACCAGGACGAGGGTCTCGCCCTCCCAGACGAGCTCGGCGTGGAGCCGGGAGATGCTCTGGTCCGCCAGCTGCACGTCGCACGCGAGACCCCGCCCGAGCGTCGTGGTCTCCGGACCGACGTCGAACGACTGCCCGGCCTGGTCGGGCAGACCGCCCATGACGGTCAACGTGGCGCGCATCGACAAGCTGGCTCACTCCCTAGTACGCGCGACGCTCTATGGAAGCGACCGGCGATGCATGGACGATTCTATGCCACGTCGCCCGAGGAATTCACCCGCGTCTGCAGCTCGATCCGCTCGGCGCCAAGCACACACGCGCGACCTCCTCCCGGCAACACCGCCGGGACCGGGTCGCCGGATCACCTCCGAGCGCGTCCGTGCGCGCCATCAGGCACGGTCCCCCTCGCCCGACAGCCGGGGCCGATCGGGGGTGCCGCGGGCGGGCGCGACGTTCCGCGGGCGGGCACCGGGCGGTCTCGAGGCGCAGACCCGGCGTCCGAACCGCCCCGATTCGCGCGAGCCGCAGCCGGAATCGAAGCGAGCTGAGAATTTTCCGACGCGCCTCGAACGCACGGGGACCCGCCTCGGCGGCTCATCTGCCCAAATGAGGCAAAAAACCCACTATCCCCGCTCAAGACAGACCCCTGAGCGGACGATTTTCCCTGCGAATCCGAACGTTTGGCCTGGTCCGCGAGTCGGGAGGAAGCGTGTCCGCCTACCTGAAGTTCTTCGAGCTCGAGCAGTCCCCCTTCGAGGGGAGGGCCCAGAGCCAGGTCGTCCTCGGGACGCGGGCGCTGCGCGATGCGTTCGGCACGATTCGCGGCGGACTCGACGAGGGCGCGTCCCGGATCTGCGTGAGCGGCGCCGCCGGTCTCGGCAAGACCAGCCTCGCGCGGGCGCTCCCGAAGCTGCTCGGCGACGAGGCGCGCGTCGCGAACGTGCTCGATGCCGGGGTCGCCTGGGAGACGTGCCGGGACGGGATCGCGCGCCAGTGGGGACTCGACGACGGACGACTCTCGCGATCCGCCCTCGTGGAAGCGCGCGCCGACCGCCGGCTCGTTCTGGTGATCGATCAGGCCGAGCACGCGACCGAGGACTTCCTCGACCATCTCGACGTGCTCCTCAGCTATCGGACCGACCAGGACTTCCCGGTCGTCCAGAGCATCCTGCTCGCGAACCTCGCCGCCCGGGAAGGCGAAACGCCGGCGCCGCTCCTCTGGTGGCTGGACCGGATCCAGACGCTGCAGCTCGAGTTCGCCCCCCTGCCCAGAAACGGCGTGGCCTCCTACATCGTCAAGCACCTCCGGCGCGCAGGTTGGCGCGGCGATGCGCTCTTCAGCGAGGAAGCCGGCTTCGCGATTCACGGCTACGCCGGCGGCGTGCCGGGTGAGATCTCGGCGCTCTGCGAGAAGCTGCTGGTCGAGGCGGCGTCCCAGGGATGCACCGAGATCGACGCCGACTTCGTGCACGCCGTCTGCGATCCGCAGCCCGAAGAACAGGAGATCGAGCCCGACGAGGAAGAAGGAGACGGTTCCCTCGTGGCCTCGGCGGCCGAGACCGACACGAGCAACGACGAGGCGCCCTGGACCGTCCCCGACGAATTCGAGGCGTTGATGGCCGAAGGCGAGTTCAGCGGCGCCGAGGACCCGGCGCCGCCCCCGCCCTCCGATGCGGGCATCGACGAGACCGCCGTCCTCGCTTGCGACGGCGACGATTCGATGGGGTCCGAATCCGACGACGAGCACGACCCATCGAACCCGCTCGTGTTCTCGAGCCCGGACGACGCGCTGCACGAACCGTCTCCGCCCGTCGGCGACACGGACGCCGCGACGCCGAGCCAGCACTCGGACGAGGCGTCGGCCGACGAAGCCCAGGCGCCGCGAAATCTCGCAGCCGCCCTCGAGTTCTTCGAGTCCGCCGCCAATCGCACGTCGGGCAACGACGGCGAGGATGCAGGCGAGGCGCCGATCGAACTGGCCGACGTCGTCGAGACGAACGCGGATCCGGATCCGGATCCGATCCACGACGAAGAAGAGGGAAGCTGGACCTTCGCGACCGAGGACGAGGCACAGGCGGTGGACGGCCATCCGACGCCCACCCGTGCAGAAGGCGAGACGGATGCAGCTTTCGCCCCCGAGCCGGACGCACCGGAGGCCGACGCCTTCGACGCCCCGCTCACCGACGAGGAGCTCGCCGCCTTCGAGGGCCTCGCGCGCCCGGCCGGGCGCAAGCCGCTGGTAATGGTGGCGATCGCCGCGACGGTTGCCGGACTCGCATTTCTCGTGTTCGGCGGCGGCGACGAGTCGGCACCCGAATCGAGCTCGAGGGTCGCCGGCGGAACGACGGCCTCCGCAGGCACGGCCCCCGTCCTCGCGACGCCGGCGCAGGGCTTCGTCGACAAGAAGGCGCTCGATCGCCTTCCGAAGGAGATGCTCGCGAAGGCCAGCGCCCGCGCCGAAGCCCTCGACGCGAAGCAGGCCGCCGAACGCGGCGCACGCATCGACGTCGGGCCCGCCGATGCGCGCGACGCGGCACAGGCCGCGCCGGAAGCGGCACGGACCGCGTTTGCTGCACCCGCAGTCACGGCCGAGTCGTCCACGAAGGACGAAGCTGGGGTCACGTACACAGAGCAGACGAATCGAGACGGGCGGCTTGCACGCGTGCCCCTTGCGAAGAAAGATTCTGTCGACAGGAATCCGGCCCGGCCGGACGCCCGGAATCCGCAGGAGTCGGTTCCGGCTGCTCCGGGACCGGCCCCGAACACGGAACGCAAAGAACGATTCTGGTAGACACATCGATGCGTCCCCCACGAGTGAAGTCGCTCGGGCGACGCATCGTTCGAACGGCAACCCCATTCGTCTCCAGGACGAACGAACCACCCCCCGGTCTGACTCGTAGTCGGGCGAAAGGCCTCTAGGCTCCCCGCCTCGGCATCGAAGCCGGCCACCCCTCAGGAGAAGATCATGAGCGCATTCATGGACGACGCCGTCACTCTCTATCTTCAGGAGCTGATCGATTGGGAGTCCTACTTCAACTGGCGCAAGGGCGAGGATGGTGACGTCGATGTCGACCGCGCCGCCCTCCAGGAGATCCTCGAGACCGCCGCGGCGATCTGCGAAGAGCACGCGCCGGCGCTCCGCGAGGGTTGGGACGAAGAGGTCCAGCTCGAGAACGATCAGGTCATCTACCCCAAGCACATCAAGGACGCCCTCGACGCGCTGACCGAGGCGGGCCTGATCAGCTTCGGTGTCGACGAGGAGTACGGCGGCTTCGGTCTGCCGTCCTTCGTCGCGAACGTGATCCTCCAGATGGTGTCCCGCGCGGACGCGGGCCTCATGACGATCCTCGGCCTCCAGGCCGGCGTCGCCGAGGACATCCAGAAGTTCGCCTCGGACGAGCTGAAGCAGCAGTACCTCCCGCGCTTCGCCTCGGGCGAGGTGATGGGTGCGATGGACCTGACCGAACCGCAGGCCGGCTCGGACCTCGGCGCGATCCAGACTCGCGCGACCGAGGAGAACGGCCGCTACTTCATCGACGGCAACAAGATCTTCATCACGAACGGCGGCTGCGAGATCCACCTCGTGCTCGCCCGCGACCACGCGACGTTCGACGACAGCAAGGGCACGACCAAGGGCCTCTCCCTCTACCTCGTGCCGCGTACGCTGGACTCCGGTGAGAGCAACGAGGTCCACGTGACGCGCCTCGAAGACAAGCTCGGCATCCACGGATCGCCGACGGCGGCGATCACCTTCGACCGCTCCGAGGGCTTCCTCGTCGGCGAGGCCGGCGAAGGCTTCAAGGCGATGCTCTCGCTGATGAACAACGCTCGCCTCGGCGTCGCGGCGCAGGGTGTCGGGATCGCGGAAGCGGCCCTCCAGGAAGCGATCCAGTACGCCAAGGACCGCGTCCAGTTCGGCCAGCCGATCGCGACCCAGCCGCTCATGAAGGACCGCCTGGCGAAGATGACCCTCGAGCTCGAGGGCAGCCGCGCGCTCCTCTATCGGGCGTGCTCGCTGGTCGACCAGAACGCCGCGATCGAGCGGGTCATGGCGCGGATTGCCGACGGTTCTACGGAGCTCTCGAACGCCGAGCAGGTCGAGCTGCAGGCGCTCTACGAGCGCAACGCGACGCGCATCCGTCTCCTCACGCCGCTCGCCAAGTACATGGGCACCGAGGCAGCAGACTCGATCAGCCGCGACGCGATCCAGATCCACGGTGGCCTGGGATTCATGTCCGAGTCCGTCGTCGGCAAGCTCCACGCCGACGCGATCATCACGACGATCTACGAAGGTACGTCGGAGATCCAGGTCTCCTTCGCGCTCAAGGAGCTCGCCAAGGGTGCGCTCACGGTCGTGTTCGAGTCCCTCGAGCAGGAGCTCAAGACCTTCGACGAGCCGAAGATGAAGGAGCAGGCCGACAAGGTCCTCGACGGAATGAACCAGATCCTGGGCGCCGCCGGAGCGCTCCTCGCCGACTTCAACTACGCGCTGATGTCTGCGCAGTCCCTCGCCGAGGTGGTCGCGAGCGTGATCGCTGGCGCCGAGCTGCTCAAGCAGGCGCAGGCGGACCCGCGCCGCTTCGACCTGGCCGCGAGCTGGATCAGCCGCCGGATGAACGACCTCGAGAGCCGCTGCAAGCGGATCAAGGAAGGCTCGGTCGACCGGCTCGATCGCGCGGACGCGATCATCGAGCTGAAGAGCTAGCGCCCGGCCGGTGGCTCCGTCTGACGGAGCCACTCGCCCAGCAACATGCCGACCGCCGCCTGCACGTTGTAGGACGGGATGAATCCGCGCGTCGGGATCCGGACGACGTCGTCCGCACGCGCGAGCAGATCGTCCGGAATGCCCTCGGCTTCGCCGCCGACGACGATCGTCGCCGGTCCGGCGAGGTCGACGGACCAGGGCGTCTTCTCTCCGCTCGTCTCGACGGCGACGATCCGCCGCCCCGCCCGGCACGATGCGTCGAAGGCTTCGTGCGTCTCGGCTTCGATCACCGGAAGGAAGCGATCCGCGTGGATCGACGCGCGTCTCGCCGTCGCGTGCTCCCGATCCGTCCAGTCCGCGTCGAGGACCACGCCGGCGGCGCCGGCGACCTCCGCCGCGCGCAGGATGAAGCCGACGTTGCCGGGATAACGGAGGCCGGACAGGACGACCGCGAGCCCGGGCGCCGCCATCAGCTCCTCGAGGGTCGTCGCGGGCGGCGGGCCGACGAGCGCGATCGCCGACTCGATCCCCTCGCCCTCTGTCATCCGCTGCATCTCGCGCGCGGGCTCGCGCGTGACCGGAACCCCGGCCTGCGTCGCTGCCGTGACGAGCGCCGACGAGGGCGCGTCCTCGGCGTCCGCGCGGACGAGGACCCGCGCGATCGGTTCTCCCTCGGCCAGGGCCTCCGCGATCGCCGAGACGCCCGTCAGGCGACCGCGTGTCGGCGCAGCGCTCAGTAGCGACCCGGATTGCGCCGCGGGATCAGCTCGAGGATCGCCTGGAAGCTCGCGCGACGCTGCTCGACCGAGCGCGCCGAGGCGTCGAAGTAGGAGAGGAAGACGCCGCCGTCGAGCATCAGCAGGATGCCCGTCGCGATCGCATGAGGATCGTGCCCGGGCGGGACGATCTCGGAGATCGTCTCGGCGAGGGCCCCCCCGAAGCGGTTGTGGAGATCGAGGAGCGTGCGGGTCAGCCATTCCCGGAAGTTCGGGTGCTCCATCGCCCAACGGATGAAGCCATCGACGTCGGTACGGCGTGCGGCGATGAAGGCCTGGTAGAGCTCGACCTGTTCCTGCAGCCGCTTCTCGGGCGGGAGGTTCGACTGGTCCCGCGCGAGGGAGATCCGGAAGGGCTCACAAAGGCGGTTGAAGCACTCCCGGAAGAGCGACTCCTTGTCGCTGAAATGCCAGAAGACGGTCGCGCGGGAGACCTCGGCGTGCTCCGCGACCTGCGCGATCGTCGTGTTGTCGTAGCCGCGGGTCAGGAAGAGCTCCGACGCCGACGCCAGGATCCGCTCCTGGGTCGCCGCCTTGCCGGTCAGCGTCTCACGAGGTTCGACGTCCTGGGCGAGCACGTCATCGACGGGGGCGTTCGGATCTTCGGGGGCCAATTCTCGTCTCCTGCAGCGGGCATCCCGCGGACGACCGGCCAGGCGAATGCAGGTCTGGCCGATGCCTCAAGTCTACCCATTGCGGGAGTGCCACGCGCTTCCCGCGGGTTCCGGGACGTCCGGGCGCCTGCAGCCGGCCCGAACGATCGTTCGCGGGATTCCGGAAGGCCCGCGCTAGCCTGCCGCCGCCCCTGGAGCACGATTCATGCGCGAGCGAACCGCCTCCAACACCTCCAACACCTCCAACGCGTCCGACGCCTCCGACCCCCGCGATGCCGCCCCGCGGCGCCCTGCCTTCGCCGAGCGTCTGGCCCGCCGGGAGCGCCGCGACGAGATCGCCCGCGGCGACGCGGTCCTGGTCGGCACCCTCGCGGGTGTCGTCGAGTGGACGGACGAGGCCTGGACCCGGCTGACCGGCTTCCCCCTCGACGAGACCGTCGACAAGCCGATCACCCACTTCCTCGACCACGCCGGCCTCGAGCGGGAGCTCGTCGAGTTCGTCGCCCACCATTTCCTCGAGGGCCGACCCTGTACGGTCGCCCTGCCCTTCGACACCTTCGACGGACGCCGGATCGACGTGACCCTGGAGGTCGAACGCTGGTGCGACGAAGGGACCGATTCGAGTCGCTTCATCGCCGTCGCACGAGAAGTCGTCGCGGACGTCGGCGCACCCACGAAATCGACGGCGGCCCGGGCGCCGGTCGCGGACCGCGGAGTCCCGCCCCGGCCTGCCGGCACGTCCGCGCCCCTTGGACCGATCGTCGCGAGGGCGGCGGACGCCGGCCGCCCGAGTCGCGGAACGGCCCGCGCCTTCGACGTCCACCTCTCGCCGGCCAGGCATCTCTCCGTCACGCCCGCCGAGCCGATCCGCCCGATCCTCGACGCCCTCCTCGACGCGACCCGCCACGCCCTCGCCGCCGGTCCGGCCTGGGTCTCGGTCGTCGCCGGTCCGCTGGAGGCCGGGCGAAGTCACCACTCCCTCGTTCACCCGATTCCGAACCGAAGGGTCGCCGCGCGGGCCGAGGCCGGCGCCTACGTCGAGGTGCACGACACGGGTCATCCGCTCGACTCGGACGCGCTCGAACGCATCCGTCGAGGCGAGCCGGGAGACGCTCCACGAGAGAGAGCATTGGCGCGCGCCGCCCTTCTGGCCGCCGACGCGGGCCTCGACCTCCATCTCGAGAGCACGCCGGGCTGCGGCACGCAGGCGCTGCTCGTGCTCGAACGCGGCTGAGGCCGCGGGTCGAGCCCTATGCCATATACATGCCGCCGTTCGCGGCGAAGACCTGCCCCGTCGTGTATCCGGAGACCATCGGACAAGCCATGCCGACGACCGTAGCGGCGAGCTCGGACGGCTCCGCGACCTTGCCGAGCAGCGTCGTCCGCTTCATCGCCTCGATGCCCTGCTCGCCGACGCCGGCCAGCATCGGCGTGTTCACCGGCCCCGGTGCGATCGCGTTCACGCGCACGCGATAGCCCGCGAACTCCCGTGCGGTCGTGCGCGTCACCGACTCGATCGCGCCCTTGGCCGCCGTGTAGTCGACCTGGCCGATGTTGCCGTTGCGGGCCGAGACCGAGGAGAAGTTCACGATGAAGCGATTCACGCCGTCGTCGAGGGGCTCGTTGCCGTTCGCCTTGAAGAGCGGATGCCAGTGCTGATTCGCGACCTCGCGCGTGAAGAGGAAGGTTCCGCCGAGATGGACGGACAGGACGAGGTTGAAATCGTCGTAGGTCTTCTTCGTGATGCGCGTGTCGCGGGTGATCCCCGCGACGTTCACGACGCCGTTGATCTGTCCGGTCTCTTCGAGCACCCGGCCCACCGCGGAAACCACGTCTTCTTCCTTGGAGACGTTCGCCGAGACGGCGATCGGCTTGACGGCGGCCTGCTGGATCTGAGTGGCGGCCTCGTCGACGCGGCCCTGGTCGAGGTCCACCATGGCGACCTGCGCTCCGTGGAGAGCGAGGGCCTGGGCGACGGCGAAGCCGATCCCCTGGGCGGCGCCGGTGACGATGTGGGTCTCTCCGAGGAACGCGTTCTCGCGAAGGATCAGGTCCATGGGTCTTCCTATGTGTCTTTCTGTCGTGCGCGACGTAGGCGGCCGCGCGTTCGGGCCGCTCAGACTTCGACGCCGATCGGGCAGCGGACGCCCGTTCCGCCGAGGCCGCAGTAGCCGTTCGGGTTCTTCGCGAGGTACTGCTGGTGATAGTCCTCGGCGAAATAGTATTCCGGGGCGGCCTCGATCTCGGTCGTGATCTCGCCGTACCCAGCGGCGGAGAGCTTCGCCTGGAACGCGTCGCGGGAGCGGAGCGCCAGGTCCTTCTGCTCGTCGTCGTAGTAGTAGAGGCCGGAGCGGTACTGGGTCCCGACGTCGTTGCCCTGCCGCATCCCCTGGGTCGGATCGTGGTTCTCCCAGAACACGCGCAGCATCGCTTCGTAGCTCGTGACCTCGGGGTCGAAGATCGCGACCAGGGCCTCGGTGTGACCGGTCCGGCCGCTGCAGACCTCTTCGTAGGTCGGATTCGGGGTGTGGCCGTTCACGTAGCCGACGCTCGTGCTGATCACGCCCGGCGCCTCCCAGAACTTGCGCTCCGCGCCCCAGAAGCAGCCCATGGCGCAAAGGATGCGGCCCATGCCCTCGAAGGGGGCATCCAGGGGCTCCCCGGTCACGTAGTGGGCCGGGGGGACGGGCATGCGCGCGTCGCGGCCGGGAAGGGCCTCCGCGGCAGTGGGGATTTCGAGCTTCTTTCCGAGACTTCCGAAGAGCGCCATGGGGCTCACCTCCGTGTCGTGGGCCGGGCGGGGTCGCGAGAATAGCCCTCCGGAACCGGGATGGGAGGAAGCCGGACGCCGGGTCGGGCGGGCGAGTCCGGGCACGAACGGCGCGGGGCGCGCCGCCCGTGATACGCTGGCGCCGCGCTCGACCCGCCCGAACCCTTCACGCCCCGACCCGTCCCGTCAAGAGGAACGCCGTGCAGCTCGCGACCTGGAACATCAACGGCCTCCGGGCCCGCCTCGACTACATCAAGCTCTGGCTCGACGAGCGCGGGCCCGACGTCGTGGGCTTCCAGGAGCTCAAGATGGAGGACGACAAGTTTCCCCACGAAGAGTTCGAAGCGCTCGGCTACACCTGCGTGACCCACGGCCAGAAGAGCTGGAACGGCGTCGCGATCCTCTCACGGCTCCCGATCGAACACATCGAATCGGGTCTTCCCGGCCAGGAGGACTTCGGCGCGCGGTTGATCCGCGCCCGGGTGGGCGAAGGGGACGCGAGCGTCGACTTCACGACCCTCTACTGCCCGAACGGGAAGAACATCGACCACGACGACTTCCCCCGGAAGCTCGCGTGGTTCGACGCGCTGCGCGACTGGGCGAAGCGCTTCGTCGCGCCGGACGCGCCCGCGATCCTGTGCGGCGACTTCAACATCGTCCCGACCGGACTCGACACCTGGGACGAGGAGAGCTTCGTCGGCTCGATCTTCCATACGGACGAGGAGCGAGCGCGCCTCGCTGCCGTCGCCGACACCGGCCTGCGCGATCTCTATCGCGAACGCGAGCCGGACACCCAGGCCTTCAGCTGGTGGGACTACCGGGGCGGCGCGTTCCACCGCAAGCACGGACTCCGGATCGACTTCCTGCTGGGGACCGACGCGATCGTCTCCCGCCTGCGCGACGTCGAGATCGATCGGGACTTCCGCAAGAAGAAGGACGGCCTGACCGCGTCGGACCATGCGCCGGTGATCGCCACCCTGGACTGATCCTCCGGCTGCGGGCGCTCGCCGGGGATCCTCCGGCTGCGGGCGCTCGCCGGGGATCCTCCGACTGCGGGCGCTCGCCGGGGCGTTCTCCGGGGATCGGTCAGGCGCTGCCGAGGCGCTTGAAGACTTCGTCCGGGGATTCCGCGTCGTCGCCCCCGCTCACGCGGGCAATGCCCGTCGCGAGCTGACCACAGATCGCGTCGGCGCCCTCGACGCCGCGGGCGGACAGCTCTGCGGGGAGCACCTTCTCGATCACGACGCGCATCTGGTCCGGCTGGACGCTGCCCGCCTCGAGACCGGAGCTCTTGAGGGCGATCCGAACGGTGCCGCGGGCCTCGAGACGGTCGAGATCCGTCGCGCGCTCGAGCTCCTCACACGTCCAATCGAATGCGGCCGAATTCGGCACCTGCGAACACCCCTCGATGGAATCCGGGCAGATTCCCGAGCCGGAAAGCCTGGTGTCCTATCGGCACCCGACCGGCAGAAACTTAGGTGGGCAGCGGTGGAGGTCGGTGATCGCGCCGAGGAGAGGCGCGTTTTCCGCTCCCCGCGGAGGCGTTCCACCGTCACGCGACGCCCGGGGTCCAACGGATCCGGACTATCCCCGACGCTCGACCAGCGAATCCCGGATGTCGCGCTTCAGGATCTTCCCCGAGGCGTTGCGCGGAAGCGGCTCGTCGTAGACCTCGACGATCGTGGGCACCTTGAACTTGGCGACCTTCGATGCGACGAAGTCCGTGAGCGCGTCGACGTCGATCGTCTGCCCTTTCTTGGGCATGACCGCGACCGCGACCTCCTCGCCCAGGCGGTCATGGGGCATGCCGAAGACCGCCGCCTCGTGGACGGTCTCGAACTCGTAGATGACCGCCTCGACCTCGGCGCAGTAGATGTTCTCGCCGCCGCGCAGGACCATGTCCTTGGCGCGATCCTCGACGAAGACGAAGCCCTCGTCGTCGATCCGACCCAGATCCCCACTCCTGAGCCAGCCGTCGACGATCGTCTCGGCGGTCGCCTCGGGCTTGTTCCAGTAGCCGCGGATCAGATTCGGCCCGCGGAAGCAGATCTCTCCGACCTCGCCGCGCGGAACGGGGTTCATGTTCTCGTCGAAGCACTCCACCTGGAGGACCGGAACGGCACGCCCCGAGCTGCGCGGCTTGCGGACGTAGTCGTCGCCGGAGTTCTGCGGACCATAGGCGTTCGTCTCGGTCATGCCGTAGCCGAGTCCGGGGCGCGCGTTCTTGAAGCTCTTGTCGACGCGGCCGACCATCTCGGGCGGTGCCGGCGCCCCGCCGCCGCCGACCGACGCGAGGCTCGAGGTGTCGCGATTCGGAAAGTCCGGGCACTCGAGCAGGTCGATCGTCATGGTCGGAACGCCGACGAACTGCGTGACCCGCTCCCGCTCGACGAGTTCGAGAGCGCGCTCCGGCGTCCACTTGTACATGATCACGAGCTTGAACCCGTTCGAGAAGCAGGAGAGCATGACCGGCACGAGGCCGGTCACGTGGAAGAGCGGCACCGCCAGGATGAAGCACGGATCCCAGGGGCTCGGCTCCTTCGGCGGCTGCGTCATGCCCCCCGCGAGCGCGCGACACGCAAAGGCGCGCATCCCCGAGAGCACCGCGCGGTTCGCGGACACGGCGCCCTTCGGAAAGCCCGTCGTCCCCGACGTATAGAGGATCGTCGCGTCGTCCTCGGGCCCGACCTCGACCTCGGGCATCGCGGCGCCCGTCTTCAGGACCTCGTCCAGTCGATCGACCCCCTCCGGCAGGTCGCCGTCGTGCCGCACGCACACGGCCCGCACGCCGAAGCGATCGAGGTTCGGTGCCGCGGTCGTCACGCGCTCGATGTCCGCGAGGAGCACCTTGCAGCCGGAGTCCTCGAGGCCGTAGGCCATCTCGTCTTCCTTCCACCAGGCGTTCATGCAGACGGCGATGCCGCCGATGCTCGTGATCGCGGCGAACGAGAAGATCCACTCCGGATAGTTTCGCATCGCGATCGCGACGCGGTCGCCCTTCCCCACGCCGTAGCGGTTCACGAGGAGGTCGGCGATCTCGTCCACCCGCGCCATCGTCTGCGCGAAGCTCCAGGTCTCGTCTTCGTAGACGAGGAAGGTCTTGTCGCCGTGGAGGCGCGTCGTCGCGAAGACCTCCCGGAGCGACGACGGAAGGTTCTTCCAGACTTTCATCGTCTGGCCGTCGACCTCGCCCTCGATGATCTCGAAGGGCGAGCCCTCCGCGGTGGTGAGGGCGGCGATCGCCTGGTCGAAGTTCGGAAGGTCGGACATGGAGCGGGGACCTCGTTGTGCGCGGATGCGCGCAGCCGGCCTCGGCAGCCGCTACGCGGCCGCGGAGCTTAACCGAAGGCAGGGGGCGCTGATCACCCGTGCGTGTCGCACGCGCAGTCACTGGGAGCGGCCCGTTCGCAGCAGAGGCGTCGCGCTCGGCGCGGCTGCGAAGGGTCGACGTGCTCAGCCCACCAACGCCAGCCAGCCGCCGATCGCGATCGATCCCGCACCGCTCGCGGCCCGCAGGCCCTGCAGGGCACGGCGCTGCTGGCGCCGGGCGAGGTTCGAGACGAGCGTCCCCAGCAGTCCGCTCGCGAGCGCCATCGCGAGCCCCACCCCCAGCGAGAAGAGCAGGAGATAGGCGAGACCGGCCAGCGGGGACCGGGCGGACGCAGGCAGCAGCGCGAGCACCGGGGCCGACCCGGCGAGTCCGTGCAGCGCCCCGACCAGCGAGGCCGTGTGCTCGTGCTGATGCGCTTCCGGCCCCGGGTGGGGCGAGCGCGCGGCGTGCACGTGCCAGTGCGCGTGGGGCGGGATTCCGTCGTGGCGGTGGAAATGAAGATGGGTGTCGCGACGCGCCAGCCGCCAGAAGACGGCCAGCCCGAGCCCGATCATCACGACGCCGACGAGGCGCTCCGCAGCGACCCGCCCGGCCTCCGGCAGCGCCCATCCGAAGACGAAGAGCAGCGCCCCGATCGCGAGCAGGACCGCGCCGTGTCCCAGCGCCCAGCGGAGTCCCGCGCGGAGGCCGCCGCGCCGCTCGTCCGGCTCGCTCGCGAGGACCGAGAGCGCCATCACGTGGTCCGCGTCGAAGGCGTGGACCAGCCCGAGCGCGAAGGCGAGGCCGAGCCAGGCACCGTCCGCGAGGAGCACGGGGGCGAGTTCGTTGAGGACGTCCAGGGGCGATCTCCGATCGGCAGCGCAGGCCCACGATAGCGACGTCGTCGGCCGGAGGCGCGCGATCGCGGCGATTGACGTCGCTCTTCGTTCTATCCATGATTGCGGGGCGCACCGGGCAGCGCCTCGCCCGGGACCGGAGCGGTGTCTCGCCGCCAGCCCGCGCCCCAGGAACTGACCCGAAAGACAAGGAAGCACCCATGACCGACCAGATGATCCGCGTCGATATGACCACGCAGACCGCGACCGTCGAGGAATTTCCCGAGAAGTGGAAGTACCTGGGAGGGCGTTCGCTCTCGGCGCGCATCCTCGTCGAGGAGTGCGATGCCACGTGTGACCCGCTCGGGCCGGACAACGTCCTCGTCCTCGCGCCGGGCGTGCTCTCCGGAACCGCGGCGCCGACCTCGGGCCGGATGAGCGTCGGCGGCAAGAGCCCGCTCACCGGCGGCATCAAGGAAGCGAACGCCGGCGGCAACCCCGCCCAGGACATGATGAAGCTCGGCTACCGGGTGATCGTCGTGACGGGCAAGCCGGCGGATCCCGAGGCGCGCTACGCCCTCGACGTGACCGCGGACGGCGTGAGCCTGAAGGAGGTCCCGGACTGCAAGGGCCTCTGGAACTACGCGCTGATCGACCACCTCGCGAAGAGCTACTCGGCCAACGCCTCCTTCGTTTCGATCGGGCCGGCCGGCGAGCGGCAGATGCGCGGCGCTTCGGTCTGCTGCACCGACCAGGACGAGGTCCGACGTCCCGCCCGACACGCGGCCCGCGGCGGACTCGGCGCGGTCATGGGCAGCAAGGGCCTCAAGTACGTCGCCGTCGACGCGGGCAAGACCGGTGTCCGACACGGCGCGGACAAGAAGGCGTTCATGCAGCTCTGCAAGGGCATGTCGAAGACCTATCTCGATGGCCCGCAGCCGATGCAGTACGGAACGAGTCCCTCCGTCGACATGGCGCAGATGCTCAACACGTTCCCCTACAAGAACCGCGTCGAGGGCCAGAGCCCCGATGCCGCGACGCTCACGGGAACCGGCATCATCGCCAGCTTCGAAGAACGGGGCGGCGGCATGCACAACTGCATGACCGGCTGCATCGTGTCCTGCTCGAACGTCGTTCACGACGCCGACGGCAACTACAAGACGAGCGCCCTCGAGTTCGAGACGCTCACGCTGCTCGGCGCCAACTGCGCCGTCGACACCTGGGACAAGGTGGCCAGCCTCGACCGGCTCTGTGACGAGGTCGGCCTCGACACGATCGAGACCGGCGCGGCGATCGGGATCCTGATGGACTCCGGCGGCATGGAGTGGGGCGACAACGTCGCGATGGAGAAGCTGATCGCGGAGATCGCGACCGGCGGCGAGATCGCCGACGCGATCGGCCACGGCGCCGATGCCACCGGCGAGAAGACCGGCCATCACCGGATCCCGACGGTCCACGGCCAGGCGATCCCCGCCTGGGATCCGCGGCCGCTCAAGGCGACGGGCGTGACCTACGTGACGAGCGCGATGGGCGCCGACCACACGGCCGGCCTCGTCGTGAACCCGGGCGCCACGCCGGACCAGCTCGCGCGACTCTCCCAGGAGCAGCAGCACATCAACGCCGCCATCGATGCGTCGGGGTTCTGCATGTTCCTCATGCCGAACATGGAGCAGATCCGGGAGTTCTACTCCGCCTACTTCGGGGAGGACATCAGCCGGGAACGCTTCCTCGACCTGACGTGGCAGTGCCTGCAGGACGAGTGGGACTTCAACAAGAAAGCCGGCTGGACCGCCGCGGACGACAAGATGCCCGAGTGCATGAAGACCGACGCCGTCGGTCCCGAGGGCGCCAAGGTCGTGTTCGACATCGAAGACGACGTCATCCAGGCGACGTACCAGCGCATGATCGAACCGACCGAAGAGGTCTTCGCGAAGATGGGCGCGGCCTAGCCGCCCCTCGGAGCGGCGACGCCCGGTACCCCGCTCCGCTGCAACCCGCGCGACCCCGGCTGCCCTCTCGAGGATCAGGCAGTCGGGGTCGCTTGCCATGGGGATCCCGCCTCCCCGCCCGAGGACGACCCGTGCCCGAGACGATCCGGATCACCGACTTCACCGAGCCCGAGTACACGGAGGCCGCCCGCGCCGGCTTCCAGATGATCGAGCAGATCCCCTTCGACCTCTCCGAGGACGGCGTGATCGCTGCAGCGCGCGCGCAGCTCGAGCAGGAAGGCGGGACGCCGCTCTTCGAGGACGAGGACTGGAGGCGACGGCTGCGCTTCTACATCGAGTGCGTCGAAGAGGACGCGCACTACACCACGATGGGGCGCTTCAACACGTTCAACTCGCTGGTCCGCTATCTCGTCCAGCGCAGCCGTCTCGAGGCGCTCTACGCCGAGCATCCCGAGATCGACGAGCTCGAGATCGAGCGCCCGCTGATCATCGCCGGCCTCCCACGCTCCGGAACGACGCATCTGCTGAATCTGATCGGCGCCGATCCCCGGCTCCGCGCGCTGCGTCGCTGGGAATCCCAGGAGCCGATCCCCTCGGCGGCAGCGCGAGCAGGCACGATCGCCGACGACCGGATCGCGAACGGCCAGGCCGGTCTCGACCAGATCGACCTCGTGATGCCGCTCATGACCAACATGTATGACGTCCCGAACGACGGGATCCACGAGGAGGTCGATCTCCAGCACATGTGTCTGTCGTCGCTGCTGATGGCGGCCGGACAGCCCGTGACCCGCTGGATGGACGCCTACTTCGAAGAGGACCAGCGCCCCCACTACGCCTTCCTCAAGCGAGCGCTCAAAGCGCTGCAGTTCCTGGAAGCCAAGGAGCGCTGGGTCCTGAAGAGTCCCCAGCATCTGGGATGGCTCCCGGCCCTCGTCGAGACCTTCCCCGACGCGACCTTCGTCTGTACCCACCGCGACCCGGTCTCGGTCTTCACCTCGTGGATCACGATGACGGTCTACGCGGCGCGCATGTCCCGCAAGCCGATCGTCTTCGACGAGATCATTCCCCACGCCGAGAAGCTCCAGAGATACCTCCTCGACGGCGTCGTCCGGGACCGCGCCGTCCTGCCGGCCGCGCAGACCGAGCACGTCTACTTCCACGAGTTCATGGCCGACGATCTCGGTACCCTCGAGCGGATCTACGACCGCGCGGGACTCGGCATGAGCGACGAGGCCCGGGCGTCCATCGACCACTACATCGAGACCCACCCCCGCGGCCGCCACGGCAAGGTCGTCTACGACCTCGAGGGCGACTTCGGGATCACGCGGGACGCGATGTACGAGGTCTTCGCGAACTACATGGAGGCGTTCCCGGTCGAGCGGGAGACGCCGAACGCGTGACGCGGCGGGAGATCAGCCGGATGCGCCCCAGTCCGCGCGACCGACCGACCCGTATTGCGCCGCGGCCCGCTGAGCCGCGAGCTTGGTCTGGTACCGCGACTGGAGGAGGTCGACCGCGACCAGCACCACGATCGCGAAGTAGAAGGTCGCCTTCGAGATCGGCTCGATCGGGAAGCCCGCGATCGTGAGGTGGGACTCGTGCCCGCCCTCGCCGAGCAACACGACCGCCACGATCAGCAGGATGAAGAGGCCGAGGACCTCGTACTTCCGGTTGCGCTTGATGAAGTCCGCGACGGAGTCCGCGAGCACGAGCATCATCACGCCCGAGATGACGATCGCCGTCGCCAGGACGAAGAAGACGTCGGTGATCGCGAGCGCCGACAGGATCGAGTCGAAGGAGAAGATCAGGTTCATGGTCACGATCATCGCGATCACCTGACCCGCGCTCTTCGACTCCCGCTCCGAGGCCTCACCCTCCTCCAGGTGCTCGATCGCCAGCAGGTGCGAGATCTCCTTGACCGCCGTGTACATGAGGAAGGCGCCGCCGGCGAGGAAGACGATCGTCGCGAAGGTGAATTCCCCCTCGAGGACGCCGGTCCAGTGGACCGAGAAGAGCGGCGCCGCGAAGGTCTGGAGCAGGGACATGATCAGGAAGAGGAGCACGACCCGGAGCACGAGCGCGATCGTGATCCCGAGCTTCCGAACCCTCGCCTGGTCCGCGGCCGGCGCGCGCTGGGACTCGATCGAGATGTAGAGCAGGTTGTCGAAGCCGAGCACCGCCTGCAGGAAGATCAGAACGCCCAGGTTGAGCACGTTCTCGAGACTGATGAGCTCCACGATTCCCCTCCTCGCCCCTCCTCGTCGAGGGACGGCGGGGAGTCTACGCGATCGCGGAGGCAAGCCGACGATCGTGTGCGATCTTCGAGCGACGCCGATCCACCGAAGGAAATCCCGATGACCCGCGAAGAGGACAACAAGGCGCTGATGCGCCGCTGGTACGACGAGATGTGGGCGAACCTCGACTTCGAGAAGATCCCCGAGCTCGCCGGCCCGACCTACACCCGCCACGACGTCCGCGGCACCCGCGCCGTCACCGCCGAGGAATACCGCGACGAGCTCCTCCCCATGCAGGACGCCTGGACGATCTCGGACTTCAAGTACTTCCTGATGGCCGAAGGCGACTACGTCACGGCCATCGGCACCTGGAAGATCAACGACCAGATGCAGTGGGACTGGGTCCAGACGTTCCGGGTCGCGGAAGGAAAGCTCGTCGAGACCTGGCTCCCCGCCATGGCCACCGAAGGCAAGTGGGCCCTCGACGAGATTCCGAGCTAGCCAGCGCGAATTCCATTCTTCCCGAGCTTAAGGGCGTGCAGAGTGCGTCGATTTCGGCGACCTCGGACCGGAGCGACCGCAGGCGTACTCCCGTACGTCGAGGACCGCGAAGGGAGAAGGCGTCGAAAGGGGCGTGCTATGCGCGGCCGCCTCAGGGCGTGTACCAGACGGGGCTGGTCCAGGCGCGCTCCTGCTGGGTCTTCGGAAAGTCGTTCCGGCAACAGGCCTCGTATCCCGGGCCGATCGTCGACGGCTCGGAACAATCCACGCCCGCGTCCACGCAGAGGTGCTGCTGCCAGCGGCAGGTCGGGTTCTCGAGCACGCGCGCGTAGTAGAGGGCGCGCTCGTCGGGGTCGAAGTCCGGATCCTCCCACCGCGAGCAGAGGCTCCGCGCGCCCGCGCCGAGCGGGGTGCACGAGTCGAGATCGACGGTTGCGTCGTTGGGCCCGCCGGCCACGTCGTAGACCTGCTCGCGGGCTTTGCCGTCCTCGGTCCAGGCCTTGATGATCTGGATGCGCTGGAGCGGCGTGCCCGGACGGCTCGCGGTCCCGGGGTCCTGGAGCGCCGAGACGAGAAAGTTCGGGGCGCCGGCCCCGTCCGGACGCGCTTCGAGGTCACCGCCCATCGGCACGCCCTGGGTGTAGCCGACGCTCGCGAGGTTCCCTGTCGAGCACGCATCGTCGGGATAGTCCCAACCGCCGAAGAACCGCACCTCGGGTCGGGTCCCGCTCGTGCCGTAGGTCTCGCGGCGGGAGAGCGCCTCGAAGATCGCGTCGCGGGTGTTCTCTTCGGCCCAGACGACGGCGAGCCCGCCGGGGCTCATCTCGACGTGGTCGGGGATGCCGGGAGGAATGCCCGGGGACGCCACGCGCGAGGCGCCGCCGTGGCCGACGTGTCCGTCCTCGGCGACGAGCCCCGGGGTTCCGAGATGGGTGTCGGTACTCGCGATGATGCCGTACTTCATCGGGTTGACGCCGAGATCTGCGTCGAGGAGCAACCCCTTCTTGAGCCCCTCTCGCACCATCGCCGCGCGCTTCGGCGGGATCTTCGGCATGCCGATCGCGCCGGACATGTTGTCGTAGGGGAGCTTCTCGAAGCCACAGGCCTCGTCGGTCGTGTCGCCCCCGAGCAGACACTCGGAGTCGCCCTTGTGCTGCATGATCTCGATCACGCGTTCGAAGCGGTTCCGCAGCCGCGCCGCCTCGGCGTCGAAGGCGCGGCCGTGTTCGGACTCCGTCACGATCCGGCTCGACTGGAACATGTACCCGTCGGACGAGAGGTTCGAGTTGTGCGGGATCACGACGGCGTCACATCCCGGCAGGCCCTCGACGCACTCCTCCTCGAGCAGCTCGAAAAGGCGGAAGGCACTCTTCGTGTCGTAGGAGGACTGGGCGTAGGCCGGCACGAGGTGGTTCCGGAAGAGCACGTTCCGGTGGAGATTGCCGCCGAGGGAGCTGGTCCACTCGTAGCCGATCAGGCTCGTGAACGAGCAGGCCGCGCTCCGGTCGTAGGCCTCCTCGGCGGCGGCCTGGATGTCCGCCCAGGCGCTTCGGGCCGCCGCATAACAGATTTCGGCGCCCTCGCCGCACATCTTGTGGCGTTCGCCGGCCTGCAGACGCGCCAGGAAGCCGAGCAGGGGAAGCGGTGCGTTGCGCTTGTTCCAGCAGACGTCGCTGTCGTACTCGGGATGCTCGGGGTCGTGGCAGATCCGGACCTCCCCGAGCATCTCGGAGTGGTCGGAGAGCGCCGTCCAGTCGAGGGGTCGGTGGAGCTGGACCGTTCGACCGCCCTTGCCATTCTCGTCGAAGGGCTGGATCCCGAGCGCCTGGCCCTTCGCGAAGCGGTAGGCGTCGCGCGGCGTCGCCCGCGTGTCCTGGGTGCTCGCGTCGTGGGAGTACGCGGTGTGGACGTGGGTGTCGCCGAAGAGCGGTCGGCGAAGCGGGTCGTAGGCACGACAGGGCTCGCGCTCCTCGGTGACGGGATAGGGGCGATCGGCGGCCTGGGCCTGGCCGGTGAAGGTCAGCACGACGACCGTCAGGACGAACAGCTTCGATGTGTTCATGGGAGCCTCCTCGCAATCGGGATCCGAAGTGAACCAGGCGGCCGACCCGCGGGTCGGCTCAGGGGTGGAGCGCGCGCCGAACGAAGTCCACCGCCATGGCGTCAACGCGATCCGCGCGTTCCGGAGAACCGAGGAACCCATGGAGTGCGTCCTCGCGATGCAGCGTGACCGGAACCCCCGCCGCTTCCAGGCGGCGCGCATAGGCTTCGCCCTGGTCGCGCAGCGGATCGAAGAGCGCCGTCACCACGAGGGCGGGCGGGAGCCCTTGCAGGCGACCCTCGAGGAGCGGGCTCACGTAGGGCTCCATCCGCTGGCGCGGGTCGGGGACGTAGGCCTCGATCATCCGCTCGATCCCGGGGACGGTCAGGACGTAGCCTTCGTACGCCTCGTCGAAGGAGTGCCACTCCCGGGTTCCGGAGAGGTCGGTCGCCGGCACGTTCAGGTACTGCGCGGCGATCGCGGGCCCCCCGGCGTCCCGCGCCTTGAGGGCGAGCGCCGCCGAGAGGTTCCCGCCCGCGCTCGCACCGCCGATGGCGATCCGCGTCGGATCCCCACCGAGGCTCGCGCCTTCGTCCGCGATCCAACGCAGCACGGCCTCGCAGTCCTCGAGTCCGGCGGGATAGGGATGCTCGGGGGCCAACCGATAGTCGACCGAGACGACGATCGCGGGCACGGCGCCCGCGAGGGCGCGCACGGGTCCGTCCATCAGGTACCCGTTCCCCATCCACCATCCGCCCCCGTGGATGTTGAGGTAGAACGGGAGCGGTTCGTCCGAAGGCGGGGTGTAGATCCTCACCGGGATCTCGCCGCCGGGTCCGGCGACCGTCCGGTCTTCCGACGCGACCCGAGCGTCCGGCCCGCCGTCGGCGAGCATCGATCGCGTCATGTCGTTCGCCGCGGCCCGCGCCTCCGGCGACATGTCCATGTCCGTATCGCCGAAGAGACTCGACATCTTCGCGATGATCGCCGCCTGGAGATCGAGCCGGCCGAGCGGCGTGAACGTCCAGCTCCAGACGACGGCCCCGAGAGCGCCCACGAGGACGCCGAGAGCGATGCCGAGTCGTGTCGCGGGACGCATGCGCCTACGTTGCCTCAGCTCATCTTCGCGATCACGTCGTCCGCGAACCGCTTGATCCCGTCGACCTTCTGGTCGAGGTCATCGGTCATCCCATGGTAGAAGACCCAGGGCATCGTCAGGATGTGGTTCACCCCGCCGTCCCCCAGCCGCGCGTAGCCGTCGATCCCCGCGGCGTCGGAGGCGCTCGCCATGACGTCGCAGTCCTCGCTCTTCCCGAGCTCCTTGCGGTAGGCGCGCACCTTCCGGATACACTCGATGATCTCGTCCGTCGTCTGCAGATCCGAGAGCCAGCCGTCGTTCCGGGCCGCGCGCTTGAGCGCGAAGTCGGAGATCCCGCCGACCCAGATCGGAATCGGCGCCTTCGGGATCGGCGGCGTCAGCTTCAACCGGTCGAACTGGTAGAACTCGCCGTCGTGGTCGACCCACTCGCCGCTCCAGGCCTTCTTCATCACCTCGAGCATCTCGTCGCAGCGCGCTCCCCGGCGCTTGAACTGCTGCTCGACGAGTTCGAACTCGAGGTTCGACCAGCCGACGCCGATCGTGACGGTCACCCGATCGTTCGACAGCGCCGCCGCCGTCGCGATTTCCTTGGCCGCCATGAAGGGATTGCGCATGGGCAGGACGTAGACGTTGGTCGTGAAGCGGATCCGCTTCGTGACCGTGGCCAGGGCGCCGGCGAGGACCCAGGGCGACGGGAATTGCGAAGTCTCGTCGTAGCGCCGGGTTCCGTCGTCCGTGTAGGGGTAGGGCGTGTCGAGGGTCTCGGGATAGACGGCGTGGTCGGAGGAGGCGATCGCCTCGTAGCCGGACTCGTCGGCGGCCTGCGCGATGGGGACGATGTGCTCCGGCGGCTGGAAGGCGGCGGAGATGACGAACTTCATGGGAAGGAGAGCTCCTGAGCGAGAGGGGTTTCGTGACGGACGCGAGCGCGCGGCCGCCGTGGGTCAAGCAGTCGGCGAGAAGAGAACGAGGGTCTCCGACCCGAGGTCTTCGAAGGTCGCCTCGACGGACATGCCGACGCGCACGTCCTCGACCGCGCAGCCGACGACGTTCGACGTCATGCGCGGTCCTTCTTCGAGCTCGATGATCGCGACGACCAGCGGCAGGCGATCGCGCTGGGTCGGGTCGAGGCCGACGCGATCGACCGTATAGGAGTAGACGCGCCCACGGCCGCTCGCGTCCTCCCACGTCCAGTCGTCTCCGAGACACTCGGGACATCGCGGTCGCGGGTAGAAGAAGAAGCCGTCCCGCGGACAGCGCTGGAGGCGAAGCTTGCCATTGCGCGCGCCGTCGAGGAAGGGCGCGCTCGTCGGCGTGCGCCGCGGGAGCGGCCGGCCCGACTCCGAGAAAGGCTGCTCGATCTGCATCACGCACCCTCCAGGACGAGTCCGACGTTCGAAGCCATGAGCCCGCCGACCCCCGTCACGTACGCCTTGTCCGCCTTCGCGAGCTGGCGGTCTTCGGCGCGCCCCTGGATCTGGGTCAAGGCATCGACCACGTGGGAGAGCCCACCGGCCGCCCCGCCCTGCCCCATCCCGAGCTGTCCGCCGTGGGTGTTCAGCGGGAAGTCCCCGGCGAAGGACAGGTCGCGCTCGGCGACCCAGGGCCCGCCCTGTCCCTTCGGCGCGAATCCCGTGTCCTCGAGGGTCGCGAGGACCGTGATCGTGAAGCAGTCGTAGAAGGAGCAGAGGTCGACGTTCGAGCGATCGAGGCCCGCCATCCGGAAAGCCTGGTCCGCGGCGGGCTTCGCCGGCGTGACGGTGATGTCCTTCATGTACGTGACGGTCTTGTGGCTCACGTACTCGCCGTAGCCGGAGAGGAAGACGGGGCGGTGCTTCGCCTTCTTCGCCCGTTCGGCGTTCGTCACGACGACGGCGCCGCCGCCGAAGCACGGCATGACCATCTCGAGGAGATGGACCGGATCGCAGACCATCGGAGAGGCCAGGACGTCGTCGACGGTGATCGGCTTGTCCTTGAAGACGGCCTTCGGATTCTTCAGCGCGCTGTTGCGCTCGTCGACGGCGATCTTCGCGAGCTGCTCCGGGGTCACGCCGTACGCGTCCATGTAGGCCGTCGCCACCAACGCGAAGGACGGCGCCGCCGCCACGAGGCCGTAGGGGATGTCGTAGATCCCCTGCGGCGAGCCCCAGGCGTCCCCCGCCAGATAGGGCGGCATCACCATCTTCCGCGCCTCGGCGCCGTCCTGTGGAGGCGCCGGCGTCGAAGGAACGAGCACGAGGACGGTGTCGCAGAGGCCGACCTCGATCGCCGCGGCCGCGCGCCAGATCATGCCGGCCGAGCTCGCGCCGCCGATGTCGACCTGCTCGCTGAAGTGGGTCTGGATGTCGAGGTACTCGGCGAGGGCCAGGGGCGAGAACATCGGCGAGTCCTGCAGGCCGCCGGTCACGAGACCGTCGACGGCGCCCTTCTCGATCCCCGCGTCGGCGAGCGCCTCCGCGGCGAGGGCCGCGCAGGCTTCCATCCCGAACATCGGGCGCTCCCATTTCCGTTCGGGGGCCCACTCGGTGAAGCCGACGAGGGCGGCGGCGCGTTTACCCATCTCTCTTTCCCCTTGCGTCTCGGGTCGTGCTAGGCGCGCAGTCGGACCGGAAGGGTCCGGAGCCCGCGCGCGAAGGCCGGGCCGTTGATCGGGAGCGGACCCTCGGTCGCGCGCTCCATGTTCGGCCAGGTCTCGAGGATCTTCTGGAAGGCCAGCTTGAGCTCGAGGCGGGCGATGTTCGCGCCCATGCAGAAGTGGGTCCCGATTCCGAACGAAAGGTGCGGATTCGGGTCGCGCGTGATGTCGAAGGTCTGCGGATCATCGAACACGCGCTCGTCGCGGTTCGCCGCCGCGTACATCAGCAGGACCTGATCCCCCGCCTCGAGCGGCACGCCCTGGATCTCGAGGTCCTCGGTCACGGTCCGGCGCATGTTGAGGAGCGGCGTGACCCAGCGGATCATCTCCTCGATCGCGAGCGGCAGGCGCTCCGGCTCCCGCTTGAGGAGCTCGAACTGTTCGGGATGCTCGAGGAGCGCGAGGGTCCCGCCGGCGATCACGTGCCGGGTCGTGTCCGAGCCACCGTTCAGAAGGAGCAGCGACTCCGAAGCGATCAACGCATCGTCGCGGGCCGCGTCCCCGTCCTCGGCCTTCGAAATCATCTTCGAGAACCAGTCCTCGCCCAAGCCCTGTTCGCGTCGCTGGGCGACGACGCCCAGCGCTTCCTGGAAGTAGCCGGTCGCCGTGTTCATCATGTGCTCGTCGGCGTACTTGGGGCCGCCTCCCGCCGCCATCGTGACCTCGGCGATCTCCGCATAGCGGGGCCAGTCTTCGTCCCGGAGCCCGAGGGCCTCGACGATCACGCGAACCGGGAGCGGGATCGCGAACTCCTTGACCAGGTCGAACTCCGCCTGCCCTTCGAGGCGGTCAGCGAGATCGTCGACGATCCGCTGGATCCGATCGATGAACTGCTTGGCGCCTCGCGGCGTGATCTCCTTCTGGAAGATCCGCCGATAGGCGAGGTGCTTCGGGTCGTCGTTGTCGATCATGGAGCCCGAGCCGCTGATGTTCGGGCGCGAGCCCGAGCCGCTCGAGAAGCGCTTCGGATCGCGGGAGATCGCCACGATGTCCGCGTGGTGGGAGATCCCCCAGATCCCGTTGGTCTCGTCCCAGTAGACCGGCGCGTGCTCGCGCAGCCAGGTGTAGGTCGGCTGGGGGTCCCCTTCGTAGAGGGCGCGATCGAGCAGATCGATCGTTCGGGATTCGGCGGCGGACATCGGACGGGGCCTCGTTGGGTTGAACGTGCGGCGTGGAGCGAGCCGCGCGGGGCCCCCAATCCTAGGGCGCCGAGCCGCCCTCCGCTGCGGCCGGAGGGGCCGGCCGGAGGTGTTTCGAGAGGCGTCTATCCCTCGTCCTCGTACGCCTCTGCCGCCTCCTGTGCCTCGGGGAGCGGGGTCTCGAAGATCGCGACGCGGCGCGCGTCGTCCGGCGGCGCGATCTCTTCGGCGAAGCCGTTCACCCGGTCGATCAGCGCGCGCAGCAGCCCGACCTTCTTCCGATCGAAGTGGAGGCGCAATCGGGGAAGGTGGGTGAGCAGGCGATGCTCGTCGGCGTGGGCCTCGGCTCGCTCGATCCGGCCCGAGGCCAGGAGCGATCCGAACTCGTCGTTCAACACCTCGAGATGCGCGTCGTTCGGCGCTTCGTGGAGACGCAGGACCAGCTTGCCCTCGAGGTATCGGCTGGAGTGGTAGTTGCGGTAGAAGCCCTCGATCTCGGACACGGCCGCGTCGACCGAATCGGTGACGCGAAAGAGGTTCATGTCGTCGGCGTCGATCAGGCCGCGATCGCGGAGGTGGGTCTCGACGTAGTCCTTCCAGTCGTGCCAGTAGCGACCGCCGGGCGTATCGACGAAGACGATCGGGACGATCTCGCTCTTCCCGGTCTGCATCAGCGTCAGCGCCTCGAAGCCCTCGTCGTGGGTCCCGAAACCGCCCGGAAAGAGGGCGATCGCGTGCGCCTCCTTCACGAAGACGACTTTCCGCGTGAAGAAGTACCGGAAGTTGATCAGCTTCTCGTCGCCGGCGATCGTCTCGTTCGCGGTCTGCTCGAAGGGCAGCCGGATGTTGACGCCGAAGGAGGACTCGCGACCGGCGCCGCCCTGGGCCGCGCCCATGATCCCGTCTCCGGCGCCGGTGATGGCCATCCAGCCGTGGTGGGTCATCGCCTCCGCGAAGGCGTAGGCCTGCAGATAGTCGGGATGATCCGCCGGTGTCCGCGCGCTCCCGAAGACCGCGACCTTGCGGGTCTCGGCGTAGGGGCTGAACACGCGGAAGGCGTGGCGAAGCTCCTTGAGCGCGCTGTTCACGAGCTTCAGCTCGGCGCGGGACGTGCCGTCGCGGAGCAGATGGACGCCGGTCGTGACCAGCTGTCGGATCAGCTCGGCGTCGCCGGGATCCGTCTCCTCGCGAGAGGCGGCTTCGATCAGGTCGTCGATCCGCTCGTTCAGGTCGGAACGGCGGAGCTGATAACGGCGTCGCGGGGACATGGCGCGGGAGCATAGCGTCGCTCCCGCTCGAGACGCGGGGTGGCGTCCTACTTCAGCTTCTCGAGCATCGCCGCCATGTTGGCGTGGATCTTCTGGATCGCCTTGAGCGGCCGGATCATGACCTTGAACTCGATGATCCGGCCCTCGTCGTTCCAGGTGATCATGTCGACGCCGTTCACGAAGATGCCGTCGACCTCGGTCTCGAACTCGAGGACGGCATCGTGGGTCCCGACGACCTCGCGCACGTACCTGAACTTGCCGGACGTCTTCTCGCCGCCCTCACCGGCCCGACCCTCCTTCGCGTCTTCACCGGGGAAGACGTTGAAGGCCGCCATCAGGTACAGCTTCGTGACCGCCTTGCCCTTCTGAGGCGTATGCACGACCGGCGAGAGGAAGACCACGTCGTCGGCGAGAAGCGCGTCGAGGGTCTCTTCCTTCACGTCTCGGACGTGGGCATGCCAGGCTTCGACGCCGGACTTTGCGGGACCTTCCATGTGATGGGGCACTCCGGAGTCGGGTCCGCCGCGCGGGCGGGCTCAGAGGAATCGGCCGGGGACCGTGCAGGCGGCGGCGTAGGCCGTGAACGCGATGCTGCCGGCGATCAGGACGCCCGGCGTGGCCTCGGGAAAGATCATCTTGAGAATGATCGGCGCCACCACGAGGAGCGCCGCGAACGTGATCCAGGCGACGGGGCGCGACTTGATCTCCGAGACGAGACGCGCACCGAGGGACGGGCGTGCGTCGGCGCCACCCTCCTCTTCGATCTGCTGGGTCGTCCCGTCTTCCGTCATCGTGGCCTCCCGCGGCGCGCCCGGATGCCGTGCGCTACCTGGCCCAGTGTACCGGGCGTCGGCGCTCCCCCGCATGCAACCCGCGGTTGCCCGCCCGAGGTCAGTTCGGGAGCGCGGCGACGATCCGTTCGGCGAGCGCCGCGACCGCGGCATCGTGGGCCGCCACGATCGCGCGATTGCCCCCGCCTGCGACGGGGAACTCCGCTTCCATCACGTCGACGACAGGGGCCGCGCCCTTCGCGGTCGGGATCACCGCCCAGCGGATGCGAGCGCGGAGCACGTTTCCCTCGACGACGAAGTCATCGACGTGGAGCCGGATCCGGGCGTCGAAGGGAAAGGGCGCCTTCGAGGGACTCGCCGCGATCCGGATCGAGCCCGTGCGGCGGGCGAGATCGAGGGAGAGCGCGCGCAGGAAATTGTCTTCGAAGCCCCCGAGCCACCGCGCGAACTCGTCGAGCTCGATCTCCCCCTGCCCTTCGAGGCGGGCGAACTGGGGTCGGTCGAGATAGGCCGGGAGTCGCACCGGTCCGACGAGCAGCGCGATCTCCGGTGCGGCGTCCCCCGCCGGCCCGCTCGCCTGGGTGCCGAGCATGTAGTGCTCCGGGCTCGGGCTCCGTCCGAGACAGGCTGTCATCGCGAGGGCGAGGATCGCGAGTCCCGTCGTTCGCGCCATTCGCGAAACTTGCGTGATCATTCGCTCTTTCCTCTCAGCAGCTCTTCGGGGTGCTCTTCCAGTCGCTCGGCCATGATCCGGAGCGAATCCGCCGCCTCGGAGAGGTCCCCGACCAGCGACTCGATCTCGAGGGCCGTCGCCGATTCCGGCGAGATCAACGCGTCCGCCGACGACAACGTCTGCTCGAGCCGCTCGAGGGTGGCGGTCATCCCGGGCAGGAGATCGCTGTTCGCCGCCGCCGTGGCCTCTTCGATCGAGCCCATCGTGGCCGCCAGGCTCGCGAAGACCTGGTCGAGATTCGCGCCGATCGACTCGATCGGCAGCTGGTCGACGCGATCGACGATCCGCGCCACCCGCGTCGTGATCGCGTCGAGACCGCCGGTCGCGGTCGGCAGGATCGGATAGGCACGGCCGTAGACGACCGCTTGCTCGCGCGCCCCCTCGAGGAAGTCGAAGTCGACGGCCTTCTGGCCCGTCAGGATGTTGTTCGTGAGCAGTCGGGCGCGGAAGCCCTGGGAGACCATGCTCTCGAGCCGCTGGGTCGGATCCGCTTCGAGCTCTTCGACGGTGAGACCGAGTCGCTCAGGCTCGATCTCGATCACGACGGGAATGCGCATCTCGTTCGTCACGCGATCCAGCTCGACGTCGACGTCGAGGACTTCGCCGAGCTTGATCCCCCTGAACTCGACGGGTGAGCCCGGCACGAGTCCCGAGACCGAGTCCTCGAAGTAGAGCAGGTATCGCGTCTTGAGCGAGTAGCGGGGCATTCGCGTCGCCTGCTTGTTGGGATAGAGCTCGAAGACCATGTTCTCGGGCACGTCCTGCGCGACCGTTACCGTCGCCGGTGTCTCGAAGGCGATGCCCCCGACCAGCATGGCCATCATCGAAGGCGTGTCGATCTGGATGCCCTCGGCCGTCACGACGGCGTCGAGCCCGGAGGCGTTCCAGAAGCGCGTCGTCGATCGCACCCGCTCGTCGTGAGGCGCCTCGATGAAGACCTGGACGCTGACGGTCTCGCCCTGGTCGTCGAGCTGGTAGCCGGCGATCTGGCCGACCCGGATCCAGCGGTAGTAGACCGGCGAGCCCACGTCGACGGAGCCCAGCTCGGTCGCCCGGAGCTGGAAGAGCTTTCCCGCCTTGTCCGGACGGATGATCGGCGCCTTCTCGAGGCCCTCGAAGACGCGGGTGCGCTTGCCGTCCTGGGACGGCGCCATCCCGATGTACGCGCCGGAGAGGATGGTGTCGACCGCGGAGATCTCGCTCGCGGAGACTTCGGCCTTCACGACCCAGAAGCTGGTCTCGTCGGTGAGGTAACCGGCAAGCTCGTTGACCATGCTCGCGGTGACGTTCACCTGGGAGAGGTCCTCCATGAGCTCGACGGTCTCGACGATCCCGACGTCGACGTCCTTGTACTTGATGACCGTCGTCCCGGCGACGATCCCGTCGGCGCTGTCGAAGACGATCGTGATCGAGGGTCCCTGCTCGGACCAGGCCCAGAACGCGAGGTAGAGCCCGACGAAGGCGGCCACCGCCGGGATCAGCCAGACGATCGACGGCATCGACCGAGTGCGGACGATCGCGCGAGGCGCCTCGGGCCCCACGCTCTCCCCCGCCGGTTCATCTGCCATCGCCGCTCCCCTCCTCGATTCGATCCACGGGACCCCCGTCCGCAACCTCGTCCGTCGTCATCTGGTCCCAGATGAGCCGCGGGTCGAAGCTCTCCGCCGCGAGCATCGTGAGGACCACGACCGCGCCGAAATAGAACCCCCCGACCCGAGCCTCGACGTTGGCGAGAGAGCCCAGGTGGACGAGCGCGACGAGAATCGTCACCACGTACACGTCCACCATCGACCACCGGCCGACCTGCTCGACCACCCGATAGAGTCGCGCACGATCCCGCGGCCGCCACTGGCTCGCTCGCTGGACCGAGAGCGCGAGGTACCCGAGCGACACGATCTTGAGCACGGGGACGACCACGCTGGCGACGAAGACGATCACCGCGAGGGGCCAGGTCCCGTTGACCGCGAGATAGATCACGCCCGAGAGGATCGTGTCCGCCTGGGTCTGTCCCAGGGTCGTGACCTCCATGACCGGGAAGAGATTCGCCGGCACATAACAGATCGAAGCGGCGATCAGGAGCGCCCAGGTCCGCGACAGGCTGTTCGGCTTGCGGCGATGGAGCCCCGTTCGGCAGCGCGGGCAGGCCAGCCCCTCGGTCGGTCCCTCGGGCACGGAGACGACCAGATTGCACACGTGGCACTGCGCGTGCGGCCCGAAGGCGGCGGTCACCGGCGGTGCGGCTCCGCTCACTCGAGATCCCCGATCTCGCGCCAGACGAGCTCCGCGTCGAGGAAGGCCGTGCCGCCCGCCAGGATCGGAATCAGCAGCCCGAACGCCCAGAGCGCGATTCCCGGCACGATCTCCGCCATGTCCGAGAGCTTCACGACGGCGACGAAGATCCCGATCAGGAATACCTCCATCATGCTCCAGGGCCGGCATCGTTCGACCACCCGGAACGCCTCGACCGCGAAGGGCGCCGGATGGTGGAAATGAAGCGGAGCCAGCACGTAGAGCATGAAACCGATCTGCATCGCCGGCGCGAGGATCGTCGTCACGAGGACCAGCAGAGCGATCGCGTAGCGCCCGCTCTCCCACAGCGCCGCCGCGCCGGAGGCGAGGGTCGTCCGCGTCGTCTGTCCCTGCATCTCGAAGGAGAGGAAGGGGTAGGCGTTCGCGACGACGAAGAGGATCGCGGCGGCCGTCGTGAGGGCGAGGGTGATCTCGACGGTCGCGCGCTGGCGACGAAAGAGCGTTCCGCCGCAGCGCCGGCAGATCGCCGAGCCGCCGTCCGGCACTTCGGGCTCTTCGAGCACCGCGTCGCAGTGATGGCATCCGACCAGGGGCAAGACGTCCAGGGCTCCTCGGGAGACGATACTCCACTCGACCGCGGTGCCGTCCCCGCGGCCACGACGCCGTGAAAGTGCCACACCCAGGCGGTAGGCGGAACGGGCGTCACGCCACCGGGGGTCCGTCAGTCGTTCGCCGATCGGCTTTCGTACGCGGCGCGCGCCTTCTCGATCGCTTCGTCCTTGGCCTGCCATCGCTGGTCCAGCCACGCGCGCAGGGCATCGCGCCCCTGCGGCAACTCCGCCGCGGAGATGCGCTCCGCCCGGATCTCGATCTCCGAGAGCCGGCCGGTCAGGAAGGGCCAGAACGCCGGCGGCTCCGGCGAGACGATCGTGACGTCGATGACCGAGACGAGATCGCCCTCGAGCGCGCCCACCAGCGAGGCAAATCCGCCGACCCGCGGCGGCAGCAGGTGGCGATAGGATCCCCCGCGCGCCGCGATCTTCTCGGGGGTCGCCCGGGTCCCCTCGGCGAAGTTCGTGAGCGCCGCCGGCCGCCGCCGGACCGCCTCGCACGCCGCGTCGAGGGCCGCCGCGTCCGCCGCGCGGCGCTCGGATTCGCTCTGTCCTTCCTTCGCGGTTCGTCGGAGTAGAGGAAAGTCGAAGGCCCAGAAGATCACGCCGAAGATCGGCATGAGGGCGAGCTCCCGCTTCGTCAGGAACTTGAGAAGCGGCCCGCGTCGTGCGATCGCGCTCTGGAGCAGGAGGATGTCGGCCCACGACGAGTGATTGGAGAGGACGATGCAGAGCTCGTCGGCCGGGAGATCGAGGTCCGGATTCCGCCAGCGCGCTCCCATCACCCGACGAAGCCAGCCGTCGTGGATCGCGATCGCCCCGCGATAACAGGCGTCGAGGACCCGATCGATCGCACCGCGCAAGGGACCGGCCACGGCCTTCACGATTCCCAGCACGACGAGCAGAATCGCCCAGGACGTCAGGTTCACGGTGATGACCGTGATCGACGCGGCGCTCCTCGCATGATCGATCCATCCCATCCTCATGAGACGCCTAACGCTTCCGCGTTCCCTTCTTCGCCGCAGCCTTCTTCTTCTTCGCGGCGCGCTTCTTCGCAGCCTTCTTCTTCGCACTCTTCGGGGGAAGCGAGCGGGCATACGAGAGCGCGCGCTCGACCCAGGCCTCGAGATCTTCGTCCTCCGCGAAGCCGTCGGTCCCCACGTAGATCATCCCGCGGAGCGCGCGTCCGGTGAAGTCCATCTCGCGCGCGTGGGGTTCCGCCAGGCAGGCGTCGTAGGCCTCGGGACCGACGCGCAGCATCAGCTCGTCGCCGACGATTCCGCAGACCATGTGACCGCCGTGCAGGAAGCAGAGCCCGCCGAACATCTTCTTCTCGGCCACGCTGGAATCGTCTTCGAGGAGCTCCCGCAGGCGGTGGGCGAGACCTTCGTCGTAGGCCATCAGCCGAGCACCCCGCGCTTCGCGAGCTCCCGCGCCGCCGCGCGAAGCGTGTCGCGCTCGTCCGGGGCAGAGATCTCGGCGAGCGCCAGCGCGCGCTCGAAGACGGTCCGACCCGCCAGCTCCGCCGTGCCGTGCTCGGTGACCACGACATCGACCTGGTGACGGGGACTCGTCACGATCGATCCCGGCGTCAGCTGGGCGACGATCCGCGACTGCGCCTTGCCATCGACCCGCGCGGTCGAGGGCAGGCAGAGCAGAGATCGTCCTTCCGCGATCCGTCCGGCGCCGGCGAGAAAGTCCTCGTGCCCGCCGATCCCCGAGTGCTGCACGCCGTCGAGCGAATCCGCCACGACCTGGCCCAGCAGATCGATCGTGAGCGCCCCGTTGATCGAGATCATGTCGCGATTGCGGGCGATGACGGCGGGGTCGTTCACGATGTCGGCGGGGAGGAAGCGGACCGCGTCGTTCCCGTCGAGCCAGTCGTAGAGCGAACGATCGCCCATCGCGAAGGTCGTGATCGAGACGCCGTCGTAGACGCCCTTCTCGTTCGCGACGCGCCCCGCCTCGTGCAGATGCATCAGCCCCGTCGTGAACATCTCGCTGTGCACGCCGTAGTCGCCCCCGGATCCTTCGGCGAGGACCGCGACGACGGCGTTCGGAATTCCCCCGATCCCGGTCTGCAGGGTCGCGCCCGGCGGGATGAACGCGACGACGTGCTCGGCGATCGCCTGCTCGACCGGGCCCACGGGCTTGTCCGGCAGCTCCGTCGGACTGGCTTTCCCCTCGATCCAGACGTCGACCTCCTCGAGGGAGATCCCGTGCGGATGATCCGGTTCGAGTCCGAGGGTTCGCGGAAAGTGTGGACTGGTCTCGACGACGAGCAGGCGTTCGGGATCACGGGCCGCGGCATGGATCTCGTCGACGGTCGCGCCTGCGTGGAGCGAGAGGGAGACACGTCCGTCGGCGTCGGGTGTCGAGGCCGCGGTCGCCACGACCCGCGGCGCGAAGCGCTCGGCGATCTCGGCGAAGCGCCGAAAGTCGGCGGGCACGAACTCGATCGCGTGCCCCGCCGCGCGGCGCGCGCGCGCCGCGGGCCCGAAGAAGCCCGAGCGCATCCGCACGCCGGGCTGCGCGAAGACCGGAAAGAGATCCACCAGCAAGGCGCCGAAGACCGCGAGGTCCTCCCAGTCCTGGCGCTCGCCGAGCGCGTGGAGAAAGTCCTTCGGCTGACCGGGACCGAGCGGGATGCCCAGGCGATCGACGGGGCGAAGCAGATTTGCGGCTTCGGCGGCAGACACGGAACGAGGTGCGCTCATCGCTTCGATGATCCCCGACGTGCGCGGAATCGCAATCCGGAGCGCGAGCCCCGCGGCGCCTCCGCCCGAGCCCACACGAGGGCGCGTTCCCGAGACGTTCCCGGTAGACTGGGGCGATGGGCAACCCCGACCCGCCGCCGCAGGATTCGCCTCCGTCGGACGGATGGAGCGGCCCCGACCCGGCGTGGCCCGACGTCGGGCCCGGCGAGCGGGTGGTCTTCCTGGTCGACGCGTCGAGCCGCCTCGAGCGCCGCATGCTCGAACGCTGGATCGAGGCGAATCGCCCCGGAGACTTCCCCGCCGAGCGAATCGAGACGATCGCGATCCCCCCGTCGCGCCGTGGGCGCCGTTCGCGACTCGCCCCGGCGCTCGAAGCGACCCTCGCCTCCCCGGGTGATCCGACGATGGCCCCGCTCCGCGTGATCTGGCGTGGCGCGCTTCGCGAGGACGGGCGACGCACGCCGAGCCTGCTCTCGCTACTGACGATCGGGGACCCTCGTGATCCGTCCTGGCTGCGCCAACTCTTCGTGCGGTGGCGCTCGCCGGACCGCTGCGTGATCGTCGCCGCCGAGCCCGCAACCCGCGCAAACCTCCACGGCCGTTGGCGGGGCGCCGCCGGAAACGGACCGGCGGAGACGGCGGGTTTCGCGGAGTTCGTCGCCCAGAAGGCGGCCCTCGCCCTCGAGCGGGCCGAGCGACGTGTTCGTGGCGCCCGCTACAAGGTCCCCCGACTGGTCCACGAGGAACTCCTCTTCCGACCGGCGTTCCGGGGCGGACTCGACCGGCTCGTCTCGATCCAACGCGCCGAAGGCAAGACCGACGCCTCCCGGACGGCGCTCGCCGCCGAGGCCGCGAGCGACCTGCGCGAGATCGCCGCGACCCACAGTCGCTTCGTGATCGACCTCGTCATCTCCATCATCCGCTGGCTCTACACGCGGGGCTACGACGAAGAGCTCGCCTACTCCGACGAACAGATGCGCGGAATCGCCGCCCTCGAAGAGCGACACCCCGTGGTGTTCCTCCCGACCCACAAGCACAACCTCGACCACCTCGTCCTCCAGTACGCCCTCCACGAGCACGGCCTGCCGCCGAACCACACTGCGGGCGGCATCAACATGAACTTCTTCCCGGTCGGTCAGCTGGTTCGTCGGGCCGGCGTGTTCTTCATCCGGCGAACCTTCAAGGACGACGACGTGTACAAGCACGTCCTCTCCCACTACATCGACTACCTGATCGAGAAGCGCTTCCCGCTCGAGTGGTACATCGAGGGCGGACGCTCCAGATCCGGCAAGCTCCTTCCCCCGCGCTACGGCCTCCTCGCGAACGTCGTCGACGCCTATCGCCGAGGCAAGAGCGACGACGTCTACCTCGTGCCGGTCTCGATCGCGTACGACCAGATCCAGGGCCTCGGGAGCTACGTCGACGAGCAACGCGGCGGCGAGAAGCAGGCGGAGAGCTTCGGCTGGTTCGTCGGGATGGTCCGGCAGATGAGAAGGCGCTACGGACGGATCCACCTCGCCTTCGGCGATCCCGTCTCGCTCCGCCAGCAGCTCGGAGACGTCGGAGCCGAGCTCGCGCCCGGCGAGCGCTACGACCTCGAGAAGCTCGCCTTCGAAGTCTGCGTCCGCATCAATCGGGTCACGCCCATCACCCCGACTTCCCTCGTCACCCTCGCGCTCCTGGGCACGACCGGTCAGGCGCTCACCGTCGAAGGTACGCGCCGCTCCCTCGAGAACCTGCTCGAGAACGTGCGACTGCGGGGCCTCCCCTCGACCGCGGACCTCGAGCACCTGAAGGAGGACACGGGCGTCGCAGCGACCCTCGACGCGCTCGTCGAGAACGACGTCGTGACGCGATTCGACGAAGGGCTCGATCCGGTCTTCGGAATCGCCGACGACCAGCAGCTCTCCGCCGCCTACTACCGGAACACGATCGTGCACTTCTTCGTTTCCGGCGCGATCGCCGAGCTCGCTCTCCTCCACGCGATCGAAGGCGATCGCAACGACGTGCTGACACGCTTCTGGGACGAGGTCATGCGACTGCGCGACCTGCTCAAGTTCGAGTTCTTCTTTCCCGAGAAGGACGCGTTCCGCGAGGAGATCCGCGGGACCGTCGAGCTGAACCACCGCGCCTGGGAGAAACGGATCGCCGAGTACGAGCTCGACCCCGAGGACATGATCCGGCGAGCGCGTCCCTACCTGGCCCATCGCATCCTGCGCCCCTTCCTCGAGAGCTATCGGGTGGTCGCCGACCAGCTGGCGAATCTCGCACCCGAGACGCCCTTCGACGAGAAGCGGTTCCTCAAGGACTGCCTTGGTCTCGGTCGGCAGTACGAGCTCCAGCAACGCATCCACGCCGCGGACTCGGTCTCGAAAGCGCTCTTCCAGACGGCGCTCCGCCTGGCGGCGAACCGCGGCCTCCTCGAGGCCGCCCCCGAGGACGGCGAGCCCGCCGCACGAGAACGCCTCGCGCAGGCGCGACGCGAGTTCGCGGACGAGGTGGCCGACGCCGTGCGACGGGTCGACATCATCGTCGCCCTCGCGGCCCAGCGACGCGCCGGATTCGTCTCCTGACACGCGCTCCCGGGCGGGCCGATCGTGGCGGACCGCCGTGATAGACTCGACGCCCCGAATGAAGGAGCCCCCCCGATGTCCGACGCCGCCCTCCGCGCGATCCTGGATCGCGCCGAAATCGAAGAGCTGCTCTACCGCTACGCGGAGATGGTCGACCAGAAGGATTGGAAGCAGATGGATCGCATTTTCGCCCTCGAAGCGACCATCGACTACCGGTCGAGCGGGGGCGTGTCCGGCCCGTTCCGCGAGACCCTGGCCTGGCTCGCCCGCGCCCTCGAGACCTGGCCGCTCAACCTGCACGTCGTGAGCAACGTCCTGATCGAGATCGACGGCGACCGCGCGACGTCGCGTTGCTATTTCCATTCGCCGATGGGCCGCAACGTTTCGGAAGGCGCGCAGCTCGTCATCACGAACTCCGGCCGCTACCTCGACGAGCTCGTCCGGACGAGCGACGGATGGCGGATCGTCGCACGCGTCTGCGAGCAGACGATCATGCAGGGCTCGCTGCCCGAGGGCTACGAGATCCCGAGCTAGGCCGAGACGCCTTCGTCTCGCCCGCCCCCGCCGAGTGCCCGCAGGCGGAAGATGAGGCGGAGGCAACCCGCCGAGCGCCCGCAGGCGGAGGACTAGAGCCGCGGCTCGATGAAGGTCTTGCGGTACTCGGCGAAGTCGGCCTTGATGCCTTCTTCGGAGAGTCCGTACTCCTCGAGGGTGTACTCGTGGGGCGGTCGCTTCTCGCGCGGATTGTCCGCGCGCCACTGCTCCATGCCCGCGCGCGCCTCGTCGGTCATCTCGATCCCGAACTGTTCGTAGACGCGGGTGAGCTCCTCGATCGGCGTCTTGAGCGCGTCGAGGAACCAGAGGTCGGCGAATCGGCTCGCGTCGTAGCGCTTGCGCGCCTCCATGCAGCGATTCGTCGACCAGGCCATCCGGTCCTTCCACTGGTTCCCGGCCTGGGCCATCTGCGCAGGCGACGGATCGCCGTAGAGCGCCCAGTAGGACCCGTTCATCGACGCCGCCGAGGCGACGGTTTCGACGGGGTCGCGGTGGGTCAGGATCACGTTCGCTCCTTCGAAGGTCTCGAAGAGCGTGTCGATGAAGCCCAGGTGGTTCGGCGCCTTGAGGACCCAGCGCTCGCGGACGTTGCCTCGCTGGCGCTTCTGCCACTGGAGCGACTGGATCAGCTTCTTCAGGTAGCGGTAGCTCGGCGTCCAGTCCTGCTCGCTGATCCAGCTCCGGTAGGTGGGGATGTTGCAGAACGCCTCGGGCACGTAGGAGAGGAAGGAGTGCTCGAGGAGCATGATCTCTTCGTCGGGCGCGAGGGCATCCCAGGGATGAATCGACTTCTGGCGCGGGTCGGCCTCGAGGATCGCGGCCACCTCGGCTTCGGCGATCGGGATCCGCGGGTCGGGCTGGCTCCAGTCCGTGTCGGCGTGGGGCGCGGGGAAGCGCGTCTCCCACCACATGCAGGCGTGGTTGCGGGGATCACTCGCGATGATCCGCTGGAGCATCGTCGTCCCGGTTCGCGCCTGACCGATCACGACGATCGGGGCGCCGATCTCCTCGTCGAGGATCTCGGGATGGCGGTCGATCCAGTGCTGGATCCGGAGCCGCGTCTCGAGGCTCTCGATGATCCGGGTGCGAAGGATCTGGCGACCGAGGTCGTTGAGCGGGGCCTCCTCGCGGAGGGACCACGTCAGCTTCTCCATCGCCGGGCGGAACTCGTCGGGTCCGAAATCCGAGAGCCCCGCGCTCGACTGGGCCTCCGCCAACAGCTCGGCGTCCTGGAAGGCGGCCTGATTCTCGGCGGATCCACTGCTCATCGTTCGCGACTCCTGGGGCGGGTTCAGCGGTCCCTTCCGGGGACCGCGGCGACGGGGGCGGCGAAGGTAGGAGCTTCGAAGGGCACGTTCAAACACCCGAAATCGAAGCGGAGAACACCACAGGTCGAGGTATGCGAGAATGATCGATCCACCCGGGAGACCTCCATGACGGAAACGATCGAAGGTGCCGAACTCGAGTCGATGGAAGCGCGAACGGAGAAGGTCGTACGCTGGATCGAAGAGAACGTGGGGGGGCACGTCGTCCACATCGACCCGCAGGCGCGGTGGCGCCCGGTCTGGTTCGCGGAGGTCGAACGCGGCGACGAGAAGCTCTCGCTCTGCGTGCGCGGGGACCGGCTCGACTGCATGCACGGCTTTCCTCTCGAGAACGAGATGAAGTTCCAGGCGTTGCTCCACGACGCCGGCATTCCCGTCGCGAAGGTCCACGGCTGGTGCGACGACCCGCGCGCCTACGTGATGGATCGCGTCCACGGCGTCGAACACTTCCAGCAGGCGAGCGACGAAGAGCGCGACCGCGTGATGCGCCACTACATGGAGTTGCTCGCGAAGATCCATGCCCTGCCGATCGACCGCTTCGTGGAGGCGGGCCTGCTCCGCGCCGAGACCCCGGCGGAGTCCGGCTGGATCGGGATGCAGACCTACTGGGACGCGTATCGGGCCGCGAAGAAGCGACCGGACCCGCTCCTCGAGTTCTGCTTCGCCTGGCTCCGGCGCAATCCGATCGGCGGTGCGGTGCGCGAGACGCCGATCGTCTGGGACTCCGGCCAGCTGATGCACCGGAACGGACGCGTCGAGGCGGTGATCGATCTCGAGCTCGCGCACCTCGGCGATCCGATGATGGATCTCGCGGGCTTCCGCATGCGAACGAGCGTCCTGAACTACGGCGACTTCGAAGCGCTCTACGACCACTATGCCGAGCACGGCGGGCAGACGGTGGATCGCCGCGCGATCCAGTACCACCACTTCTGCTTCACCCTGTCCAACCAGCTCGCCTTCCACGACGCCCTCGCCGAGCCGCCGCCCGGCTCGGACTACATGACGAACATGCAGTGGTGCGCGGAGACCAACATCTACGCGATGGAGGCTCTGGGCGAGATCCTCGGGATCGAGCTCACGCCGCCGCCGATGCCCGAAGCGCGGATCTCGACCGGCGCCGTCGGCCACGAGCACCTCATCCGCTGGCTCCGCCACTTCGAAGCGCCGGACGAGTACACGCAGCACCAGTTCCGCATCTTCTTCCGGCTCGCGCGGCACCTGCAGCGGACGGACGAGATCGGTGCGGCGATCGATGCCGCGAACCTCGACGACCTCGAGCCGCTGCTGGGCTTCCGGCCGGCGACCTGGCAGGAGGGCGATGCCGCCCTCGAGCGCTTCGTCCAGGGGGACGACGGGTCTCACGACGAAGCACTGGTCCACCTTTTCCACGCCCGGACGTGGCGCTACCTCATGCTGTGCGGCCCCGAAGGCTCGGCCATCGCCCGCCACAACCCGATCCCGGACTTCCGGGTCGACTGATCGCGATCGCGCCTCGACCCCGCCGTCGGATTCCGCGCGATCGCCCCTTCGTCGGAGAGCTCATGCCGAAGATCGAATACCCCGCCTACGAGCTGATCGAAGTCGATGTCGACGCCGACACGCACGTCGGTCAGCTGACGATGAACGTGCCGAAGAAGCTCAACGCGCTCGGTGTCGAGATTCTGCGCGAGATGCTGGACGCGGTGAACCGGTTGAACGCCGACCCTGCCGTGCGCGTCGTGATCCTGACCGGAGCGGGCCGCGCCTTCTCGGCGGGGGCCGACCTCACGATGGGCGCGACGGGAACGGGCGTCAGTGATCACCTCCAGCAGGACCACCGCCCGGTCCTCGAAGCGATCCTGCGCGCCCCGAAGCCGTGGATCAGCGCGATCAACGGCGCCTGTGCCGGCGTCGGCAGCGCCTACGGCATGATCTGCGACCTGACCGTCATGGCCGAGGACGCCTACATCTACCAGGCCTTCGCCGGGATCGGCCTGATCCCCGACGGCGGCGCCACCTGGCTCCTCGCGAACGCCCTCGGCCGCAAGCGCGCCTACGAGATCATCGCGACCGGAGAGAAGGTCGCCGCCGGGAAATGCCTGGAGTGGGGGCTCTGCAATCGCGTCGTGCCGAGCGATGCGCTGCTGCCCGAGACCCGGGCGTGGGCGGAGGAGCTCGCCCAGCGCGCCCCGCTCTCGCTCCGCTACGCCAAGGCATCCCTCCACACGGCGATCAACAGCGACTACGGCCCGGCGTACGACCGCGAGGTCGAGCTCCAATCCCTCGCCGGCAGCAGCCACGACTCCCAGGAAGCGATCAAGGCGTTCCGGGAGAAGCGAACACCGACGTTCGAGGGGCGATAGACCGGACATCTGATGTCTAGAGACAGACATCCGATGTATTTTGGGAATGCGTTCGCATTGATGTGACGTCTCGATAAATCCCTGAATTTGCTCACTTTTTGACCTTGGCACGGACCGTGCTCTTCCTGTTCTCGTCCCACGAGAAACGGAGAGCCCGACCATGTCCTTCGCGACCGAACTCTGGCACCAGGCCGCCCACGTGGCCCACGCCACCCCCGATACCCGCAACCGCTACGTCGACTTCCTGCGCGCCGCCTCGATCACCGTCGTGATCCTGGGCCACTGGCTCGTCGCGGCGCCCTACCTCCCGGATGCGGGCGCCCTGGTCGCCGGCAACATGCTCGAGATCGCGCCCTGGACCCGGTGGCTCACCCTCGCCGTCCAGGTCATGCCGATCTTCTTCCTCGTCGGCGGCTACGCGAACCACACCGCCTGGACCGCCGCCGTCGAGCGGGGCACGCCCTACCCGCGCTGGCTCGCCGGCCGCTTCCAGCGCTTGATCGCCCCGGTGATTCCCGTCCTGCTCGCCTGGGTCGCGATCGCCGGGATCGCGCCCTTCGCCGGCGCGGATCCCGCACTGATGGGCCTGCTCTCCCAGGCGGCGCTCGTGCCGACGTGGTTCCTCGCGGTCTACGTGATGGTCGGCGTCCTCGTGCCGATCACCTACCGCGCCTGGATCCGATACGGCTTTCGCTCGTTCTGGGCGCTCGTCGCCGGCGCCACGCTGACCGACGTCGTCTCCTTCTCCACGGGCCACCGCACGCTCGGCCTCGTCAACTACTTCTTCGTCTGGCTCGCGATCCACCAGCTCGGCTACGCGTGGCGCGAGGGCCGCTTCGAGAAGAGACTCGCCTGGTTCGCCGGCGGTGCGCTCGCGACCGCGCTCCTCGTCACCTTCGGCCCCTACCCCCTGGCCATGGTCGGCTTCCCGGGCATGGAGGTCTCGAATACGTCGCCGCCGACCCTCGCCCTCCTGACGCTCGGGATCGCCCAGTCCGGGCTCGTTCTGGCCGCAGAGCCCTACGCCCGGCGCGTCCTGGATCACGCGAAGGTCTGGACGACGACCGTCCTCGTGAATGGCCTGATCATGTCCGTCTATCTCTGGCACATGACGGCGATGATCGCGGTCTACGCCGGGCTCTACCTGGCAGGGACGGGACTCGACCTGCTTCCGAACTCGGCGGACTGGTGGACGTCTCGCCCGCTCTACCTGCTGGCCTTCACCCTCTTTCTCTTCCCGCTCGCGCTCCTGGTACAGCGCTTCGAGAAGCCGGTCGCGGACCTGGTCACGTACTCGCGACGACGCCTGGTCGCGGCAGCGACCCTGGTCTGTGCCGGCCTCGCCATGATCAGCGCGCAGGGCGTCGCGTCCGGAGACGGCCTCCGGATCCTGCCGAATCTGCTGCCCTTCTACGGCGCGGGGCTGGCGGGGATCGGCCCGCTCAAGATCCTCGCGACGATGGGTCTCTCCGGGACGGAGAAGAACGCCGACTAGCATCGGGGCTGGTCGGTGTTCACCCCTCGGCCCGGAGTTCCTCCAGGAGCTCCGGGTCGAGCTTCGCCTTCACGGTCCGGCGATCGAGCCCGAGCACCCGGGCCGCCGCTTCGTAGGAGCCCTGCTTCGCGTAGACGCGGGTGGTGTAGTCGCGTAGAAGCGCTTCCGCGCTGGCCTCGCCGGCCAGGAGCATCGGCGCAACGCCGGACGCCGCGAGGCGCTCCCCCGCGTCGCGTCGTCGCGGTGGCGCGTAGGAGCCCTGGACGAGGACGCTCCGTACGCACTGCTCGAGCTCACGGACGTTGCCCGGCCAGGCGTAGTCGGCGGGCAGTCCACTCCGGACGAAGCCGAGCACTTCCTTCGCGAGGCCATCGCCTTCTTCCTCACTTCCCGCGATCCGGACGGCGATCACCTGGGTCAGCTGCTCGAAGGCACCGTCGTCCGCCTCGATCTGGGCGCGCAGGGTCGGCATCTCGATCACGTTCGCACACAGGCGGTAGTAGAGGTCCTCACGGAAGGTCCCGTCTTCGATCCCCTGCTCGAGGTCGGCGTTGGTCGCGGCGACGATCTTGCCCTCGAAGCGACGCTCGATCGTCTCGCCGATCCGCTGGAACGTGCGGCTCTGGAGCACCCGTAGGAGCTTGACCTGGATCCCGGGATCGAGGTCCCCGATCTCGTCGAGGAAGATCGTGCCGAAGGGACCACTCCCTTCGAGCCAACCCGCGCGGTCCTCGACGGCCCCGGTGAAGGCGCCCTTGCGGTGGCCGAAGACCTCGGACTCGATCAACGAGGACGACAGCGCGGCGAGGTTGACCGCCTGGTAGCCGTCCGCGAAGTCGGCGACGAAGCATGCACGCTCCGGATCGAGCGGGATGTAGCGGGAGAGGCCGATCGCGCGGGCGACGAGCTCCTTGCCGGTCCCCGACTCGCCGAGCACGAGCGCCGGGATGTCTCCCATCCGACCGTAGAGACTGCGGCGGTAGCGCTCGACGTCGTGTGTGAAGACCGCGCGCCAGACCTTGCCGCGCAGCTCCGCGATCGGCATCGACCCACCGTAGATCTGCGTGAAGACGTGGTGGAACGCGCGCCGGATCTGAAAGCCCCAGGCGAGAACGTGGGGCGCGTTGGTCTCCTCCGGGAACTCGACGCCGGGGATCTCGAAGAAGTGGGAGAAGTCCGACGCGTAGCGCCCGTAGAAGCCGAGCTTCCGGGTCGCGGGGCGGCCCTTCTCACGATCGTGGATGATCCGGGTGAGGTCGGGCGAGTAGCGGTAGAAGAGGAGGTAGCGGACGAAGCCCTCGTAGAGAGCGAGCTCCTCACGAGACGGACGCGCTCCTTCGACCAGCCGGGACCGGAGGTCCTCGGCCATGCCTTCGGCGAGCTCCTTCAGGCGGAGAACGTTCGGGTTCAAGCCCTCGACGTCGCCGTCCATGTGCCACACCGCGGTGTAGGCCGTGAAGCCGTCACCGAGGGCGAGGCGCTCCTGGTCGATCCGATCCGGTGCGAACGGGTTCGACGTCGCCATCCGCGTGACGGCTTCGAGGATCTCCCGCTCCCGATCGCTGACGAAAGCGGAGCTGCGCGCGGCCAAGCCTTCCCTCCCCGAAGCGTACGGCCCGAAGAACTCCCGGTCTCGTTAGCGCGCTTCGCCTCCCGACGCACGAAAGTGGGCCCCGGCGCTAGGCTCTCCCGTCCCCATCCGAGAGGATTCTCCATGAACGGTGCCGAAAGCCTGCTCCGGTCCCTCGTCGCCGGCGGCGTCGAGGTCTGCTTCACGAACCCCGGCACGTCGGAGATGCACTTCGTCGCCGCGCTCGACCGCGTCCCGGGGATGCGCGCCGTACTCGGACTCCAGGAGAACGTGGTCACCGGCGCCGCCGACGGCTACGGGCGCATGGCGGACAAGCCCGCCTCGACGCTCCTCCATCTCGGCCCCGGCCTCGCCAACGGTCTCGCGAACCTCCACAACGCGAGACGCGCGCACACGCCGATCGTGAACGTCGTCGGCGACCACGCCGTCGATCACACCCACCTCGACGCGCCGCTCACCTCCGACGTCGAGGCGGTCGCCGCCCCCTTCTCCCACTGGGTCCGCACCTCGAAGTCCTCGCGCGCCGTCGGCCGGGACGCGGCCCAGGCGGTCGCCGCAGCACGAACTCATCCCGGCCGGATCGCGTCGCTCATCCTGCCGGCGGACGCGAGCTGGAACGAGCCCGGCGTTCCCGCGCAGGCGCTCCCGGTTCCGGCGCCGACGAGCGCGCCGGACGAGACGATCGAGGAAGTCGCGACGCGCCTGCGCGAGAGCGAGCGGCCCGCACTGCTCATGAGCGGGAAGGCCCTGCGCGGCCGCGCCCTCGAGCTTGCGGCGGCCATCGGCCGGGCGACCGGCGCCCGCGTCGTCTCGGACACCTTCTACGGACGTCTCGAGCGCGGCGGGGATCGCGCGGTGATCGAACGCCTGCCGTACTTTCCGGAGCAGGCGGCGGAGGCGATCGCCGACGTGACGGATCTCGTCCTCGTCCACACGAAGGCGCCGGTCGGGTTCTTCGCCTACCCGGACAAGCCGAGCGTCCTGACCGCGCCGACCACTCGCGTCTCGACCCTCGCCGAGCTCGAGGAGGACGCGGAGGGCGCGCTCGAGGCCCTCGCCGATCGGTTGGGGGTCGGTCCGATCGAGCCCGGCGCGTTCCGCTCGACGGACCCGCTTCCCGGCATGCCCGAGGGCGACCTGAATCCGTTCACCCTCGCCCAGGCGGTGGCGGCGACGATGCGCGAGAACACGATCGTCGTGGACGAAGGGGCGACCGGCGGGTTCTTCGCCCTCCCGATCACCGCGAGCGCGCCCGCCCACGACTGGCTCTCGCTGACCGGCGGCGCGATCGGCTTCGGCATGCCGAGCGCGATCGGTGCGGCGATCGCGTGCCCCGGTCGACCGGTGCTCAACCTGCAGGCGGACGGCTCGGCGATGTACACGGTCCAATCGCTCTGGACGCAGGCGCGGGAGAGCCTCGACGTCACGACGGTGATCCTCGCGAACCGGAGCTACGGCATCCTCAACGCCGAGCTCGAACGAACCGGAGCCGCGCCGAGCAAGGAAGCCGAGAAGCTCTTCGATCTCACCGGCCCGGAGCTCGACTTCGTCTCCCTCGCGCGGGGGATGGGCGTTCCGGCCGAGCGCGTGACCGATGCAGGCGCGATGGGCAAGGCGCTCGCCCGGGCCTACGCCACGCCCGGGCCGAACCTGATCGAGGCGATTCTCTGACCCGAATCGTGGGCGACGGGACGGATTCCGTCCTGGGTCGATCTGCTCAAGGGCTGCTTCCGGCGTTCCGATGAGCAGTGCAGGTGATCTGCCCATGACAACCGTCGCTCCGATCGTCGTCTTCCTCTTCTTCCTCGCGCCCGCCGTGCGCTTACTGCGGCTCGCCTCGCGAACCCGACGAGCGCCCGAGCTCTGGGGCGGTCTCTACTTCCTGGGTGCCTCCTTCGGGATCTCCCTCCGCGTGTTCGGCGCGGGCATGCAGTTCGAGATGCCCGACCTGGCCGTCCTCACGAACTCGATCGGCCATGCGAGCCTCGCGACCGGCACCTGCGCGATGGCGTTCTTCACCCAGCGCGTCTTCCATCCCGAGAGCGGGTTCGCCCGGGCCTTCGCCTGGAGCGTCGTCATTGCGATCGCGGCGACGACCGTCTGGACCTTCGCCGGCGACCATGCGATGGCCGAGGACTCCGCAGCCGTGATCGCCACGAACTCCTTCCGGATCGTCCCGACCGGCTGGGCCTTCTTCGAGTCCTTCCGCTACTGGCGCTCCATGAAGAAGCGGGAACGCCTCGGCCTCTCCGATCCGGTCGTCACCAACCGCTTCCTGCTGTGGTCGATCTGGACCCTGGGCGTCTCGCTGCTGCCGGCCGTCGCCCTCGTCATCCGCCTCGTGGCGATGGTCGTCCTCGGCGATCTCGAGAATCCCGCCGAAGCCCAGACGACCTACCAGCCGCAGGTCATGGCCTTCGTCCGCGCCCTCTTCCTCGTCGTCGTCCCCGCCTCGGTCGTCGCCCTGATGCTCGCCTTCTTCCCTCCCAGGCCCTACCTCGATCGGATCCGCGCGAAGGCCACCAACGAAGCCTGAGCCTACGGTGCGTCCGGCGTGTACCAGATGGGCGAGGTGTACGCGCGCTCCTGGTGTGCGCTGCGCATTCCTGCGATGGGCTTTCCGTAGCGAGCGGCGTCGATCGCGTTCCAGCGCGGGGTCGGCACCTCGAGCACGCGCAGGTAGTAGAACGCGAGTCGCTCCGGGTCGAAGTCGGGGTCGCGCCAGACGGTGGCGATCTCGCTGACACCGGCGATCGGATCCTCGGCGACGATCACGTCGTACACGCGCTCCTCGGCCCGGTCGTTCTCGCCGACCCAGCCCTTCACGACTTGCACGCGCTGAAGATTCGCGCCGACGGCGTCCTTCGCCGCGAGGACCAGGAAGCTCGGCGCGTCGTCCCGCGACCGTGCGGGAAGGTCCCCACCCATCGGCACGCCCTTCACGTAGCCCGCCCGCGCCGCGCGGCTCGAGCGCGCGTCGACCTCGCTGAAGCGCCAACCGCCGAAGAAGCGGACGTTCATCCGCGGCCCGGTCGTGGCGAAGACCTCGCCCCGGCGCATCGCGTCGAAGATCGCCTCCCGGCTGTGCTCCGTCGCCCAGACGCCGGCGTAGCCCGCGGCCGCCTGCTCCCAGTTCATCGTGTCCGCCGCGTCTTCCGGAACGGCGCGGATGAACGGGCCGAGCATCCGATCGCTGCCCGGCGGCATGTTCGCGGTCTTCCCCCAGTAGTCGTCCTCGTCGGCGGTCGCGAGGGACGTGTGGGCGTCGGTGCTGCCGATCAGGGCGAAGCGGAAGGGATTCACGCCGAGCGCCGTCTGGAGCAGGAGCCCGTTCTTGAGCGCGGCCCGCGCGTAGCTGCCCTCGTGCATCGAGGGCTCGGTCTTCGCGAGACCGAAGATGTTCGTCTCGTCCCAGGTCTCGTAGTCGGCGAACTCGTCGTCCGGCGAGAGGAAGGGATGGGCCTCGCTGTCGCCCTTGATCTGCGTCACCTCGACGACGGGCTCGTAGCGCTGGCGCGCCTTGGCATAGGCCTTCGAGAAGGGCTGCCCACGGGAGTCCTCGACGGCGAACATGCGCCCGTTCGAGAGATTCGAGTTGTGGGGGATCGCGAAGGCCTGGCCGCCGGTGTCGCGCTCGTAGCGGGCGAGGAAGGCCCAGAGATCTTCCGGGGCCATGCTGTGCACGGCGGAGAAGGGAAGGATCTGCTTCGTCCTCTCCGGGCCGTCGCGGAAGAGCACGTTGCGGTGGAGGTTGTCTCCGCCCGGCGTCGAGCCCCACTCGTAGCCGGCGATCGAGACGAATCGACCGGGCTCGTTGTTGCGCTCGGCGATGTCGATCACGTCGTCCCAGACGAGCCGCTGGAGCTTCTCGTCCGAGACGAGCGGATCACCGTCCAGGGCCCGATTCAGGGCCGTGATGCTCTCCGGACCGAAGATCGGATTCTCGTCGATCAGCTTCTTGATGACGCGCGCCGTCTTGGTCTCGGAGACGGCGGGATGGTCCTCGCGGATCATCTTGAACACGCCCATGTACTCGGCGTGATCCGAGACGACGAGGAAATCGAGGGGGCGTTCGAGCTGGGCGGTCTGCCCCGCCCCGGTCCGGATCGCCTCGCCCTTCGCGAAGCGATAGGCCGCGTCGGGCCCGAGGGTGAAGTTGTTGAAGAGGTTCGCGTCGAGGGAGTACGCGCTGTGGACATGGGTGTCGCCCCAGTAGAGCTCGGTCGGCACGTCTTCCTGCGCACCGATCGGACACGACGAGAGCGTCAGGAACCAGGCCACCACGAATCCGATCGCTCGCATCTCCACCTCCTCGCCCCGATCTCGCGCGAGCGGGAAGGGGGACCGACAAGGCTAGGGGGGCGACCTCACTGGTGGCAAGCCGGCCGGGGGAGGCGGATCGGCGGCGTCCCGATCAGGTTCCCCCGTCGAGTCGAGCGAGGCTTCTTCGCCGCAGTGTGCCGAGGGCCATCACGCCGGCGCAGAGCCCGATCGCGAAGCCGGGCTCCGGAACCTCGATCGCCCCGAGATCGCATAGGGGCGTTCCGTTCGTGTCGCCGTCGACCGGGCGCAGACCGCGTCGCTGGTCGAAGCGCGTGCACGCGTCCTCGTCGGCCGCCTCGATCAGGGGGCTGCCCGGATTCGGCAGGTGGCCGCGCGTCGAGGCCAGCAGACCGCCGTTCGTGTCGAGAGCGGCGAGCGGTGCGAGATCGAGGGACACGCCCACGATGTCTGAGAGACCGGTGAAGCCGCAGCTCGTGTCCTCGCTCGCGTTGTTGCCTTCGAGCGTCGGCGTGAGGGTCGAGAAGGGTTCGCACGCCGGTGTGCCGGAAAACACGCTGTTCACCAGCCGCAGCGCCGCGGTCGAGGTCACGGACCGGGACGCCGAGAGTCCAGACCCTGAACCGCCGACCACGGTCGAATGGAGGAGCGTGCCCGTGCAGTTGCTCAGACTGATCTGCTCACCGGCCACCGCATCCTCGTTTCCGCTCACGGTCGTGTTCTCGAGCCAGACCCGATTGCTGCTTCCCGCCAATGGAAAGCCGGTGCACTCCAATCCGGCATCCACGTCCGCGAAGTTCGAAACGATCGCCGAATCGAAGAAGTGGGCACGCGCCGCGCTCGAGATGGCAGTCGGCACACGGATTCCTCCGCCGCTGGAGTCCACGAAATAGTCGATCGCCTCGTTGTTCTCGACGACGCATCGCTTCATCGAGAGCCTCGAGCCCGACACGATCCCTCCGCCGAAGTTGGCCCGGTTTCCCGCGACGACGCAGTCCGCGAGGAAGAGCCGCCCCACCGACAGCACCCCCCCTCCGGAAGGGTCGTTCCCGTCGTCCGCCTGCCCGCCGGTCAGCGTGACGCCCTCGAGACGAAGCGTCGGCTGCGAGATCGGATTCGAGGGATTGTGGACGACACGGTCGATCGACGCCGCGTCGATGATCGTGGTTCCCGGCCCGGCACCTCGGATCGCGACATCGTCGAGCACGTCGAGATCGCCGGTCGCCGATGCATCTTCGTCGTCTCCTGGAATCGAGAGCGTATGAGTACCTGCGCCGAGCACGATCTCGGTCGACCCCGCCAGCGCGTTCGCCTCCTGGAGAGCCGCCCGGAGCGTGCACTCCGCCGCGGTCGTCGAGCAGAAGCCGTCCCCCGGCAGCGTATCGACAGCGTCGATCGTCGAATCGACGGCGAACGAATTCACGAAGGGCTGCAGCACTTCGAAAGACGTGAGATCGAGCGCGACGACCTCGGGTGAGGGCCCGTCGAGGCCGAAGGCGTGCCGCACCCACAGGAAGGACTCGGTCGAGACGATCGAGAAGGCGAGCGGAGCGGTCGTCGCCGTCGCGCCCGAGTCGAGTCGAAGCGCCGCCGTCGCGCTGCCGATCCCCTCGCCCCGGGTGACGTCGAGCTCGAGATCGAACGCTGCGCCGTCGAGGAGTGCGGCGACGACCGGCGCGGTCAGGGGTTCGACCGATTCGAACTCGGGTCCGGACGGGAATCGCCGCTCGACGACCTGCAGCTCGCCCTGCGGCGTGCCCATCCCGTCCCAGGTGAATTCGACCTGGGCCGCGAGCGAGACGTCCTCGACGCCGGCGGCGAAGACACCGCCCTGGCTCGCAACGAGCGCGACCCCGGAGAGGACGGGCGAAGAGAGTCCCGAAGCGCGGGTGCGGATCATGAAGCTCCCGTCCGCCAGCGGTCCGCCGTCGGTCTCGACGAGCTGGCTGATCTCACCGCTCGCGCCGTCGACCTGATAGGTGACGGTCCGACCGTCGACGTCCGGACCGGCCCCGAAAGGAGCGCCCGACGGCGTCATGCCCCCGAAGCCGAGCTCGTTCGCCTCCGGATTCGTCGGGTAGGTGAACTCGCCCCGGAAGTCCTCCTCGAAGACGACGAAGTCCCCGACCGAAACGTTCGGCGTGGGCATCCGGCGAAGCGCCCACAGCGTGCCCGTGGTCGAGTCGATGAAGTACAGGGTCTGCCCGTCTTCGCTGAATGCCAGACTCGAGCAGCTCCCGATCGACTCGACGAAGCGCTCGACGTCGCCGGTGTCGTCGATCCGCACGATCGCGTCGCCGTTGACGCACGCATAGAGCGCCCCTTCGAACGCGCCGAGCTCTGCGAAGGCCAGACCGCTCGGGACGCCGGTGAACTCCGGATCGGCGGAAGCGAGGGAGAACGGGGTCCGCCCGCCCGCCGAGTCGTAGCGGTAGATGCCGGTCTCGACGCCGGTCCCACCGCTCACCACGTTCAGTCCGACGTAGAGATCGGTTCCGAATCCGAGCAGGCCGGAGCCGAAGCGGAGCTCGGTCGGCGTTCCGTTCAGGACCGAGCCGAAATCAGCGAAGAGCGCCGACGATCCGCCGGTCGACGGGAGCGTCGAGAGCGAGTCGCTGATCTGTCCTCCGCCCGTTCCCGAGTAGAGGAACGTGCCGAAGGCGCCGCCGTCCGAGAACGCCATGCCGACGCCGCCGAACTGATACGAAGGCGGTCCGGGGGGCGGCGTCGGATTGCCGAAGACCGTCGAGACGCCGCTCGCGTCGATCCGCTCGACGAGACCCTCGGTCGGGCTCGCCGGATCCACCGAGTTCGCGACATAGAGATCGACACCGAAGGCGCCACCGGTTCCGAACTCGACGAAGAAGCCGGTCGTCCCGATCGTCGTCGCGAAGGAGGAAACACTCCCGGTCGTCGGATCGATCCGAAGAACCTCGTCCGAAGAGGGGCGCGCCGCGAAGACCTGCCCACCGAAGGCGCCGAAGCCGGACGGCGCGATCGCGATCCGACTCGCGTCACCCAGACCGGTCGCGACCGGCTCGAGCACGTATCCCAGCGGTGGCACGGGCTGGGCGCCGGCCACCGCCGCGCCACCGACGACGAGAAGCGTGATCACGAGAACGAACGTGCATCGTTGAGCGGACATCTTCGACTCCGTCGCGCCCACCGCCCGGGAGCACCATTGCCCCCGCGCTGCGGATCGCCTGCCGGCGCGCTCGCACGCCCCGACCCCGAAACCGTCCCCCGCGTCCGTTACTCGTGCGCAACTACGAAAACTTCGCGAAATCAGTCACTTGGACCGTTCGCGCGATTGCTAGAATCGGCGAACGGCAGGAGTCGGGATGAAGTACGCGCCGAAACAGGAGCTGATCGACGCTTCGCGCTCGCTGGACGAGCGGCCCATTGCGGTGTTCTCGGCACCGGGCGGCAGCGGCAAGACCACCCTCGCCCGCCACTGGCAGTCGTCCCTCGAGGACCGGGACGAAAGGGTCGGTTGGCTCTCGATCACCCGACTCCACCGCGACCCCGCGCTCTTCGTCGGCGATCTCGTCGACGCGATCGCCGATGCGCTCCCCGAGACGCTCGAAGGGGCGGAGCGATTCGGATCGACCGTCCGGCGTGCTCTGGTCGGCGGCGGCGAACCTGAGCCGGAAGCCATCGCGTCCCTGATCGATTGCGAGGGCCGACGGCTGGCGCGTCCAGTCGTCGTGTTCCTCGATGCGCTCGAGCAGCTGGAGGGCGATGGCGTCTCGGCGGAGATCGTCAACCTCTTCGTCCGGACGCCACCCCGCTGGCTGCGTCTCTTCCTGACGACCCGCGGTCGCCAACCCCGTGCGCTCACGCGGGCGATCGCCGCCGGCGAGGCGACGGTAATCACTCGCGAGGACCTCGCGCTCTCGCGCCCGCAGGTCGACGCGCTCCTCGCCGAACACGGCCTCCGACTCGATGCTTCACGGATCGGCCTGCTGCTCGAACGGACGGCAGGCTGGGCGATCGCGATCCGCTTCGCCCTTCGCGCGCTCGCGAACCTGCCTCCGGAGCGCCGCGACGACTTCCTCGACGAGCTCACCCAGGACCAGGACCTCCTCCGCTACATCGCCGACGAGCTGACGTCGGGACTCTCCGAGGGTGCCGTTCGCGTCCTCGAGATCGCGGCACTGATCGGCGCCACCGACGCGGCGACCCTGATCCGAGCCGCGGGACGCGTCGCCGACGATCGCTCGATCGAAGAGGTCGTCGAAGCGGGGCTGCTCCAGGGCGAGCACGCACGGCTCGCGCTCCATCCGCTGATCGCCGAGTGGATGCGGCTCCGCCTCCGAGCGCGCCTCTCCGACGACGATTGGGGAGCGCTCCACGACCGGCTCGGCGAGCTGCTCGAGTCGGCGGATCGCGGTATGGCCGCGCTCTCGGTCTACCAGCACGGGGACCGAACCGTCCGGATCGCCGATCTCTTCGTCCGGGAGGGACGCGGATGGGTCGACCGCGGCTTCTTCGATCTCGCCGAGGAAGCGCTCGCCGCCCTGCCCGTCACGCTCAAGGACGACCGTCCCGAGCTGCTCGCACTCGAGGGCGTGATCGCGGGCGGACGCGACCCGAAGAAGGCCGTCGAACGACTGCGCGAAGCGATCGACCACTACCGGCGCGCCGACGAGTTCGAGGCCGAAGCAGACACGCTCCACGCCCTCGCGATCGTCGCCGTCAACGAGAACCAGACCGACGCGATCGCCGACCTCGTCCGGCGAACCGTCACCTTCTCGAGAGTCCTCCGCCATCCACGGATGCGGGGAATGCTCTCGATGGGCCTCGCCGACGCGGCCTTCATCACGGGTCGCTACCGACTCGCGTTGCGCCTGCTGCGTCGTGCCGACGCGAGCGAGCAGCATCCCCGCGAACGCGCCGGGATCGGCTTCCTCGGCTCGACGATCCGGTTCGCCCGAGGCGACTGGGACGAGCTCGTCGACGAGGTCGACGCACGATGCGCGGACGAGGCCCAGCGACTCTACGGGCCCGGCTACTACGCGATGCAGACCCGGCGCTGCAGCGTGCTCGGCTTGCGCGGTCTCGATCTCGACGACTGCCGCGCGACGCTGAAAGAAGCGGACCGCATGTTCCGGAGCGCACGGCAGACCCTCAACCGCGGCCACTGCGCGACCGCTCTTGGTCAGATCGCCCACCGCGCGGATGCCTTCGAAGCGGCGGCGGAGCACTTCGCCGATGCCCTCGCCCTGATGGAACGCATCGACCTGCTCGAAGCACGGATCGCCTCCCAGGGTCGTCTCGCCCGCTCCCTCCAGCGCGCGGGACGCACGGAAGAGGCCCTGGAAGCGGCGCGCTCGGCGCTCGAGCTGCTCCAGGACGAGGCCGCCTGGTCCGCGCGGCTCTCTTCGGCACCGCTGTCGTCCGGTGGCGCCGCCCTCGCCGCACTCGTGCTGGCCGAGCTCGGTCACCCGAAGGAGGCGCTCCAGGCCATCGACGCGAGACGCCGCAAGCTGATCCGGGTCGAGCTCCCGATGATCACCCACGCCGTCGGCGCCTGTCGCGCGCGGGTGGCCGAGCTCGCGGGTGAGAAGAAGCGCATGCGCGAGGAGCTCGCGATGGCGTGGCGCGCCCACCGTGGCGCCCGACTCGTCGACGTCGCGCCAGAAATCGACGCGCCGCTCCTCCGCTGGGCCGTCGAGCGCGCCCGAAGCGAGGGTCTCGACCTCCGCGACCTCCGTATCCTCGGCCTGCCTTCGGTCGCGACCCACCGGTCCGATCTGAAGGTCCGAAGCTTCGGCGGTCTCGAAGTCGAACGGAGCCCCCGAACGCTCGGGACGTCGGACTGGCGAGGACGCAATCCGCAGCGGCTCTTCGTCCGGCTGCTCTGCGCCGAAGGGCGCGCGCTTCCACGGGAGCGGGTGGAGGCGGACCTCTGGCCCGACGCGACCCGCGACCAGGGCCGCAACAACCTGCGCGCGACCCTGAGCAAGCTGAGGGACGCCCTCGAACCGCGACGGAAGAAAGGGGCGCCGAGTCGACTCCTCACCCTCGACGGCGAACGGATCGGGCTCGCCGACGCAGCGCTCGAGGACTGGGACGTGGCGCGCTGGCGGATCGCGGTCGACGGGATGCGGTCGGCTGCACGCGCCGCAGACGTGTCGGAGTGCGAGCGGCTCTTCGAGCGCGCGCGCTCGCTCCGGCGCGGCGACCTGCTCGCCGAGCACTTCGACGAGTGGGTGGTGGAGCTGCGCCGATCACTCGACGCGCTCCATCGGCTCGCAACGGCCGAGACGATCGACGCGCTGCTCGAAGGCACCGGAGCCGGTTCGCGAGGGGCCGCGCTGGCCTTGCGGATCGCCGAGGAATTCGTGGCCCGATCTCGCGACGACGAAGGCGCCTGGCGGCGTCTCGCGAACACGCGGCTCGCCGCGGGCGATCGCGCGGGTGCGCTTCGCGCCGTCGAAGAGGCGACCGAGACCCTCCAACGTGAGCTCGGGATCGCCCCGGGCGCCTGGACGGGCGAGATCCTCGAGCTCGCGCGACGCTCCTGATCTGCGGCGCGACCCGCCCGCGACGAGTCCCCATCCACCGAGGCGAAGGAGAACGGAGTGACGATCGGAGAGGGCGTCAAGCTCGAGACGTTGATCAAGGAAGCGGAGGCCGAGATCGACGTGGTCGACGCGGAAGGACTGCAAGCCGAAATCGGCTCCGACGATCTGGTCGTGATCGACCTGCGCGACATCCGCGAGCTCCAGCGCGAGGGCCACCTGCCTGGCGCCGTCCACATGCCGCGCGGCATGCTCGAGTTCTGGATCGCGCCGGAGAGCCCCTACGCCCGAGAGGTCTTCCAGGAGGACAAGCGCTTCGTCTTCTACTGCGCGATGGGCTGGCGGTCCGCCCTCGCCTGCCAGATCGCGACCAGGATGGGCCTCGAACGCGCGGCCCATCTCGACGGAGGCTTCGCCGGCTGGAAGCAGGCCGGCTTCGACGTGGTGCCCTACGAAAAGAAGAAGAAGGCGTAGTCCTCGACCGGACCGCCGACTGACCCGGAGGTCCGTCGCCCCCGGCAGGCTCTGATATTCTGCGGCGGCGAGATCGAACCCCGGAATCCCCCGCGCCGGCAGGCCACGCCGCCGGACGCCCCACCCTGCACCCGGAGAGACCCACCCATGCACGACCTCATCATCCGTGGCGGAACCGTCGTCGACGGCACCGGCGCCCCCGCACGCAAGGCCGACATCGCCATCGACGGCGACCGGATCGTCGCCGTCGCTGCTGCGGGCGAGGACCTCGGCGAAGCCCGCCGAGAGCTCGATGCGAAAGGCCTCCTCGTCGCTCCCGGCTGGGTCGACATCCACACCCACTACGACGGCCAGGCCACCTGGGATCCGCACCTCACGCCCAGCGGATGGAACGGCGTGACCACGGTCGTGATGGGCAACTGCGGCGTCGGCTTCGCGCCAGTCCGCCCGGGACAGGAGGACTTCCTGATCCAGCTGATGGAAGGCGTGGAAGACATCCCTGGCACCGCGCTCCACGAGGGCATCGACTGGAAGTGGGAGAGCTTCCCCGAGTACCTCGACGCCCTCGAAGCGATGCCCCGCTCCGTCGACATCGCGACCCAGATCCCCCACGGCGCCGTTCGCGCCTACGTGATGGGCGAGCGCGGCGCGAAGAACGAGAAGGCCGAGCCCGGCGAGATCGAGGAGATGTCGCGGCTCGTGAAGGAGGGCCTCGAAGCAGGCGCCCTCGGCTTCTCGACGTCCCGCACGATGCTCCACCGCGCCAAGGACGGCGAGGTCGTCCCGGGCACCTACGCGGAGGACGACGAGCTGATGGGGATCGGGCGCGCGCTCGGTGAAGTCGGCCACGGCGTCTTCGAGTGCGCGAGCGACCTCGCTCCGGAGGGCAAGGAGCTCGATTGGATGAGCCGGCTCGGCAAGGAGACCGGTCGGCCCGTGAGCTTCGCGTGCCTCCAGAATCCGATGGACGCCGACCAATTCAAGCGACTGCTCCAAGCGGTCGACCAGGACGCGGCCGAAGGCGGACATCTGACGCCCCAGGTCGCCCAGCGTCCCGCCGGCCTGCTCTTCGGCTTCGACAGCTCACTCCACCCGTTCCGCCTGAAGCCGGCCTTCCGCCCGCTCCTCGAGCTCTCGTCGGAAGAACGGCTCGCGGAGCTGCGCAAGCCCGAGGTCCGCGAAGCGATCCTCGAGCAGGACTCCGCCGCGGGGAACGTCCCCGGCATGAACGCGCTCGTGACGGGCGCCTTCGATCGCATGTATCCCCTCGGCACGCCGCCGGTCTACGAGCCGGGCCCCGAGGACTCGGTCGCGGCAAAGGCGGCCGAGGCGGGGGTCACGCCCGCGGAGTTCGCCTACGACACGATGCTCGCCGGCGAGTTCATCTACATGCCGATCCTCGGGTACGCGAACGGCGACCTCGAGGACATCCGCACGATGATGCAGCACGAGAAGGCGGTCTTCAGTCTCTCGGACGGCGGCGCCCACTGCGCGCTCATCACCGACGCCAGCACGCCGACCTTCCTGCTAACCTACTGGGTCCGCGATCGCGAAAAGGGCGAGCGCTTCCCGGTCGAGTGGATCGTCCACCAGCAGACCCAGAAGACCGCTCGCTTCTACGGCATGGAAGATCGCGGAACGATCGCGCCGGGCATGCTCGCCGACCTGAACGTGATCGACTTCGACGCGCTCCACATCCACGCGCCCGAGATGGTCGACGACCTCCCGGCGAAGGGACAGCGCCTCGTCCAGCAGATCGACGGCTACGTCTACACCGTGAAGAGCGGTGAGGTGACCTACGAAGGCGGCAAGCCCACGGGCGCCCTGCCCGGCCACCTCGTGCGCGGGCCGCAGGTAGCGCCGACGGCCTGACCCCAGACCTAGCGCTTGTGCTCCGGACTGTGGAAGTCGGTCTTGCATCCGGCGTCCCAGGCGTCCGGCTGGTTGCCGTGGGCCGGGATGCCGCCCGCGTCCTTGAGCATCCGCGCGAGATGCAGGCAGTTCCAGACCAGGAACGTCGTGTTCCGGTTCGTGAAGTCGTTCTCGGGACCTCCGGAGCCCTCGTCCATGTAGGACGGCCCCGGGCCCGCCTCGCCCATCCACCCCGCGTCGGCCTGGGGCGGGACGGTGTATCCGATGTGCGAGAGCGAGAAGAGCAGATTCATCGCGCAGTGCTTCACGCCGTCCTCGTTCCCCGTGATGAGGCACGCGCCGACCTTGCCGTAGTCGCGATACTGCCCCTTCTCGTTGAACTGGTGGGTGTATCCGTACATGCGCTCGAGCACCCGGTTGCAGACGGAGCTCTTCTCGCCGAGCCAGACCGACGTGCCCAGGATCAGGATGTCGCAGGCATCGATCTTGGCCTGGATCTCGGGCCAATCGTCGCGCTCGTAGCCGTCACGGCCCGCGTAGTTCATCTCGAGCCCCGCCGGGATCTCGAAGTCGACCGGGCGGAGGTACTCGGTCTGGACGCCGTTCGCGTGGAAGATCCGCTCGGCGACTTTGATCAGCCCCTCGGTGTGCGAGAGATTCGGAGAGCGGGTGAGCGTGCAGTTGAGGAAGAGGACCTCGAGGTCGTCGTAGCGCGCCGGCGGCGCCGTGCACTGATGGTCCGTGATTCTCGTGAGCTGGTCGGTCATCGCGTTCTCCGGAGCGCGCCGAGCGGATCGGCCCGGCGATGGGGATCGTCGTCGAGGAAGGGTAGGCGCGCGAAGACGTTTCGGTGACGAACCGGCATTCGCGGGCGCCTCCCCTCGCCCGGACGGAACGGCGCGGAACCCGAGCATCCTCTCGCGCCGGGCAGGACCCTGGCCGTGCCGAGCCAGCCGGATACCCTGAGCCCGACCCGGCCAGCGGGCAGAGGGAGACGAACATGGGCGATTTCCTTTCCTGGCAAGTGGGCGACGTCAGGATCACGCGCATCCAGGAGTCCGAGGAATCGGGAATCGAGTGGGTCCTGAAGGACGCCGTCCCCGAGAACCTGAGAACGATCCCGTGGCTCGCCCCGCATTTCGTCGACGACGAATGGGAAGCCGCCTGGAGCATCCACGCCCTCGTCGTCGAGACCCCCTCGCGCCGAATCGTCGTCGATACCTGCGTGGGCAACGACAAGAATCTGCCCGTGAAGTTCTGGAACAGGCTCCAGACCTCCTTTCTCGACGACTTCCACCGGGCCGGCTTCACGCGTGAGTCGATCGACACCGTGCTCTGTACCCATCTCCACGTCGACCACGTCGGCTGGAACACGTTCCTCGAAGACGACGTGTGGAAGCCGACGTTCCCGAACGCGCGCTACCTGGTCGCCCGGGACGAGTGGACGCACTGGCAGAACGAGGACGACGACTTCACGAAGATCGTGTTCGCCGAGAGCGTGGATCCCATCGCGGAGGCGGGCCTGATCGACGTCGTCGACCAGGACGCCCGGGTCTGCGACGAGATCCGACTCGAGCCCACCCCCGGCCACACCCCGGGCCACGTCTCGATCCACGTCGAATCGAAGGGCGAACGGGCCGTGATCACCGGCGACATGACCCACCACCCCTGTCAGCTCGCGCACCCCGAGTGGGGCTCCGCTCCCGACGCCGACTTCGAGCAGGGCATCGAGACCCGCCGCGCGTTCTACGCGCGCCACCTCGAGGCCGGCAGCCTCGTGATCGGAACCCACTTCGCGACGCCGACCGCCGGCCGGATCGAGCGGGACGGCGAGGCGTACAAGCTCGTCGTCTGAGCCCGGCGCCTATCGCTTGCCTCGAACCAGCCTTCCGGGTCGCGCGCCGGTCGGCTCGCCGTTGCGGAACGTGACCTCACCGGCGCAGATCGTCGTATCGAAGCCGTGGGCCCGCTGGACGATTCGCGAGGCGCCGGTCGGGAGATCGTCGATCACCTCGGGCAGCTGGAGCTCGACCGCGTCGAGGTCGATCACGTTGAGATCGCCGCGCTTCCCGACTTCGACCGTCCCGCGGTCGCCGAGACCGTAGAGGTCCGCCGCCTCCTTCGACATCATCTTGACCGCTTCTTCGAGGGGGATCTTCGCGCCGCGGCTCCGGTCGCGGACCCAGTGCTGGAGGACGAAGGCGGGCCAGCTCGCGTCGCAGATCATGCTGCAGTGGGCGCCGCCGTCGCCGAGGCCGATGACCGAGATCTCGTCCCGCATCATCGTCTCCACCGCGTCGAGGTTCCCCTCCGCGTAGCCGGTGAAGAAGACCGCGAGGACCCGGGTCTTGCCGTCGGTCGACTGCGCCGCAAGCTCCACCATCGTGTCGTAGAGGAGCTCCATCGGGTCGACGCCCAGCGCGTCCGCGCGGGCACCGATCGAGTCCTTCACGTCGGGCTCGAAGACGACCCCGTCCTCCATCGCGAAGGTCGAATGGATCGCCGGCCCGAGGATCAACATGCTCGGGTTGTTCTCGCGGCTCGCCTCGAGGATCGCGCTCCGGACCTCCGGCTTCCGGAGCTCGGCGACGCGCGCTTCGGACGGAAGTCCGGCTACGGCCTGGTAGGCCTCGGTGAACGCAAAGGGATTGAATGTGTCGAGGGAGAGCATGAGGCCCGACCCCCGGGACAGGACCTGCGGGATCACCCGGGCCCCGGCCTCCTGTGCCGCATGGCACTTCGCCATGACCTCCTTCCACTCGTCGGGGTACGGATGGTTCTGGGGCGCCGAGAAGGTCACCTTGGCGCCCGTCGCGAGGCTGATCTCACGATAGAGGTCGACCTCGCGCGGAATCGCCCCGGCTTCCTCGTTCCCGCCGCCGGCGGGGACCGCCTGAAGGATCTCGCCGCCACCCTCGACCACCGCCTGCGTCAGCACGCGGAGCTCCTCCGCCGGCGCGAAGGTGCCGGGGACCGGCTCCCCGTGAATGCTCGTATGGCCCGGGAGTCGGTTCGTCGAGAAGGCGAGCGCGCCGGCCTCGACGGCCTCCTTCACGATCGCGGCCATCTTCTCGAGGTCCTCCGCGGTGGCGGGCTCCTGATCGGCGCCGCGCTGACCCATGACGTAGACGCGGAGGGCGCCGTGGGGGATCTGGGCCGCGATGTCGATCGTCCGCGGGAGCTTCTCCAGTGCGTCGAGATACTCGGGGAAGGTCTCCCAGTCCCAGCGGATGCCCTCGTGGAGCGCGGTTCCCGGAATGTCCTCGACACCCTCCATCAATTCGATCAGCCAACCCCGCTCGTCGGGCTTCGCCGGCGCGAACCCGACCCCGCAGTTGCCCATCACGACCGTCGTCACCCCGTGCCACGACGAGGGCGTGAGCTCGGGATCCCACGTGACCTGCCCGTCGTAGTGGGTGTGCACGTCGACGAAACCCGGCGTGACCAGCCTCCCCGCCGCTTCGATCGTCTCGCCGCCCTCGGGCGAGAGCGTCCCGGCGTCTGCGATCTCCGCGATCCATCCGTCGCGGACGAGGACGTCCGCCGGGCGCGCCGGCGCGCCGGTTCCGTCGACGAGGTTGGCGTTTCGGATCAGGATCTGACTCATTACGGTGTCACTCCGAGCGGGGCGGGATTCCGCCTCTACGATATCGTCCCACAGTCTCCCATCGACCCCACGAGGAGCTTCTCTTGTCCGATACGATGCGTGCCTTCCGCCTGACCGAGTGGCAGGCGCCCCCCGAGCTGGTCGAGATCCCGATCCCCGAACCGGGGCCCGGCGAGGTCCGGATCAAGGTCGCGGGCAACGGACTGTGCCAGAGCGACCTGCACATGCCGCACATGCCCTCGCAGCTGGGCGACATCCTGGGCTGGCAGATGCCCTTCACCCTGGGTCACGAGGTCGGCGGCTGGATCGACCGGCTCGGCCCGGGCGTCGACGGCTACGACGAGGGGCAGGCGGTCGCGCTGGTCTCGACCCGGAGCTGCGGATCCTGCCTCGAGTGCGACGTGGGCTACGACAACGCCTGCGAGATGAATCAACGCGGACGCGGCTATGGGATGGACGGCGGGATCGCCGACTACGTGGTGATCGAATCGACCCGCCCGCTGATTCCGATCGAGAAGCTCGACCCGAAGCTCGCCGGCCCGCTGACCGACGCGGGCACCACCTCCTATCACGGCGTTCGACGCGTCATGGACAAGCTCGGCCCGGGCCGGACCGCCCTCGTGATCGGGGCCGGGGGGCTCGGCGGCTTCGCCATCCAGTACGTGAAGATCCTGACGGAAGCCCGGCTGATCGTCGTCGACGTCGCCGAGGACAAGCTGGCCCGCGCGAAGGAGCTCGGCGCGGACGAAGTCCTCGACGGCAGACGCGAAGACCTCGCCGCGGAGATCATGAAGCTGACCGAAGGACGGGGCTGCGACGCCGTCCTCGACTTCGTCGGCAGTGACGCGACGATCGGCAACGGCGTCGGCGTCCTCGCCAAGCTCGGCACCTGCGCCGTCGTCGGCGCCGACCAGGGCAAGCTCGACCAACCCATCATGGGCGCCCTCGGCGGCAAGAACGCCTCGATCATCTCCTTCGTCGGCGGCACAGACGCCGACACCCGCGCCGCCGTCTCCCTCGGAGACCAGGGCCTCCTCCGCAACGACGTCGAACTCTTCGACCTCACCGAAGCCCCCACCGCCTTCGACCGCCTGGCCAAAGGCCAGATCCCCGGCCGAGGCATCATCGTCCCGTAGCCACGACGAACTCAGCCGAGACCGCACGGCCGCCCACCCGCGACGCCGTAAGGCCGCGAAGAGTGCGTCGATTTCGGCGACCTCGGACCGGAGCGACCGCAGGCGTACTCCCGTACGCCGAGGACCGCGCAGGGAGAAGGCGCTGAAAGCGACGTGCTATCCGCGGCCGGGAACAAGCAATACGTCGAGGATCGCGCAGGGAGAAGGCGCCGAAAGCGACGTGCTATCCGCGGCCGGGACTAAGGCAAGTACCAGATGGGGGAGGTGTAGGCGCGGTCTTGCGTCGTCATCGGCACCTCCTCCGGCATCTCCACCCCGAACTTCTTCGCGTCGTACGCCGTCCATCTCGGCTTCGGGATCTCGATCACGCGGACGTAATAGAAGGCGCGCTCGTCTTTGTCGAAGTCGGGATCCTTCCAGAAGGCGGTGAGCGCGCTGGCCCCGATCGTGTTGGACCAGCTGGCATTCTCGACGTCGACGGTCGAGCCGACCGGCGCCTTCGCACGCCCCTTCCGGTCGATCTCACGGTCGCCGCCGAGGGCGACGTCGTAGATCCGCTCGTGCTTCTCGCCCTTCGAATCGAGCCAGCCCTTCACGATCTGCACACGGTCGAGGTTGGCGCCTTCCGGGTCGCGGAGCGCGGCGACCAGGAAGGTGGGCGCCTTGCGCCAGCCCTTCGCCCCGTCGCGATCGACTCGGGTGAGGTCACCGCCCATCGGCACGCCCTTCGCGTAGCCCAGACGTGCGAGGTCCGGCGTGTGCTGATCCCCGTCCTCGAAGCCGAAGCTGCCGAAGAAGCGCACGGTCATCCGCGGCCCCGTCGTCGCGTAGGTCTCCCGACGGCGCATCGCGTCGAAGAGCGCGGCCCGCGTGTTCTCCTTCGCCCAGACGGCGGCATAGCCCGACGCGGCCATCTCCCACTCGTACCACTGGACCGCCGCCGTCTCGTCGGCGAACTGGTCGAGCACGTCGTCGGGCATGTGAGCGGGATCGACCGCTCCGTCCTCCGGCTCCGGAAAGAGCGGCACCTTCCAACGCTCGGGGGCCGCCTCCGTCCGGGTCGACTTGCCCCAGAAGTTGTCCTCACCGCCCGCGGCGAGACCGGTGTGGGCATCGGTGCTCCCGATCAGGCCGAACTTGAAGGGATTCACGCCGAGCGATTCCTCGAGCGCGAGTCCGTTCTTGAGCGCGGGGCGGGCATACTCGAACTCGTAGTAGGCGTCCTCGTGTCCCGCACGGCCGAGCGCGCCGCGATCCCAGGTCTCGTAGTCCGCGAACTCGTCGTTCGGGGAGACGAAGGGGTGGGTCTCGCTGTCGCCCTTGTACTGGGTGACTTCGACGAGGGGCTCCCGGCGCGCGCGCTCCTCGGCGTAGGCGCGGTCGATCGGCTCCCCCTTCGAGTCCTGGAGCGCGAACATGAGCCCGCCGCTCACGTTCGAGTTGTGCGGGATCGCGAGGACGCGTCCTCCGGTCTTCGCCTCGTAGGCCCCCATCCAGGCCCAGAGCGATTCCGGCGTCGGATCCTTGATCGAGCTCGTCGGCACGACCTGGCCCGCGCGGCTCGCGTCGTCGGCGATGATCACGTTCCGGTGGAGGTTGTCGCCGTTCGGCGTCGAGGTCCATTCGTACCCGATGAACGCGGTGAACTTTCCGGGCTCGTTCCAGCGGTCGGCGTTCGCGACGACCCGACTCCAGTTCGTCTCCTCGACTTCGTCGCTCTGGATCGCGTCGACGCCGCGCAGCAGCGCGAGCCCGAACTCGCCGAAGACCTTGAGGTGCTCCCCGTTCTTGCGCCACTTCGACCAGCGTCGGCCCGTGTCCGTCGCGAGCAGGACCGGATCGTCCTGGTCGAGCATGTTCATGACGCCGAGGTACTCGGCGTGGTCCGAGAGCAGGAGGAAATCGAGCGGCCGCTTCAGCCGAACCGCCTGCCCGTTGTGGGACGTGACGGTCTCGCCGCGCGCGAAGCGGTATACCTCGTCGGGCCCGATCCGCCGGTTGCCCATGTTGCCCGCGTCCGCCGACCACGCCGAGTGGACGTGGGTATCGCCGAAGTAGACGTTGCGCGGGAAGTCCTCGCCGGAATAGGGCGAGTAGTCCTCGGCGAACGCGCCGCCGGCGAAGAGCAGGGCGACGGCGGAGAGGGCGCGGACGAACGACATCGGATTCCTCCCGCCCGAAACGGGCGTGGCCCGATGGTACCCCCCGAACGGGTCGAATCGAGCACATCTCGTGAGACGTGGACTCAGGACTGCACCTTCCCTGATCGCACTCCTCGGCGAGGCGACGCCTTCCATCCGAACTCCCTAGATCGCGAACCTCGCCCGGTGCTCTCGGCAGTTCTCGATCGCCCGCGTCCGGATCCGGCCGAAGTAACACTCCGCCAGCCAGCCCCGGACCGAAGCGATCCGCCCCGCGAACAGCCGCTCACTCAGGACGTCCTTCACCTCCAGCACCCGCCTCGTGATCCCCAACGCCTGCGCCGGTGTCCCCTTCCTCCGGTTCTCCGACCGATCCTTCATGTAGTTTCGCCACACCGCCCAGATCGCCATCCGGTACAGCGCCGACTGCCGCCGCTTCGAGAACGCGATCGTCTCCCGCTTG